>JBHJOF010000051.1:0-6950 GCA_050330055.1 Kiloniellales bacterium
GCTCGTCGAGCAGCGCGGCCCAGGAGGCGACCGTCTCCGGCCGGCCGTTGACGATCTCCGGCTGGTAAGCGAAGGCGTCCAGGTTGTGCACCGTCGGCAGCATGCTGATGAAGCCCACCTTTGCGCCCTATCTGACGCGCGACGATGCCTGAGCCGGCGTCGTGGGAAGGCCCGGCGGCAGCGAGCCCATGACCTGGGTAAACTACCGCGACCAAAATCAAACAGGCGCGGTCAGCGAGCTTGGCCCCCGGTGGCTTCCTCCCCCCGCAGCCAAAATTACGCCGCCAATCCAATGGATTGGCGGCTTTCTCTTTTCAGGCTCCAGCACATCCAAGTGCTGGAGGTGACACGTAGGTAACAATCGGGATCCAACTTCGGCACAGTTGAGCAGCCGACAGAGTGATCCGCGGAACCGTCGACTCCGCGGATCATCGGCGCAATCGAATGGCACTATTTGTCGAACTCGGGGTCAGAGGTGACCTGCTCCACCGAATCCGGGTCATGAGGCTAGAGGGTTCTCCCTAGGAGGAGGACTGGCGCAACGGCGTGCGGCTCCACTTCATCGAGCCCGGCCCCTTCGACAGGCTCAGGGTGAGGGCCGACCCAGAATGCCTTCATCGAATCCTTCAACGGCAGGTTCCGCGATGAATGCGTCAACGAGAACTGGTTCCTCGACATCCACGATGCCCGCCGCATCGCCGAGGCCCGGCGGATCGACTACAACGCCAGCCGCCCGCACTCCGCGCTCGGCTACGCCACGTCCGAAGAATTCGCCGCATCGCTCCAGGGCCATGCCCCTGGAGCGATGACAAGCAGCCCCCAAGCGGGGCAAAGTCAGCAACCCGAACTCTCAACCTGAGTGACCGAATCTCGGGGGCAGGTCACTGGAGCGCATGGAGATTGCCGACTTCGCTCACCGCGCTATCGACGAGTTGTCGGGTGGCCTGAGGCAAAGGGTGGCGCTTGCACGCGTGCTGGTGACGGAGCCGCCTATCCTGCTGCTCGACGAACCCTTGAGCGCCCTGGCCACCAACCTGAGGGTGCGGATGCAATCGGCGATGGCAGCCCTGCAGAAGGACCTCGGGATCACCTTCATCTATGTGACGCACAGCCATGTTCGTCACGCCGGGCAACGCGCGCAGGCGCTTCATCAGCTCGTCGGCCGTAACCACGCCGCTGGGCGATAGCGCCAGCCCGGCCGCCGCCAGCTGGCGCGCCGTCCAGGTGTTGCAGGTGTTGAACAGATGGAAGCTGCCGTGCGCCGGGTAGAAGAGGCTGTCGCGGTAGAGGCCGGGGGCGATCGTCTCGGCGCGGCCGCCCTCCGGGCGCTCGAAGTCGGCAGCGATCCCCGAGGCGAGGCGGTCGAGCGCCGGTGCCGTGAGCGGAATGGCCAGCAGCTCGGCCAGTGGATACTGACGGCGCGGCGGCTGAGCGAGACCGGCCAGGTGCATCACGGCCGGCGTTGGCGTCAGGGCGGCGGCCAACGCCATGCCGACGGTCGGCCGCGGCGTCGGATAGTATTCACGGTCGCCCCAGCCGAACTCCAAGTAGAGGGCCGCGGGGAAGTCCTCGGCTTCCGGCACTACGTCCGGTGGCAGATCGCGGCGGTCGAGGATGATGCCCGTGTGCCAGCCGTTGCTAACGATGTAGACGATGTGCGCGGGCTCGCCTTCGTCGGCGGGCCGCGCTTCGCCAAGCGTCGCCGGCGGGGACGCACAGGCCGTGAGAAGGCCCGTCCAGGCGGCTCCCAGCAGATGACTCAGGCGCTGCCGCATCGCATGTAGCTCCGCTCGCAACACGCTCGTCCCTATAGCAAGGATCTCTGGCTGCCATTTGCAAGGCCGCAGCGCAACGGATTCGGCAGCGGCCAAGGCGCGGGACCGTCCACCGGCCGCCCTACAGCTTGATCTTGGGGTCGAGCCAGTCGCGCAGGGAATCGCCGAACAGGTTGAAGGCGAACACGGCGAGGCTGATGGCAAGGCCGGGGAAGATGATCATCCAGGGCGCCTCCTGATAGAACTCCTGCGACGTGCCGGAGAGCATCAGGCCCCATGCGGCGGTCGGCTCGGTCACGCCGAGCCCAAGGAACGAGAGCGACGCCTCGAGCAGGATGGCCTGGGCGATGAAGGCCGTGAACATGATCAGGAACGGCGCCACGACGTTGGGCGTGATGTGGCGAAAGATGATGCGGCCATGGCTGTAACCGGCGGCGCGCGCAGCGTCGATGTAGGGCATCTCGCGGATGGCGAGCGCCGCCGAGCGAACGACGCGCGCGACCTTGGGGATCATCGGGATCGCGATGGCGATGATGAGATTGATGTCCAGCCCGCCGACCGGAAACTTGCCGAGCACCGCCACCACGGCGAGGGCCAGCACGATGATCGGAAACGACAGCAGGATGTCCATGAATCGCTGGATCACCATATCGATGCGGCCGCCGAAGTAGGCGGAGACGACGCCGATGACGGCGCCGAGACCGGAGCCCAGCAGCGACGACAGGAAGCCGACGGCCAGCGCCGTGCGCGCGCCATAGATGATGCGCGAGAAGACGTCGCGGCCGAAGGCGTCCGTGCCCATCCAGTGATCCCAGGAGGGCGGCGCGAGCATGGCCCCGAAGTCGAGGGCCAGGGGATCGTAGGGCGCGACGTGCTCGGCGAAGATGCACGCGACGAAGAGGACGACGATGAACGCCAGCCCGGCCGCCCCCAAGGGCTGGGTCAGGACGAACTGGATCACCGGATGGTGCCGTCTCGGCACCTTGTAGGCGATCTCCGGCGTGGTGGTCGCGGTCGTCACGTCAGCGATACCTAATGCGCGGGTCGAGCGCCGCGTACAGCAGATCGACCAGGAAGTTGACCAGAATGAAGAAGAAGGCCACCAGCATGACGAGTGCCTGGACCATGGTGTAGTCGGCGCGCGTCACCGTCTCGACGAAGAGTTTGCCGATGCCGTTCAGATTGAACACCTGCTCGGTCACGACCAGGCCGCCGATCAGGAAGGCGAACTCCAGGCCGATCACCGTGACGACCGGCAGCATGGCGTTGCGCATGGCGTGGCGCGACACCACCAGGCGCTCGAACACTCCCTTGGCGCGGGCCGTGCGTATGTAGTCCTCCTGCAGCACCTCCAGGATGGTCGAGCGCGTCATGCGCGTCGCCACCGCCGAGTAGCGGTAGCCGACGGCGAGCGCAGGCCAAACGAGCTGGGACAGGTTGTGCCAGGGATCCTCATAGATCGGCATGAAGGTCAGCGGCGGTATCCAGTTGAAGTTGAGCAGCAGGAACAGGATGAGCAGCATGCCGAGCCAGAAGGACGGCACCGCGAGCCCGGCGATGGCGAACACGCGGATCACGTGATCGATCCAGCTGTCCTTGTACAGGGCGGCCAGAGTGCCGAGCGGAATGGCGATCACCGTGGCCAGGAGCGTGGCCATGATCGCGACCTGCAGGGACAGCTGCAGCCGGCTGCCGATCTCGTCGATCACCGGCCGGCCCGTCCACATTGAGATGCCGAAGTCGCCGACCATGATGCCGGTGATCCAGTCGACGAACTGCTGCCAGATCGGCTTGTCGAGGCCGAGCCGGACGCGCTCGGCCGCTATGGCCCCGGGATCCACCATCCCGCCTTCGGCCAGGAAACGCGCCTCGACGATGTCCCCGGGCATCATGCGAAGCAGCACGAAGACCAGCACCGCGACGCCGAGCAGCGTCGGTATCATAAACAGGATGCGATGAAAGGTGTATCGAAGCATCGCTGCTCGGCCGACTCACGAAAGAGGGGTCGGACGGCCCCCAGCGGGGCCGTCCGGAACGCTTGCCTTACTGGTCGAGCCAGACCGCTTCCAGGTCCTGATTGAGGTAGTGGCTCGGCGACATGTGCCAGTTCTGCAGCTCCTTCCACGTCACGATGGTCCGGTGCCACCAGATCGTCGGGAAGGTATAGGCCTCGGTCAGGGCATGCTCCTCGAACTGGCGCAGGATCGTCGCTCGCTTCTCGTTGTCCAGCTCACCCTTCTGCGCGTCATAGAGCTCATCGAGCTTGCGATCGGTGAAGCGCGCAAAATTGATCGGCGAGCGATCGGCCGAGATGTACTTTGCGAGCTGCAGGTTGGGATCGTCCACGGCGTCGCAGTTGAAGTCCAGCCCGACCTCGTAGTCGCCGCCGCGCAGATTGGACGTGTAGGCCCTGGTCTCGACCTGCTCGTGCTCGACATCGACGCCGATCTGGCGCCACTGGTCGATCAGGAACACGCCGACCGGCGTATAGGGCATCGGGATGTTGCGGTTCAGGAACTTGAACTTGAGGTCCTGAGCGCCGGCCTCGGCCAGAAGCTTCTTGGCCTCCTCGCGCGCCGCCGTGATGTCCTTGCCGAAGCCCGGATAGGTGGCCAGGTCTTCTTCCGACGCAGCCAGCTCATAGCCCGGCCGCAGAACGCCTCCGACGTGGCGCACGAGCGCGATCTTGGACAGCGCCTCGGCACCCTGCCAGCGGTCGATGGCGAGCGACAGCGCGCGGCGCACGCGGGCGTCGTCGAAGGGCTCCTTCTCGGTGTTGAAGGTCACGACCAGGCTGCAGATCCAAGGGGACTCCTCGATCCTGATCTTGTCGCCCAGCGCACCTGCCAGCTTGTCGCGGTCGGCCGGCGAGTGGCCGCGGAACTCGGCCAGGACCTCGCCCGCCTGCAGCGCGTTCACCCGCGCGGCCGTATTGGTGATGAAGATGGCGCGGTAGCCATCGAGATAGGGCAGGCTCTCCACGTGATAGTCGGCGAAGCGCTCGCCGACCCAGTGCGAGCCGGCCGCGTGCTCGACGAAGCGAAACGGCCCCGTGCCGAGTATGTTGGTCTCGGGAAACTTGGGGTCCTCCTTCAGCTTCGCCGCGCTGTAGATGCAGTCCCAGGGCGAGGCGAAGTTGGTCAGCATGGAGGCGTTGCGCTCGCTGAGCTTGAACACCACCGTTTGCAGGTCCGGCGTCTCGATCGCCGCGATGTCGCTGTAGGCGGCCCTGCGGATCGACACCGCGCCCTCCGGCGGGTTGGCGATGCGCTCATAGGTCGCCTTGACGTCCTCCGACGTGAAGTCCGTGCCGTCGTGGAACTTCACGTTCTGCTTCAGCTTGAAGCTGTAGGTCAGGCCGTCGTCGGAGACGTCCCACGATTCGGCGAGATCGCCGACCACCGCTGGGTAGTTGGCCGGGTCGAACTTGAGCAGGGTGTTGTAGTGGGGCCGGACCGGATGGATGAAGGCGAAGGAGGTGTTCGCATGGCAGTCGTAGTTGGGCGGCTCGGCGCTGACGGCGAACTTGAGCTCTCCGCCGCGCTTGGGCGTCTGCGCCTCGGCGGTGGCCGGCACGACGGCCACTACCGCCGCCAAGGCGATAATCAAAGAGAGCTGTCTTTTCATCTGGTAAGTCCTCCCTTGTTGCATTGCCACAGTTGTTTTCTGATAGGCGGTGGCTCTTGCCTTTAGCGCGCATGGTGATACCGGTCACAGCATTATGCAAGCTGCGTAGTGATCCTTTCCGATCTGTTTCAATTCCGGAACGACGGCTTCGCATTTCTCCGTCGCAAGAGGGCAACGGGTGCGGAAGACGCAGCCCGTCGGTGGATTGAGCGGGCTTGGCACCTCGCCCTTCAGGATCGTGTGCTCGCGGGCGTGCTCGGCGGCGGGATCGGGAATCGGCACAGCGGCAAGCAGCGCCTGCGTGTAGGGGTGGCGCGGGTTCGTGTAGAGCGACTCCCGGTCGGCGACCTCCATCACCCTGCCCAGATACATCACCACGACGCGGTCCGAGATGTGGCGCACCACGGCCAGGTCATGGGCAATGAAGAGATAGGTGAGGCTGAACCTCGCCTGGAGATCCTCCAGGAGATTGATGATCTGCGCCTGGATTGAGACGTCGAGCGCCGAGACCGGCTCGTCGCAGACGATGAACTTGGGCTCCATGGCGAGCGCGCGCGCGATGCCGACGCGTTGGCGCTGCCCGCCGGAGAGCTCGTGCGGATAGCGCTCGGCCATATAGGCGAACAGGCCGACCTGGGTCAGCAACTCCTCGACCCGCGCTCTCGCCTCTTTCTTGTCCTTGGCCAGCCCGTAGACGAGCATCGGCTCGGCGATGATCTGGCCGATCGTCATGCGCGGATTGAGCGAGGAGTAGGGATCCTGGAAGATCACCTGGATCTTCCGGCGCAGGCGCTTCAACAGCTCGCGGCCGGCGGAGGTCAGGTTGTCGCCTTCGAACAGCACCCTGCCCGACGTGGCCTCCTCCAGCCTGAGGATCAGGCGCCCGACCGTGGTCTTGCCGCAGCCGGACTCGCCTACCAAGCCGAGCGTTCGCCCCGGCTGGATCGAGAAGCTGACGTCGTTCACCGCGCGCACCAGCGCCGGCGGCTCGTCGAAGATCCACGAGCCCGACGAGGTGACGAAGTGCTTGGTCAAGTCCACCAACTCGACCAGGGGCTGGGCCTGTTTGGCCTCCTGACGGTACGCCACCTGCGACGCCTCCGCGGTCAGGCCGAGTGCCGCCGGGCCCTTCTCCGCCAGCTCGCGGGCCCGGACGCAGGCCGTCCAATGCCCCGGCTCGACCTCGTCGAGAGGCGGTGGCGCCGCCGTGCAGGCGTCAATGGCGGCGGGGCAGCGCGGGGCGAAGCGGCAGCCGTGCGGCGGGTCGAGCAGGTTGGGGGGCAGGCCCTCGATGGTCTCGAGTTTGCCCCGGCGGGGCTGGTCGAGGCGCGGGACCGACCTCAGAAGCCCGACGGTATAGGGGTGGCGCGGCCGCGCGAAGACCTCGTCCGCCGTCCCCTGCTCGGCCATCCGTGCGGCGTACATGACGATGACGCGGTCGGCGTAGCGCGCCACCACGCCAAGGTTGTGGGTGATGATGACCAGCGCGATTCCCAGATCGCGTGACAGATCCTTCATCAGCTGCAGTATCTGCGCCTGGATGGTGAC
>JBHJOF010000052.1:0-50239 GCA_050330055.1 Kiloniellales bacterium
CCCTCCCCCTTGACGGGGGAGGGCCGGGGTGGGGGTGACTCAGGTAGTGCTGGAAGTTGGTACTAGGCTTGTCCGGAGAGCAGGTCCCACGAGTCGCTGAGCAGCCTGGTGGAATCCCGGTAGAGCGCATCGAAGCCGTTGAACAGCTCGGCAAGCTCCTTGGTCCTCCGGGCTTCTGCCGCTGCTTCCAGGGCGCTTAGCCGTTGGGCGAGCCGTATCAGGCCCACGCTGCCTGCGGAGGCTTTCAGGCTGTGCGCGGCAAAGGAGACGGCGGCCAGGTCCTCGGCCGCAACGGCGGCGCCCAGAGCCTCGACGCGCTCGGGGGTCGTGCCGAGGAACAGCTCAACCATGCGCCTGGTCCGCGCCGCGCCCATCACCTGCAGATCCCGGGCAAGGATTTCGCCTGGCCGGTCGCCGCCATTGGCCGGGGCCATGTCCGGTCCTGCGCGCCAGGCCCGCCGTGCACCTCCTGACAGAACCTCGAACAACACCGCTTCCAGGCGCTCCGGCGACATCGGCTTTCCGATGAAGGCGTCCATCCCGGCCTGAAGATGCTCGTCGATCTCACAGGTGAACACGTGCGCCGACATGGCGATGATCGGTACGGCGCGCTTCTCGGCGTCGGGCAAGGCGCGGATACGCCGGGCCGCCTCGAGCCCGTCCATGCCAGGCAGGCTGATATCCATCAGCACGGCGTCGAAATGGGCCTGTTCCACAGCTTGCAAGGCCTGGCGCCCGTCGGCGGCCAGAGTGACCCTGTGGCCCATGTTCTCAAGGAACGACTTGGCGACCAGTCGATTGATCTCGTTGTCTTCGACCACGAGTATCGCGCGCGGGCCCAGATCTTGCGCCGCGCGGTGCTGGGAGGCGGGGGGCTGCTCTCTCGCCAGCGCTGCGCCCGGCGCGAAGGACAGTGTGAACCAGAAGCGGCTGCCGAGGCCTTCCTTGCTTTCGACGCCCATTTCTCCGCCCATTGCCGTCACCAGCTTGTGGCAGATCGCCAGGCCGAGCCCGGTTCCGCCATAGTGGCGCGAGGCGGAGGAATCCGCCTGGAAGAAGGCTTCGAAGACCCTTTCCACCTGAGCTGCCGGCAGGCCGATGCCACTGTCCACAACGTCGAAGCGCAGGCCGACGCGATCCGAATCGTCGTGCTCGAGCCGGGAGACTTCGAGCTTTACTCGGCCCACCTCGGTGAACTTCAGGCCATTGCCGATCAGATTGAAGAGAATCTGCCGCAGTTTCCCCGAATCTCCTTTGAGGAGGTCTGGCACGCTCTTGCCGTAGTCAGCAGTGAGTGCGATCCCTTTCTCCTCCGCTCTCGGCTGCAGCAGCGAAAGGATGCCGTCCACCAGGCGCGTGAGGCTGAAGTCGCAAGACTCGAGCTGCAAGTGGCCAGACTCGATCTTGGAGTAGTCCAGAATGTCGTTGAGGATCGCGAGCAGGGCCTCGCCCGAGGATTGGACGATCTCCAGCTGACCTTGCTGATCGGCCGCAAGATCGCTTTTTCGCAGGACGCGCAGCATTCCGAGCATGCCGTTCATCGGCGTGCGGATCTCGTGGCTCATTGTGGCCAGGAACTCGGACTTGGCGCGGCTCGCCTGCTCGGCCTGCTCGCGCGCCCGGGCGTGCTCGGCCACCTCCTGCCGCAGGAGGCGATTGGCTTCGGACAGCTGCTCCGTGCGTTCTGTGACCAGCTCCTCCAGCCTGGTCTTGTGGCGACGCAGCTCTGCCGCCGTGCGCTCCCGCTCGATTTCGAGCTCGCGCTTGCTCACGGCCTCATCCTTGAAGAACTGCACGCTGCGCGCCATTTCGGACAGCTCGTCCCGGCCGCGCGTCTCGACCGGTACTTCGAGGTTGCCGTGCGCCAGCTCCGTCATCACGCCGGCCAGATGCCTGAGCCGCCGGATGATGTTGCCGCGGACATAGAAGACGATAATGCCGGCTGCGATCAGCAGCGCGACCAGCGAAGCGACGATGATTGTGGTCGTGCCGACTCTCACCGCGGCTTCGGCATCGACGGCAGCGGCCTCGGTAAAGCCGCGCGATTCATCGACAAGCTGCGTCACTTCGCGGCGCAGCTGTTCCGATAGCTCGCGGTTCTCGGCGGCCAGCAGCGCGATCTCCGCTGCAACCGCAAGGATCTGGCGGCGCAGGCCGAAGAGGGTTTCGGCGTCGGATTCGATTGTCGAGGCGACAAGGCGCCCAAAGAGCTCCTGCGCCTGCGTCCGACGCACCGGATCCTGAATACCTGCGACGCGACGCCCGATAATCTCCAGGTTCCTGCGGATCGTCGCCTCGACTTCTCCGATCTCGGAAGCGGTAGCGGCCGCATTCAGCTGAATCAGCAGCAGGCCGACCTGCGAGCTGCGCAGGCGGAGCTCGAACATGCCCTCCATCATGTAGAGATCCACCTCGACCAGGCGGTCGAGCGCCTGGAGGGCGGGCTCGATGTCATCCTCGTTCTCCACAAGGTCGTAGAGGTTCGCGATGACCGCCGAGCTGCCGGCCGCGGCGTTCGACACGAGGGTCTCGGTCAGGTCGGAAAGCCCGATCGTCGCCTGCCCCGCCTCGGAGATGAGGCGCCTGCTGCGGTCCTCTAGTGCCAGGCGTGCGCGAACCAGGTCGTTCTGCCGCTCCAGGTTCTGCAAGAAGCGCTCCGCTGAGCCGGTGAGCGCTTCGAGTGATCGCGGTGCAAGGCCGCCATCGTCAAGCCTGGCAAGAAGCCCGCGCAGATGTGAAGCCTGGGCGAAAAGGGTCTGCGCCTCCCGATCCCGCAGTTCCTCGCTAGGCGCGCCGGTCAGGAGCGGCGAAGCGGCCACCAGCTGGGCCGTAACCTCGGCGACCTCCCGTGCCTCGATCGCCGCCGGCATGGCCTGCTCGACGATCGTGGTCTGGGTAACCGCAACTCGGCGCAGCTCGCGCCAGCCGACAACGCTGGAGACGATCGACAGCGCCATGATGCAAAGAAAGGCGAGGAAGAGCCTGCCGCCGATCCCCAGTCCGCCGCCGCGCGCGGGCCTTTCGCGCATGTCGCACCCCGACAGTTTGTCGCTTTCGGTCCGCAAAAGCCGTCCGAAACGTCGAGTTTCTCTCCTGCCCGAGTATAATGTCTTCGCGGTCTTGCCTTTGGAAGGGCAAAGACCAGCGCGCAGGGAGAAGACTTTCACGTGAAACGGCTGGTATCGTCGCTCGTTTCGGTCGTGGCGCTCGCTGGGGCGGCCGTTGCGGCATGGGCCGGTGACGGAACTTGGCGCCTCGAGACCTGGCAGCCGCCGTTCGACTACGCGAATCCGTCCCAGGTCATCGACTATCGTCCGCTCGAACGCGCAACGCAGCCATGGCGGCTCTGCGCCTCCTACCCGCACCTCAAGGACTCCTACTGGATCAGCGTCAACTACGGCATGGTCGAGGAGGCGCGCCGCCTGGGCATCCGGCTTCGCGTGCTCGAGGCGGGCGGCTACCCGAATCTGGACCGCCAGCGCGCCCAGATCGGCGACTGCGTGGCCTGGGGTGCCGATGCGCTCGTTGTCGGAACCGTCTCCTATCGCGGTCTGACGGACCTGATCCTTGAGATATCACAGACCACGCCCGTGATTGCGGCGGTGAACGACATCGCCGACGACGGGATTACAGCCAAGTCCGGGGTTTCCTGGGTGAGCCTGGGAGCGCGGACTGGCGAATTTCTCGCCGCCCTGCACCCGAAGGGCAGCGCGCCGGTCCGGATCGCTTGGTTTCCCGGCCCCGAAGGGGCCGGCTGGACCGACTTCGTCGAGGAAGGCTTCATCGGTGCCATCGCCGACAGCGCGGTCGAGGTCGTGCTCACCAAGTACGGCGACACCGGCAAGGAGATCCAGCTCATCCTCATCGAAGAAGCGCTCGAGGAACGGCCCGACCTCGACTACATCGTGGGCAGCGCCGTGACCGCCGAGGCCGCTATCAGTGTGCTACGCGCCCGGGGGCTCATCGACCGGATCGAGGTGGTGGCGGATTACTTCACCCATGCGGTGTACCGCGGCATCAAGCGTGGCCGTATCCTGGCGGCGCCCACCGATTTTCCGGTGTTGCAGGGTCGCCTGGCGATTGATCAGGCGATTCGATCCCTTGAAGGCAAGCTCGATGTCTTGCACGCCGGGCCCGTTGTCCAGATGGTGACCCCTGACAACGTCGATGTCATTGGTCCGGAAGAATCCCTGGCCCCTGCCTGGTTCGCGCCAACGTTTACGGTCGAATAGTCTCCTATCGACAGATGCTCAAGGGCATTCACATGCTGAGCCGCCGATCCCCGTCAGTGAAGGGCTCCGCCGATCTCCTCAACGCCGGCGCGACGGCCGGCACGCGGCTCGCCGATGGGCGCGGGGCTCGGAGTCCGCACCATCGTCACGACCCTTCGCCCAGCTGGAAAGGAACGGATGCGCCGTCGGATGGAGGTAATCGCATCGAGCCGTCTCGATATACGTCCGCTCGTCACCCACTGTGTCGGGCTGGACCGGATCGAGGAGGGATACGACCTCTTCGCCAATCAGTGCGGTGGCGCCCTCGAGGCGGCGACTATGCCTTAATGGTCGCCCGCTTCGGTTCAAGCCTCTGAGGCTGACCGGCCAGGGATGGTCCAACGACATCGAAGGAGCAGGACGCCATGCGCAGTCTGAAATCCAAACGCGCGTCCTCGCCGTCGGTCGTGCATCCGAAGCCGGAGGCGGGTTCCCGGATGACCATGCCAGACCTCGCATGGCATGCCGTCGCCACCGACGAGGCCCTTGATGCCCTTCAGGCGAGTGCCGACGGTCTTTCGGAGGAGGAAACCAGGCGCCGCCTGGAGGCCTACGGCCCCAATCGTCTGCCGCAGGGTCCGCGCCGCAGCGCCTTCATGCGCCTCCTGCGTCAGTTCCACAACCTGCTCATCTACGTCCTGCTTGCCGCTGCCGTACTCGCGGCGGCGATCGGCGACGGCACGGATGCGGTGGTCATTCTCGGCGTTGTCATCGTCAACGCGATGATCGGATTCGTCCAGGAGGGGCGCGCCGAGAGGGCGCTGGAGGCGATCCGCGGGATGATCGACCCGAACGCCTCGGTGGTCCGAGCCGGCCGTCGGGTGACGATCCGTGCCGACGAGGTGGTGCCGGGCGATATCGTCCTGCTCGACGCGGGCGACCGGGTTCCAGCCGACCTGCGCCTTGTCAAGGCACGCAATCTCCGGGTGGACGAGGCCATTCTCACCGGCGAATCCGTGCCGGTGGACAAGACAGTGAAGGCTGTCGATGCCGGTGCCGCGCTCGGTGACCGTTTCTCGATGGTGTTCTCCGGGACCTTCGTCACCGGCGGCCAGGGAGCCGGGGTCGCCATCGCGACCGGGGCCGCCACGGAACTCGGGCGGATCAGCGCCATGATTGGGACGGTGGAGCAACTGACCACGCCGCTCATCCGCCAGATGGACAGGCTTTCGCGCCAGATCACGATCGTGGTTCTGTCCCTCTCGTCGCTGGTCTTCGCCTTCGCCGTCCTGCTGCGCAGCTATGCTTACGACGAGGCCTTCATGGTGGTTGTCGGGTTGGCGGTGGCGGCCATCCCCGAGGGCCTTCCGGCGGTCATGACCATAACCCTTGCGGTGGGCGTCCAGCGGATGGCGGCCCGCAACGCCATCATCCGCAGGCTGCCCGCCGTCGAGACGCTCGGCTCCGTGTCGGTGATCTGCTCGGACAAGACCGGCACCCTCACCCGGAACGAGATGACGGTGAGTACGGTGGTGAGCGCAGACTGCCGTATCGAGGTGGGCGGGACGGGCTACGAGCCCGCGGGAAGTTTCCGGACGGATGCGCAGGAGGCCATCGACCCGGCGGCCGATCCAGTCCTCGAGGAGCTCACGCTCGCTGGCCTCCTGTGCAACGATTCGGATCTGCGACAAACGGACGGCGAGTGGCTGGTCGACGGCGATCCCATGGAGGGGGCACTGGTCTCTCTGGCGATCAAGGCCGGACACGACGCCGTGGCCGCTCGCACGGGCTTCGTCCGGCTCGACGAGATTCCCTTCGATTCCCGTCACCGCTACATGGCGACGTTGCACGCTGCCTCGGGCGATCGTCGGAACGCATACGTCAAGGGGGCGCCCGAGCGCATCCTGGCGATGAGTGCGCATGTCGCCACCCGCGATGGTGATCTGCCGGTCGATGCAGACCGCTGGCACCGCCAGATCGAAAGCCTCGCGGCCAATGGCCAGCGCGTGATCGCCCTTGCCCGGCGGGAGATGGCAAACGATACGCACGTCCTTTCGCCGCCGGACGTGGAGCAGGGGCTGACTCTTCTGGGCCTCGTCGGACTGATAGATCCCCCACGTCCCGAAGCCGTCGCGGCGATCGCGGAATGTCAAGCCGCAGGCATCCGGGTCAAGATGATCACCGGCGATCACGCGGCAACCGCGCGCGCCATCGCTCTCCAACTCGGCCTCGCCAAGGATCCCAAGGCCGTCACGGGCAGCAACCTCGACGAGGTCGAGGACGCACTCTTCCATGGACATGCGCAGGAGGCGACGGTCTTCGCCCGCACAAGTCCCGAGCACAAGCTGCGGCTGGTCGAGGCGCTTCAGAAGGACGGCTCCATCGTCGCCATGACCGGCGACGGCGTGAACGATGCCCCCGCGCTCAAGCGCGCGGATGTCGGCGTCTCGATGGGCCGGAAGGGGACTGAAGCCGCCAAGGAAGCGAGCGAGATGGTGCTCGCCGACGACAATTTCGCCTCGATCGTCGCCGCGGTGCGCGAAGGCCGAACCGTCTACGACAATCTTAGGAAGGTGATCTCGTTCCTGCTCCCGATCAATGGGGGTGAATCGATGGTGATCATCCTGGCCGTTCTGCTCGGGTTTGCTCTGCCGGTCACGCCGCTGCAGATCCTCTGGGTCAACATGGTCAGTTCCGTCGCGCTGGCGCTCACTCTTGCCTTTGAGCCGACCGAGCCCGGCACCATGCTGCGCCCGCCGCGCAGCCCGGGCGAGGCACTGATCTCCGGCCGGGTCCTGTGGCGCATCCTGTTCGTGTCCGGGCTTATGGTCGCAGGGACATTTGGCATCTATGCCTGGGCGATCACGAGGGGTCTGCCGGTCGAGACGGCCCGCACCATGGCCGTCAATACCCTGGTCGTCATGGAGATATTCTATCTGTTCAGCGTGCGCTTCGTGCACGGCACGTCGCTGACTTTGCGGGGCGTTCTCGGCACCCGCGCGGTCCTCGTCGGCATCGCAACCGTGACAGCCGCGCAGTTTGCCTTCACCTACCTGCCGCCGATGCAGGCGATCTTCGGGAGCCGTCCGGTGTCTCTTGGCGACGGCATCGTGATCGTCGGGGTCGGTGCGCTGCTGCTCGTGATCGTGGAAGCGGAGAAGCGCATTGTCGCCCTGCTGAGCACTGGGCGAGCTTGAGCAAGGACGGATACGCGAATCCGATCATCGTCATACTCATCATGGCCTGGATGACCGGCGGGCTGGAGGACAAGCACTTGCCGACGTGGTGTCCAGTGCCATTCATCTTTCGATAGGGAGAAGTGCCTTGGCCACTTTTGCCTCGTGCAGCTCTCGATCGGACCATGCCGGGCTTGACGCAGCCACTCCTGCCGCCGCACCAGCGCTGAAGGGGGCCGATCGCCCTGCTCGTCAAGGGACGAAGGCCCAGGCGGTTACAGGCGGAACCTGAAGGTCGCGGCAGCCGGGCTCCCATTCGGCAAGCTTGCGGCACCCAGCGGCAAGACCTCGCCGCCCGCGCCAAGCGTTAGCCCAACCAGCTCGTCGATCACATCGTAGGTGTCAGCCCCCGATCTGGTCGCCAGCTTGATCGCGCCTGTCTCGGGATCGACAGCGCCCGGATGGGGCGCTGCAACGTCGACGAGCAGCGTCGCGATACCGCCTTTGACGGCGGCGCGCGCAATCTCCGCCACGTCCGTGCTGGCCAGGGCGTCGCCGGCACGATGCTCGACCTGCATCAGGCGCTCTCGGATCACTTTTCTGGCGTGCCTGCGGGCCATGTCGCGCGCCTTCTTTGCCAGCTCTGCTTCGGACGTCTGCTCCGGGTTTCCTGCGATCACGGACTTGAGAAGGTGTGGGTAGCTGTTGTGCATCCGGTAGATCGCCGCCAGCTCTCCCACCGAAGCCAGGATCAGCGGTACCCTCAAACCGGTGAGGATGGGCCTCAGCGCCCGATCCACGATCCGGCAATACTGGCCCGTTAGGACACGCATTCCCTCGCTGCCCTGGATGCGGCCGCTCGGTGCCCGGTCACGCGGCAGCTGGCGCCTGACCGCATCGGACATGTTCCTTGGCAGGTCGTCGACCTTCACCCGTCCCGCGAAGGCGGATGTGACCTCGATGAAGCGCGTGGCGCCTTGCGACAGGGCCAGCACGAAGCTGGCGCCCGGGAAGGCCAAGAGCGGCACCAGAGGCTTGACATGAAAGCGGTCGGACACCTCCGCCGCCTGCGCCGGCGCGATCGGCAGGCGGAAGGTCCTGACCTCCTCCGGCGTTGCGAACACGGCGAGACCATCCGCCAGGTAGGCCCAAAACAGGTCGTCGTCGTGCAACTCCATGAGGGACGCCTCGATGGACGCCACCTTGCGCTTGTTGGCCTTGGCATCCTTGAGCTGGCCGATGGCCTTAGTGGCCAGGTTCTTGAACAGGATGCAGTCGCCCTTGGCCGCACGGGTGACCGGCGTGGTCGGAAGGTAGAGCGAGACGCAGATGCCGCCGCGGAAGGCGTTGAGCTCGCGCAGCTCGGTCTCGCTCGGGATGTCGGTGTGAAGCATGTCGAACTCCTATCGGCTTCGTGGCAGCCCCCGGAGGGGATGCGGTTCAGCTTCCGGCCCGCTTGTCGCTTCGGCCACTCGTGACCAGCGCGGCCTTTCCGAGCAGATGCGCGCTGACGGGCGCCGTGATGAAAAGAAAGAGTGAGATTGCGAGCTCCCTCAGGCTCAGGCTGCCGCTCACGGCGCTGGAGTGAACCAGCGAGGCGATCACGATCGATCCTACGCCGAGCGTCGTAGCCTTGGTCGGGCCGTGCAAGCGGGTGAAGAAGTCCGGCAGGCGCGCGAGCCCGATCGAGCCGAAGAGCGCGAAGGCCGCGCCGATCAGGATAAGTACGGATGTCACCAGCTCGGTTAGCATGTCTGGCTCCTACTCTATGATGTCGCCGCTCAGGAGGAACTTGCAGAGCGCCACCGTCCCGACGAAGCCCATCATGGCGATGAGGAGTGCGGCCTCGAAGAAAACCGCGGACGAAAGGCCAATACCCACCAGCATGACGAGGGCTATGGTGTTTATGGCAAGCGTATCGAGCGCCAGGATGCGGTCCGGCTTGCTCGGGCCCCTGATGAGCCGCCAGAGATTGAGCGCTATGGCGATCGCAAGGGCCGTCAGGGCGAGGGAAATTGCGATGCTCAGCATCCGAAGATCTCCTTCAGCGGAACCTCGTAGCGCGACTTGATCGTGGCGATCATCTCGGATTGGTCCTCAACGTCCAAGGCATGGACCGTCAGCACGCGACGCTCGCGGTCGATCTCGATCGAAACGGTGCCGGGCGTCAACGAAACGATGCTGCCGAGCAGGGTGGCGACGAAGGGATCGTCGATCTCGATGGGGATCTGCACGAACGCCGGGCGGAGCCGCTCGAGCGGCCCAACGATCAGGCGCGCCACCTGCCAGTTTGCGATGAGAATGTCGCCGACGACGCGGACGAACAGCACGACGCCGCGGATCGGACGGGCGACGCCGGGGTGGTCCGGCCAGAAGCTCTGGGTAAGCCATGGAATGGCCAGGCCCAGGATCGTGCCGAGCAGCAGATTGCCGAGACTCGGGCTTGACGCGAGCACCATCCAAAGCCCGAGGATCCCGAGCGTCATGATCGGTTGCGGAACGAGGCGTTCGATCAGGCTCATGGCCGGCGTTCCCGCTCGATGGTGGCTTGCATTCCCAACACCGCCGTGACGTAGGCTTCCCTGGCCGATAGCTCCTGCGCCGTGGCCCGCGCGTATCCGGCGATGGGTGCGGCCGCCAGCGTCAGAACAGGCGTCACGGCGACCATCAGTATCAGCGCCAGCGACAGGCCTTTGGCCCGCGGCGGCGCTGTCCCGGCCGGAGGGCCCGCCTTCTCCGCCGGGCCTGGCTCCCAGAAGAAGGCGCTGGCCGCCCGCGCCAGCACGAGGGCCACGACGAGGCCGGAGACAAGCAACGCGCCCCACGCGGCGGGTGCCGTCACGGTCGCCGCGAGGGACTGCATGACCATCAGCTTGCCGAGCAGGCCGGAAAGCGGCGGCGCGCCGCTTGCCGCTATCGCCAGCAGGAGGTAGGCCGCGCCGAGGGTCACCAGGCTGGCCAGCCGGGGGCCCTTCTCCAGTTCATCGGCAAGCGCGCCACGCTGCCGCGAAAGCGCATCGACCAACAGGAACAGGGCGGCCGTGATGACCGTCGTGTGCACCAGGTAGTAGAGCGCGGCCGTCATCGCCTCGACGCTCAAGGCGGCGACGCCGAGCAGCAGCGTTCCGCTCGAGATCAGCACCAGGTTGGCGACGATCATCGAAAGGCGATCGGCGGCGAGCGCGCCGACGGTGCCGACGGCGATGGTGGCAACCGCCAGCCACGGCAGCCAGGGCTGCAGCAGGTCCGCCGTGAAGGGCGCTGCGGCAAAGCCGACCGTGGAGACGCGCAACAAGGCATAGATGCCCACCTTGGTCATTATCACGAACAGGACCGCCACGGGCAGGCAGGCCGCCGTGTAGGCATGCGGAAGCCAGAAGCCGAGCGGCAGCAGCGCGGCCTTCAGCAGAAAGACCGCCACCAGCAGCGCCGCCGCTGTCCTGACCAGCGCCTGGTCCTGCGAGGCGACAAGCGGCAAGATCGTCGCCATGTCCGCCATGTTGAGGGTGCCCAACGTGCCGTACAACAGGCCGAGCGCAATGAGAAAGAGCGCCGAGCCGACGAGGTTCAGGATCACGTAGGCAAGCCCGGCGCGAACCCGCGCAAGTCCGCCCCCATGCAGCAGCAGACCGTAGGAGGCAAGCAGCAGGATCTCGAAAAAGACGAAAAGATTGAACAGATCGCCCGTAAGGAACGCGCCGTTCAGCCCTGCTATCTGGAATTGGAGCAGAGCGTGGAAGTGGCGTCCCCGCGTGTCCGCTCCTGACGTCGCTGCCAGTACGACTGGCAGCGCCAACATGGCGGTCAAGGTGACCATGAGCGCCGCGAGCCGGTCCAGCACGAGCACGATGCCATAGGGAGCCGGCCAGTCGCCGAGCCGGTAGACCTGGATTGTGCCATCGCTCGCCGACAGCAGCAGGGCAGCGGCTACTGCCGCGAGGGCCAGAACCGAGAGCAGCGAGACGATGCGCCTGCCCGCGTTGTCGATGCCGTGCAGGACAAGCAGCAGCACCGCGGCGCCGAGAGGGATCAGGACGGGAAGGGCGGGCAGGTGGCTCATCGGTCCTCCCCCGTATCGACGTGGTCCGTGCCGCTCTCGCCCTTCGCGCGCAATGCCAAGGCGACGAGGTAGGCGGTCATGCCAAAGCCGATGACGATCGCCGTCAGCACGAGAGCCTGCGGCAGCGGATCGGCATGGCCGTCCAATCCGGGAAGCATCAGCGGCGGCGCCGTCGCATCGAGCCGTCCGCCGAAGAAGATCAGCGCATTGACCGCATAGGACAGGAGCGTGAGTCCGAGCACGACCGAGAAGGTGGACGGCCTCAGGACAAGGTAGAGGCCGCAGGCGGACAGCACACCAAGGCCAAGCGAAACCAGCGCCTCCATGTCACCTAGACCCCCGCCTTTGTGGTTTGCGTTGACGTCTTCTCGCGTCGGCTCAAGCTGCCGAGCTCGGAGAGCGCCAGCAGGATGCTTGCCACCACGACCAGGAACACGCCGAGATCGAAGGCCATCGCCGAGGCCAGCTCGAACTTCTCGATCACCGGCGGATGGACATAGCCGAAGGTGCTGGTGAGGAAGGGATAGCCCAGAAGCCAGCTCGCCAGCCCCGTGGCCGTGGCGACGCCCAGGCCCAATCCGAGCACGCGGACGTAGTCGACCCTCAGCCGCGCGGTTGCGAAGTCGATGCCGCTGGCCAGGTACTGCAGCATCAGCGCGACGGCGGCGATGAGGCCGGCGATGAAGCCGCCGCCTGGCAGATTGTGCCCTCGGAGAAAGATGTAGACGGCGACGGCAAGCGCCAGCGGCAGCAGCGGGCGCATGAGCTCGGCCAGCATGACCGGATGGCGGTCCGCCTCTCTCCGGGCACGGTGGGCATAGGGCGTGAGGCGCAGACCGTCCAGCAGCGCATTCAAGCCCAGCGCGGCCATGGCCAGCACGCCGATCTCGCCGAGCGTGTCGAAGCCCCGGAAGTCGACGAGAATTACGTTGACCACGTTGCTGCCGCCGCCGCCCGGTACGGAATTGGCGAGGTGAAAGCCGGAGATCGTCTCGAACGGCCGCGTCAACATGGCGAAGGCTAGCGCTGCGACGCCGGCGCCGCCGAGCAGGGCGAGGCCAGCATCGCGCGACTTTCGGGCGGGCGAGCTTCGCGGCCTCGCCTCGCCGGGCAGAAAACGCAGCGCTAGGAGCAGGAGAACGATCGTCACCACCTCGACGGAGAGCTGAGTCAGTGCGAGGTCCGGCGCCTTGAAGCGAATGAACGCGAGGGCGACGACAAGCCCGACGACGCTCATGAAGACGACGGCCACAAGCCGCTGGCGACGATAGGCGACCGTGCCGGCGGCACCGACAACGAGGGCGACGAAGGCCACGAGGCTCGTCGCGTCCGGCATTGTGGCCTCGAGCGGGCCTGCCAGCTGTCCTGCCTGGACGCTCCACCAGGTCCACCCGCCGTACAGCAGAACGAACGCGAGCAGCAGGCTTAGGTAGCGCTGCAGTGAGCGGTTGTCGATGGCTTGCATGAGCCTGGCCGACCAGCGACCGGCCTCACGATAGACGCGCTCGAACGCAACCGGGCTCGAGATCTTCGGCACATAGCGCTCGTGCAGATCGAACAGATGATGGCGGCGCCAGTAGTGCGTGAGTCCTAAGCCGAAGGCGGCGATGCTCATTGTCAAAGGCAGGTTCCAGCCGTGCCAGACCGCGAGCTTGAAGTCCGGCAAGGGCCCGGCCAGCACGCTCTCCGCCGCGGTCTCGAGGATGGCTCTGACAGACAGCTGCGGCACGAAGCCTACAAGCAACACCAAGACAACCAGAACCTCGACCGGAAGCCGCATCCAGCGCGGCGGCTCATGCGGCGTTCGCGGCAGGTCGACCGGCTCGCCATTGAAGAAGACGTCGTGCACGAAGCGTACCGAGTAGGCGACGGAAAGCATGCCGGCAATGGTCGCGAAGGCTGGCAGGAGCCAGGTCGTATAGCCCTGAAAGGCGGGATGCCCGACCGTCTCCGTGAAGAACATCTCCTTCGACAGGAATCCATTGAGGAGCGGCACGCCGGCCATTGAGCCGGCGGCCAGCATCGCCAGCGTCCCGGTCCAAGGCATGTACTTGAACAAACCGTTGATCCGCCGCATGTCGCGCGTTCCGCATTCGTGATCGATTATGCCGGCCGCCATGAACAATGAGGCCTTGAAGATGGCGTGATTGATGATGTGGAACACCGCGGCGACGGCGCTCAAGGAGGTGTCGAGACCGAAGAGCAGCGTGATGAGCCCCAGGTGGCTTATGGTCGAGTAGGCGAGCAAGCTTTTGAAATCGTGCCGCAGCAGCGCGATATAGGCCCCGTAGGCGAAGGTGACGGCTCCTGTCGTGCCCACCAGAAGAAGCCACAGCTCGGTGCCCGATAGCACGGGATAGAGACGCGCGAGCAGGAATACGCCGGCCTTCACCATCGTCGCCGAGTGAAGATAGGCGGATACCGGCGTCGGCGCCGCCATGGCGATCGGCAGCCAGAAGTGAAAGGGGAACTGGGCCGACTTGGTGAAGGCTCCGAGCAGGATCAAGACCAGCATGAGCGGATAGAGCGGGTGTTCGCGGATGGCGTCGCCGCGCTGCAGGATCTCGCTGAGCTCGAAGCTGTCCGCGATATGCCCAAGCAGCAGGAAGCCGGCCAGTAGCGCGAGCCCGCCTGCGCCTGTGACGGCAAGTGCCATGCGCGCGGCAATGCGGGCGTCATGCGCCTCGTACTTGTAAGCGATCAGCAGGAACGAGGTGAGGCTCGTCACCTCCCAGAACACGAGCATCAGGATCAGGTTCTCGGCCAGCACGACGCCGAGCATGCCGCCGGCGAATGCCAGCAACAGCGCGTAAAAGCGCCCGAGGCGGTCGTGTTCGGGCAGGTAGTAGGCCGCATAGAGGACGATGAGCAGCCCGATGCCCAGAATCAGAAGCGCAAACAGCAGCCCGAGACCGTCCAGTCTCAGCGCGAGGTCGAGGCCCCATTCGGGCAGCCAGGAGAGGTGGACGACAAGCGCATCCCCGGCCAGCACGCCTGGTATCAGGGGCGCCAGCAGCGCCAGCCCCACGAGCTTGGCCGCCGCCGCAGCGTAGGCGGCGGCCGCTCTCTTCCATCGCGCCGCAATCGCGACCACCGGTGCGGCGACGAAAGGTAGTAGCAGGAGTGTGACTAGTAACGCAGAGTCCATGATCAGCCCCGAAGAGCGCCTCCCACGACGTTCAACGCACGCTCCCTTGTCTGCCGCGTCTGACGAGGGACAGAGTATGTCTTTGGCACATCGGAGCCCCCCGCAGCGTCAGGCGACCTCACCAGGACAAGGTCCGCCGGGTGACAGTCGCATCGTGGATGGGCATGATCGCGTCGTCGCCCGAGACCCGGCCAGACGATACCGGCGCATCGACGCTCGCCACCCTGAACGAATCCTGTATTAGAACATTTCGAATCGGGGTGAGACCATCTTGCAATCGATGGCGTCATGTCCGTTGCTCGATCCGACTGCCGTGGGCGTGCGCCAGCTTGGCCGGCCAGTGGCCGACCTCTGCCAGGGATTGGGCTGAGCTGCTTCCCCAGCCCCGGGACATCGGGCTGCAGAGTTTTCCAGAGGAGGTCGTTCGATGAGGCGTGGCGATGAGGCGTGGATTTGCGGGGCAGCGGATCATCGGGATCCAGTGCGAGCCGGGGGCCGGGTCGACCGGCTGGCTCTCCGTGGCTTCAGGCATCCGCAACGGCCCTCACTTGTGCCCCAGCACGCCGACTCCCGCTTTCCGCCAGCCGCAAGAATCGCTGATTACGGTCCCCCTGTAGCATCAGCCGGTCGCTGAGCCGGTCTGGGCAATGGACTGTCGGACCGGGCCGGCCCGCAGGGGCGGGAAAGCGACCGCTTCCTCGGACGCCCGCTCCTCGGGAGGCTGGCCGGGGCTCTTGACGGGCAGCCGCCGCCCCGATAGGGTGGTGAACAAATTCGCATTAAGCGAACAAATGAACAAAATCGAGGTAGGGAGACCATGCACGGCCTCGTGCAGCCCGATGGGGACCTGTCCGTACGGGCGGCCTGGCTCTCGCTGGCCGGGGGCCTGACCCAGGAGCAGATCGCCGAGCGACTCGGCGTCTCGCGCGTCAAGGTGGCGCGCCTGATCGCGCGGGCCCAGCGCGAGGGCCGCATCAAGGTCTTCGTCGAGGGCTCCGTCACCGCCTGCCTGGAGCTGGAAGACAGCCTCTGCGCGCGTTTCGGCCTGAGCGGCTGCCACGTCGCGCCCAGCATCGACGACGATCCCCTGCCGTTGCGCGTGCTGGGACCGGCCGGCGCCCAGGCCCTGCAGCAGGTGCTCGAGCGCGAGGAGATCACCGTGATCGGCGTCGGCCACGGCCGCACCCTGGCGGCCGCGGTGCAGGCGCTGCCCTGGACCAGCCGGCCCGACCTCCGCTTCGTCGCCCTGCTCGGCAGCCTGACCCGCTCGGCCGCCACCAATCCCTTCGATGTGATCGCCCGCCTGGCCGACAAGAGCGGCGGCACCGGCTACTACATGCCGGCGCCCTTCCGCTGCGACAGCGAGGAGGACCGGGCCGTCTTCCTCGGCCAGCGCACCCTGCGCCAGGTCTTCGACCTGGCCCGGCTCGCCCAGGTCATGGTGGTCGGCGTCGGCGCGGTGCAGCGCGACTCGCACATGGTGCAGAGCGACGTGCTGACCGCCGAGGAGCACGACGAGGTGGTGCGCTGCGGCGCCTGCGGCGAGCTGCTCGGCACCTTCATCGACGCCGACGGGCGGCCGGTCGACACCCAGGTCAACCAGCGCTGTATCGCTCTGCCGCTGGAGAGCCTGGCCGGCAAGGAGGTGATTCTGCTGGCCGGCGGCCATGGCAAGGCCCGCGCGGCACGCTCGGCGCTCAAGACCGGGCTGATCAGGCAGTTGATTACCGACGAGGCCACCGCACGGAGGATCGTCGAACTAGGCGTGTAACGGACGCCGCGAACGGCGGACCATAAGCAAAAGAGGGAGGAGCCCAATGTACGAAAAGGAAAAGGATCTGGCACAGGCGGTCGTCGAGCGGCGCATGAGCCGGCGCGACTTCATCGACCGCATGACGGCGCTCGGCGTCGGCGCGGTCGCCGCCAATTTCCTGCTCAACAGCGCTTCGACCAGGGCGCTGGCGGCCGACCACGACTGGCAGAAGCACGCCGGCAAGACAGTGACCCTGCTGCTCAACAAGCATCCCTACACCGACGCCATGATCGCCAACCTGGACAACTTCAAGACGCTGACCGGCATGGAGGTGAAGTACGACGTCTTTCCCGAGGACGTCTACTTCGACAAGGTCACCGCGGCGCTCTCGTCCAGGTCGACGCAGTACGATGCCTTCATGACCGGCGCCTATCAGACTTGGCAGTACGGCCCGGCCGGCTGGCTGGTCGATATGAACGAGTACATTGCGACCGCCGCGCCCAACTACAATTGGGACGACGTGCTGCCCAACCTGCGCGCCTCGACCGCCTGGTCCGGGGTGCCGGGAGCCGCATTGGGCGGCGAGGGCGCCAAGCAGTGGGCTATGCCCTGGGGCTTCGAGCTCAACTCGGTCGCCTACAACAAACCGCTATTCGACCAGCTCGGCATGAGCCCGCCGGAGCACCTGCCCGACATGAAGGACAAGGCCGCCCGCATCACCAAGGACGCCGGCGGCAAGTACGGCATCGGCGTGCGCGGCTCGCGCTCCTGGGCGACCATCCACCCGGGCTATCTCTCGGGCTTCGTCAACTACGGCGCCAGCGACTTCGTGATGGAGGACGGCAAGCTCGCCGCCGCCATGAACAGTGCCGAGGGCAAGGCCTTCACCCAGCTCTGGGTCGAGATGATCAAGGAGTCGGGGCCGAGGAACTGGTCGACCTACACCTGGTACGAGGTCGGCAACGACCTGGGTGCCGGCGCCTCGGGCATGATCTTCGATGCCGACATCCTGGGCTATTTCATGAACGGCGGCACCAAGGAAGCGGGCAACATCGCCTATGCCGCCTTCGCCGCCAACCCGGACGCCACCGAGCCGACGCCGAATGTCTGGATCTGGTCGCTCGCCATGAACAACTTCTCGAATCAGAAGGAGGCGGCTTGGTACTGGATGCAGTGGGCCACCGGCACCGAGCACGGCCTGTTCGGCGCCCAGAAGATGGACTTCGTCAACCCGGTCCGCCAGTCGGTCTGGGACGACGAGGTCTTCCGCGACCGCATCGCCAAGAGCTATCCGGGCTACCTGGAGCAGTACGAGGCCTCGGCGCCGGGCTCCAAGATCTATTTCACGCCGCAGCCCTTGTTCTTTAACCTGACCACCGAGTGGGCGGCATCCCTGCAGAAGATGGTGGCCGACGAGGTGGCGGTCGACGAAGGCCTCGATCAGCTTGCCGAAAGCGTGAACCGGCAGCTCAAGGGCGCCGGTCTGCGCTGATCGAATGGCCGGACGGCCCGTGGCCCCCGTCCCGCGGGCCGTCCCCCTTCTTTGTCGTTATAGTCCTTGCCGCCGGACTCATCGCGAAGGACGCGCGGCGGAACCGGGGTTGAGATGAGCGCGGTCGAACGGCAAACGGCTCTGGCCGGGACGGGCCTGGCGCTGGCGCATCCGCTGCGCCGGCGCGGGTTGCCGCGCCGGGCACTGCCCTATCTGCTTAGCCTGCCGGCGCTGCTGGTGACCATCGGCATCCTGATTCCCTTCGGCACCGCCGTCTACTACTCGCTGCAGCGCTACAACCTGGCCTTTCCCTTCACGCGCGGCTTCATCTGGTTCGATAACTACCAGGACTTCCTCAGCGACCCGGCGTTCTGGAACACGGTCCAGGTCTCGCTGCTCTACACCCTGCTGACAGTCGGCGCCGAGTTGCTGCTCGGCCTGGCCATCGCCCTGCTGCTGCGCGAACGCAGCCTGATGAACGACGTTCTCAGCGTGCTTCTGATCCTGCCGTTGATGACCGCGCCGGCGATCGCCGCGCTGATGTGGAAGCTGATGACCAACCCGAACTTCGGGGTGCTCAGCTACCTGGTCGGCCTGGTCGGCCTGACCGATTTCCGCTGGGCCTCGGACCCGAGCACGGCGCTGTTCACCGTGGTGCTGGTCGACGTCTGGGTCTACACGCCTTTCATGATGATTCTGCTGCTGGCCGGCCTGCGCTCGCTGCCGCGCCAGCCCTTCGAGGCGGCCGAGCTGGACGGCGTGCCGGCGAGCTTCGTCTTTTTCCGCATCACCCTGCCGATGCTGACGCCCTACATCATCACCGCGAGCCTGTTCCGCATGCTGGATGCGATCCAGCAGTTCGACATCATCTACGCCATGACCCAGGGCGGCCCGGGCGACCGCCTGATGGTGTTCCAGGTGCAGGCTTATCTCGAGGCCTTCACCTTCACCAATATCGGGCGTTCGGCTGCCTTCCTGATGGTGCTCTGGGCCATCACCTTCGTGCTCTCCAACATCTTCATCAAGCAGTGGCTCAAGCTGCGCGAACGCACCCATGGGCAGGCGTGACGGGCATGCGGCGCAGTCCCACCCTGGTCAGGCTGTTGCGAAACGTCGCCCTGACGCTGATCTGCCTGTTCTTCCTGTTCCCGATTTTCTGGGTCGTTCTCATGTCGTTCCAGACCAACGAGGACATCCTGCGCGTGCCGCCCAGCCTGTTCTTCGGGCCGACCCTCGACAACTACCGGGCGCTGATCGCCGGCGAGCTGACAGGGGCGGGCTCGACCCTCGAGCTCGCCTACATGAAGAACCTCTGGAACAGCCTGGTGCTGTCGAGCTGCTCGGTGCTGCTGTCGTTGCTGCTCGGCGTGCCGGCCGCTTATGCCTTCGCGCGCTACAGGTTCCGGCTCGGCGAGAACATCGCCTTCACGCTGCTGTCGTTCCGCTTCGCGCCGCCGCTCCTGGTGCTGCTGCCGCTGCTGCTCTACTTCCAGGAGCTCGGGCTCTACGACACCTACTTCGGGCTGATCTGGGTCTATCAGCTCATCACCCTGCCGCTGATCCTCTGGATCGTTCGCGGCTACTTCGAGGACGTGAGCCCCGACATCGAGCACGCCTACCGGATCGACGGCCATGGCTGGCTGCGCAGCTTCCTCAGGATCGCCGTGCCGCTCGCCCGGCCGGGCATCGCCGCGGCGGCGCTGCTCGCCTTCATCTTCGCCTGGAACAACTTCGTCTTCGCCCTGATCCTCGGCTCCTCCGACATCCAGCCGGTCACCGTCGGAGCGCTCGCCTTCGTCACCGCCTCCGGTATCCAGTACGGCCAGATCGCCGCCGGCCTGGTGCTGTCGATCATCCCGACCTTCCTGCTGGCGCTGGTCATGCAGCGCTATCTGGTGGAAGGCCTGTCGCTCGGCGCGGTCAAGGGCTAGGGCCATGAGCTACCTGGTGCTCGACCGCCTGACCAAGCGCTTCGGCCGCGAGACCCTGCTCGACGGCCTGTCGCTCGCCGTCGAGAAGGGCGAGACGGTGGCGATCTGCGGACCCTCTGGCTGCGGCAAGACTACCCTGCTGCGCCTCATCGTCGGCATCCACGATCCCGACCAGGGCGAGGTGCTGATCGACGGCAAGCCCGTGACCCACCTGGTGCCCGACGCGCGTGGCATCGGCATGGCCTTCCAGAACTTCGCGCTCTATCCGCACATGACGGCCTTCGAGAACATCGCCAGCCCCTTGCGCGCCCGCCACCTGGCGACAAGCGAGATAGAGGCGCGGGTGCACAAGGTGGCGCAGATCCTGAAGATCGACCACGTTCTGTCGCACCTGCCGCGCGAGCTGTCGAACGGCCAGAAGCAGCGCACCGCGCTCTGTCGGGCGATCGTCGCCGATGCCTCGGTGCTGCTGCTCGACGACCCGCTGCGCAACGTCGACGCCAAGCTGCGCTACGAGATGCGCCACGAACTGCCGCGCGTGCTGGCCGCCTTTCAGGCGACCGTGCTCTACGTCACCCAGGACTTCCGCGAGGCCATGGCGCTCGGCCAGCGCATCGGTGTGCTGCTGAACGGCCGGTTCGTCCAGGTCGACCGGCCGGCCCAGGTCTATGCCGATCCGGAAAGCATCGAGGTCGCCCGCCTGTTCGGCGATCCCACCATCAATCTCTACGACAGCCGGCTGGAGCAGGGCGCGGTTTCGCTGTTCGGCCATCGGGTGCCGCTCGCCAACGGCCATGGCGCGCTCAGCGGGCGCGACTGCGTGGTCGGCATCCGGCCGGAGCACGTAAGGCTCAGCCATGAGGGCGGCAATGCCGCCATCCCGGTCACCTTGGAGGCGGTCACGCCGCTCAACCAGAACACCGTGCTGCTGCTGCATCCGACCGGCGGCGGCGAGCTCCTGGCCAGCGCGCCGATGCAGCGCGCCGACCGCCTGGCGGCCGGCCCGCGCCAGGTCTTCGCGGCGATCGATCCGGGCGACCTCCTGCTCTTCGACCGGGCGAGCGGCGCCCGCATCCGCGTAGCAGGTGACGCAGAGGGCGGTCATCATGGCTGAGCTGTCGCTCGAGCAGGTGAGCAAGGTCTACAGGCCGCGCGGCCGGCCGCAGGTGCGCGCGGTCAGCAGCCTGACCATGCAGGTGCGCCACGGCGAGATCGTCGCCTTGCTCGGCTCCTCCGGCTGCGGCAAGACCTCGACCCTGCGCATGGTGGCCGGCTTCGAGTCGGTGACGGAGGGAACCGTTCGGCTCGGCGCGCGCGCGCTCAACGACCTGCGGCCGGCGCAGCGCAACGTGGCCATGGCCTTCGAAGGCTATTCGCTCTATCCGCCGCTCAGGCTGCGCGACAACATCGCCTTCGCGCTGCTGCGCGACCGCATACCGCGGGCAACCGTCGAGGCCAGGGTGGCGGAGATCGCTGCGCTGCTGGAGCTGGAGCCGGCCCTGCAACGCTACCCCGGCACCATCTCCGCCGGGCTGCAGCAGCGCGCCTCGCTGGCCCGGGCGCTGATCCGCAGCGCCGACCTCTATCTGCTCGACGAGCCCATGTCGCAGCTCGAGCCGCAGATGCGCGCCATACTGCGCGCCCGCATCAAGGAGTGGCTGAAGGACCGCGCCATGACCGCGGTCATCGTGACCCACGACCAGACAGACGCCATGGCCCTGGCCGATCGCATCGCGGTCATGGAGGCGAGCGAGCTGATGCAGTACGGCACGCCGGCCGAGCTGCGCGAGCGGCCGGCCAACCTCTTCGTCGCCGGATTCATCGGCGAGCCGCCCATGAACCTCATGCCGGCTGCGGCCGCCGGCAGCGACGGCGGCTTGCGGATCGCGGCCGGCGAAGGCGCCCTCACCCTGCAGTTGCCGCAAGCGGCGGTTCAGGCGGCGAACGGTCTGGGCAGCAACGGCACAGGCGCGGGCAGCGGTATCAGCCTCGGCATCAACCCGCGCCACATCCGGATCGGCTCGGGCGCGCTGGCCGGTAAAGTCATCGCCAACCAATGGCTCGGCGACCAGACCCACGTAGCGTTGGAGGTCGGCGGCATGCCGATCATTGCCGTGGCCGAGGGGCAGGTGCCGGCCCGGCCGGGCGAGACCGTGCCCTTCGAGATCGCGCCGCAGGGCATCCACCTCTTCGAGGCCGAGCGGGGCCGCGCCCTGTTTCATGGCTCGAGCCTGGGGGAAGGGCCATGAGCCGCGACCTCATCGTCGGGCTGGATTCCGGCACCTCGGTTTCCAAGGCCGTGGCCTTCGACCTCGACGGCCGGCAACTCGCCGAGAGCGGCGAACCCAATCTCTACCGGCGCGACGCAAGCGGCACGGCCGTCGAGCAGGACATGGCCGAGACCTGGCAACGCGCCGCCCGCGTGCTCCGCGCGCTGGGCGACAAGATCGAGAACCTGAACGGCCGCATCGCCGCCCTGGCGGTTACGGGGCAGGGTGATGGCACCTGGCTGATCGATGCTGCGGGGGAGCCGGTGGCGCCGGCCTGGCTCTGGCTCGACAGCCGCGCGGCGCCGATCGTCGAGGAGTTCGCGGCCAACGGCGTGCGCGCGGCGGTCTTCCGCTTCACCGGCTGCGGCATGAACGCATCCAACCAGAGCGGCCACCTGGTCTGGCTGAAACGCGAAAGGCCCGAGATCCTGGAGCGGGCGGCGACGGCCCTGCATTGCAAGGACTGGCTCTACTACAAGCTGACCGGGACCAGAGCCACCGACATGAGCGAAGGCGTCTTCACCTTCGGCGACTTTCGCCGTCGGACCTATGCGGAAGAGGTGACCGACGCGCTCGGCCTCGCCGCGGAACGCCGCCTGCTGCCCGAGCTGGTGGACGGAACCCTGCGTCACGATTCCCTGACCGATGAGGCTTCCGCGGCGACCGGCCTGGTCGCCGGCACGCCGGTGGTGCTGGGCTACGTCGACGTGGTCTGCTCGGCGCTCGGCGGCGGGCTTTACACGCCGGACGGCGCAGCCGCGCTCACCATCGTCGGCAGCACCGGCATGCACATGACCCTGGCGCCGACCAGCGCCGTCGAGCTGGCGGCAGAGCCGAGCGGCTACACCATGGCCTTTCCCGTGCCTGGCATGACCAGCCGGATGCAGTCGAACATGGCCGGCACCCTCAACATCGACTGGATCGTCGGGCTCGCCTGTCAGGCAGTCGAGCGAGCCGGCCACCAGCCCTCGCGCCAGGCCATGCTGGCGGCGCTCGACGGCGCCGTGCTCGAGGCGGCTCCCGGCGCCGCGCTCTACCACCCCTACATCGACCGGGCCGGCGAGCGCGGGCCCTTCTTCGACGCCCGGGCGCGGGCCCAGTTCTTCGGCCTCAGCAACGCGGCCGGCCTGGGCGAGCTGGTGCGCGCGGTCTACGAGGGGCTCGGCTTTGCCGCGCGGGACTGCTACGGCGCCATGGGTTGCCGGCCGCGCGAGATCCGCGTGACCGGTGGCGCGGCGCGCAGCACCGCCCTGAAGCGCATCCTGGCCAGCGTGATGCAGCACCCGGTGCGCGAATCCAATCGCGGCGAAGCGGGCGCAGCCGGCGCCGCCATGATCGCGGGCGTGGCGATCGGCGCCTTCGCCGACATGGACGAGGCCTGCCGCCGCTGGGTCGAGCCAACCCTGAGCGAGACCATCGCCCCCGACCCGGACCTGAAGCCGCTCTACGACGGCCTGTTCGATCTCTATCTCGAGCTGCGCCGCGCGGCGCCGCCGCACTGGGCACGCCTGGCGGAGACCAGGGCGAACGGCATGAGGATGGGCCAGGCATGAGCGCACTGGAAACTGCCATCGTCGGCGACCGCTTCATGCGTCCTGACTTCTTCGTCCGAGCGTTGCAGGCGGTCGATGGATTGGACTTCTCGGCACGCGTGCTGGAACAACCCTGGCCCGACGAGCCGATGCACCACGGCTATGCCGATCCGGCGCTGGACGGCCTCAAGGAGTTCCTGGGCGATCCCGATGAGATCGCCGCCTTCATCGGCGACGCGCGGGTCTTCGTCACCCATCTGGCACCCATCTCCCGCGCCATGCTGGAACGTCTGCCGAAGCTGGAGCTGATCGCGGTCTCGCGCGGCGGGCCGGTCAATATCGACCGGGCGGCGGTACGCGAGCGCGGCATCAAGCTGGTCAATGCGCCCGGCCGCAACGCGGATGCCGTGGCCGAGTTCACCATCGGCGCGATCCTTGCCGAGACCCGCCTGATCCGGGCCGGCCACGAGGCGCTGCGCCGCGGCGAGTGGCGCGGCGACCTCTACCGCGCCGACCGCACCGGCCGCGAGCTCTGCGAGATGACCGTGGGGGTGATTGGCTACGGCTACATCGGCACGCGGGTGGTGCGGCTGCTCAAGGCCTTCGGCTGCCGCATCCTGGTCTGCGATCCCTACGTGCAGCTCAGCAAGGCCGACCGCGACGACGGCGTGGTGCAGTGCGACCTGGACCATCTGCTGGAGGCCGGCGACGTGGTCACGCTGCATGCCCGGGTGACGCCGGAGACCACCGGCTTCCTCGGCGCTGCACAGTTCGCGCGCATGAAGCAGGGTGCGCTCTTCGTCAACACGGCGCGCGGCCCCATGGTCGACTACGACGCCCTGACCGAGGCGCTGGCCTCGGGCCATCTCGGCGCCGCCATGCTGGAGACCTTCGCCGTCGAGCCGGTACCGCCCGACTGGCCGTTGCTCAGGCTGGAGAACGTCACGCTGACGCCGCACATCGCCGGTGCCTCGCTGCGCACCGTAACGGTCGCCGCCGAGATGATCGCCGAGGAGGTGCGCCGGCACGTCGTCGGCGAGCCGCCTCTGAACCCGGTCTGACATGGCCCGCGAGCCTGCGCTCTACGATCTTGCGGTGATCGGCGGCGGCATCAACGGCGCCGGCATAGCCCGCGACGCCGCCGGGCGCGGCCTCAGCGTGTTGCTGTGCGAGAAAGGCGATCTGGCCGAGGGCACCTCGTCGCGCAGCGGCAAGCTGATCCACGGCGGCCTGCGCTACCTCGAGTACTACGAATTCCGGCTGGTCCGCGAGGCGCTGATCGAGCGCGAGGTGCTGCTTGGCATGGCGCCGCACATCATCTGGCCGCTGCGCTTCGTGCTGCCGCACAGCACCGAACAGCGTCCGGCCTGGCTGATCCGCCTCGGCCTGCTGCTGTACGATCATCTGGGCGGGCGCAAGCGCCTGCCGGGTACCCGCACGGTCGACCTGCGGCACGATCCCGTCGGGCGGCCGCTGCGCGACGACTTCCGGCGCGCCTTCGAGTACTCCGACTGCTGGGTCGACGACGCGCGCCTGGTGGTGCTGAACGCGCTCGACGCGGCCGAGCGCGGCGCCAGCATCCTGCCTCGCACGGCTTGCATCGCCGCCCGGCGCGAGGATGGCGTCTGGCGGCTCGAGCTGCGCGATGGCGTCAGTGGCGAGACGCGCACGATGCGGGCCCGCGCGCTGGTCAACGCGGCCGGTCCCTGGGTCGAGCAGGTGATCGCCCATGTGGCCGGCGCCGACAGCAGCCGGCGGGTGCGCCTGGTCAAGGGCAGCCACATCGTGACCCGCAAATTTTGGGAGGGGCCGCAGGCCTATCTGCTGCAGAACGGCGACGGCCGGGTGATCTTCGTGAACCCCTATCTCAAGGACCTGGCGCTGATCGGCACCACCGACGTGCCTTACGACGGCCGGCCGGAAGACGTGGCGGCCGACGAGGCCGAGGTCGACTACCTGCTGGCCGTGGTGCGGCGCTACTTCCGCCAGGCGCCGGGCCCGCGCGACGTGATGGAGCGTTTCTCCGGCGTGCGCCCGCTCTACGACGACGCGGCCGAGAACCCCTCCGCCGTCACCCGCGACTACGTGCTCGAGCTGCAGCCGGCCGTGCCGGACGACACGCAGGCGCCGATGCTGTCGGTCTTCGGCGGCAAGATCACCACTTACCGCAAGCTGGCCGAGCAGGCGCTGGAGAGCCTGCGGCCCTTTCTGCCGCGGCTCGGCCCGGCCTGGAGCGGCGGCGCGCCTTTGCCGGGCGGCGACATCCCCGACGGCGACTTCGAGGCCTATCGTCTCGCGTTGGCGCGGCGCTGGGACTGGATGCCGGCTGCCCTGGTCGCCCACTATGCGCGGCTCTATGGCACCCGGGCCGAGGCGCTGGTCGGCGCTGCGCAACAGATGAGCGACCTAGGCCGCCACGCCGGCGGGCTGCTCTACGAGGCCGAGGTCGACTACCTGGTACGACGCGAATGGGCGCGCCGGCCGGACGACATTCTGCAGCGTCGCACCAAGCATGGCCTCATGCTCGGCGCCCCGGAGCGGGCGCGCCTGGCCGAGTGGATGCGCCCGGAGCGCCAGCGCGCGAGCTGAGTACTGGGCCGCTCGAGCCGGCGTCGCGCCCGTCGTCGCGCTGGTCGCCATGGTCGCCGACCTTATCATCCGCGGCGGGTGCGCGCGCCAGAGCCTCGCCAGTCCGGAGAGCCGCTGAGCGCCCGAGCGGCGGTCGGACTTTGCCTACCCTCTGTCAGCGAAGGCTGCTGACCCTCGATCGTGGCGCGCTCCTCCTGGAGCAGCTGGATAAGGGCGTCCATCACGGCGCGCCCCCGCGGCAGGCCGCGCAGGTCACGATGGACCAGCAGCCACTGGTCGGCGGTGACCTCCTCCAGCACGGGACCGAGGCGGCGCAGCGCCCGGTCGCTGTCGCCCAGGTAGCAGGGCAGCACGGTGATGCCGGCGCCGGCCCGGACCGCCTCCTGCAGCACCAGCCAGTCGTTCACCCGCACCCGGGCGCGCGCGCCCTCCAGGCGGTCGCGCAGCCAGCTCTGGCCGGGCATGTAGCTGTGGTCGTCATCGAAACCCAGCCAGGGCGCGGGGTAGTCCCGATCCGGGACGACGCTGCTGGGCGGCAGCTTGGCGTTGCCGTAGACCGCGTAAGCGACACGGCCGAGCCGTCGGGTGACGATGCTGGCGAGGTCCGGCACCTGCTCGCGGATCAAGAGGTCGGCCTCGCGGCGCGACAGGTTGGCCAGCATGTGGCTCGCCACCAGCTCGAGCTCGATGCACTGCATGTTGCGCCGCAGCCGCGGCAGGTGGCGCGCGATGAAAGCGGTCATGGCCTCGCCGGCCGAGAGCCGCACGGTGCCATGCGCCGTGTCGCTGAGGCCGGCGCTGCGCCGCTGGATCGACTCCGCCGCCTGCTCCATCGCCTGGGCATCGGCCAATAGCTCCTCGCCGGCGGCGGTCAGCACGAAGCGGTCGGGCAGGCGATCGAACAGCCGGGCCCCGAAAGCCTGCTCCAGCGCCTTGATGCGCCGCGCGATGGTCGGGTGGCTGACCCCGAGCTGCCGGGCGGCCGCCGTCAGGTTGCCCTCACGCGCCAGCGTCAGGAACACGCGCAGGTCGTCCCAGTGCCAGGTCATGGTGCCGTTTCCTCGATCGTGCCCGCGCCGGGGCTCTGTACAGAAATGTACAGCTGGTGGCCGATATTGTCGACTGGCGAACGTGGGCGTTCAGGTTATTGTGACCTTCAGAGGCGCTGTCGGCGCGGTGGATTGGCCGCAACGGCGACAGGGCTCGGACCCGTAAGGCGGAGCAGGCGCATGCACTTCGAGCCACGGCTGTGGAGCTTCACTCAGGGAGTCAGGCTGCGCATCCTCTGGGCCGTGCTGATCGGTCTGGTCGCCGTCGGCCTCGGCGTCGCCCGCCTGGGTCTGCTCGGCTGGCTGATCGGCCAGGTCTTCGACGGCCGCGAGCTGGCCTCGCTGGCGCTGCCGATCGTCTTCATCGCCGCCGTCATGGTGCTGCGCGGCGTCTTCGAGCACTGGCGCACGACGGTGGCGCACGAGACCGCGGCTCGGGTCCAGAAGAAGCTACGCCGCACCATCTACGACAAAATCGCCGCCCTAGGGCCCGGCACGGTGGCGCGCAAGCGTTCGGGCGCGCTCACGCTGTCGCTGATCGACGGGGTCGAGCAGCTCGAGACCTATTTCGGCCAGTTCCTGCCGCAGTTCCTGATCTCGCTCCTGACGCCGCTCCTGATCTTCGCCGTGGTTGCCTTCATCGACCTGCCGGTGGCGGCGGTGATGCTCGGCTTTGCCATCGTCGCCCTCTTCGCGCCGGCGCTGTGGCACCGCTTCGACGTCAAAAACTCGCTGTTCCAGCAGCAAGCCTACGCCAGCTTCGCCGCCGAGTTCCTCGATTCGGTCCAGGGACTGGCGACGCTCAAGGCCTTCGGCCAGAGCAAGGCGCGGGCCGATGCGCTGGAGCTCAAGGCGCGCGACCTCTTCCGCCGCACCATGTGGGTGCTCGGCACCAACGTGCTGAGCCGCGGCATCACCGATAGCGCGATTGCCTGCGGCGCGGCCGCGGCGCTGGCGGTCGGCGCCTTTCGCGTCGAGGCCGGCGCCATGGAGCTGACCGCGCTCCTGATCATCCTGATGCTGGGCGTCGAGATCTTCCGGCCGATGCGCGAGCTGCGCAACGTGCTGCACCAGGGCATGGTCGGCATGGCCGCGGCCCAGGGCATCTACCAGATCTTCGACGACCGCCCGCTCGTCGACGACGCGCCGCCAGCGCGCCTCGACGGACCGCTTGCGCCGACGATCGAGTTCGAGGGCGTGCGCTTCCGCTATCCCGGCACGCGGCGCGACGTGCACGACGGGCTCGACTTCCGCATCGAGGCCGGCGCCCGTATCGGACTGGTCGGCTCATCCGGCGGCGGCAAGTCCTCGATCGTGCGCCTGCTGCTGCGCTTTTACGACCCGGACGAAGGTGTTGTCCGCATCGGCGGCCACGACCTGCGCCGGCTCTCGTTCGAGCAGATCCGCTCGATGATTTCGGTGGTCAACCAGGACACCTTCCTGTTCCACGGCACGGTCGAGGACAACATCCGCATGGGCCGGCCGGCGGCCAGCCACGCGGAGATCGAGGCGGCGGCGCGGGCCGCCAACATCCATGACTTCGTCATGACCCTGCCGCAGGGTTACCAGACCGTGATCGGCGAGAAGGGCATCAAGCTCTCCGGCGGCCAGCGCCAGCGCGTGGCGATCGCCCGCGCGCTTTTGCGCGACACGCCGATCCTGGTGCTCGACGAGGCGCTGTCAGCGGTCGACGCCGAGAACGAGGCGGTGATCCAGGAGGCGCTCGGCCGCCTGATGCGCGGGCGCACCACGCTGATCCTGGCGCATCGCCTGTCCAGCGTGATCGACTGCGACCGCATCCTGGTGCTCGACGGCGGCGGCGTCGTCGAGAGCGGCCGGCATGAGGAGCTGCTCAAGGCCGGCGGCGTCTATGCCGGCCTGATGTCCGAGCAGGCCCGCGAGTCAAGCGCATCCGGCACCATCGACGCCTCGCCCGGCGCCCGCTCGGTTGAGAGCATCGCCGACGTGCCGGGCGGCGCCGTGAAGGCGGTGACCGAGGGTATCATCAAGGCCGAGGGGCTGAGCTGGGTCCAGCTCGTGGCTGAGCTGATGAAGCTGGTGCTGCCCTGGAAGGGCCGGCTGACCGCCACCTTCGTCTTCGGCGTGCTGCGCGTGCTGGCCTTCATCGGCGTCGGCGTGCTGAGCGCGCTGGTCGTCTACGCGCTCAAGAACGGCCAACCCTACGAGCCCTGGCTCTGGGCGCTGGCGGTAGTGGCGCCGCTTTCGGGTGTCCTGCATTGGCTCGAATCCTGGATCGCGCACGACATGGCCTTTCGCCTGCTGGCCGAGATGCGCATCGACGCCTTCCGCAAGCTCGATGCGCTGGCGCCGGCCTATCTGGTGCGGCGGCGCACCGGCGACCTCATGGCGCTCGCCACCCACGATATCGAGCTGGTCGAGTACTTCTTCGCCCACACCGTGGCGCCGGCCTTCGTCGCCATCCTGGTGCCGGCGGTGGTGCTGGTCGTGCTCGCCTCGGAGAGCGGCTGGATCGCGCTCGCGCTGGCGCCCTTCCTGCTCGCGGTGGGATTGAGCCCGCTGCTGCTGCGCAAGCGGGTCGACCGGCTGGGCTCCGAGGCGCGCGAGGCGGCCGGCGAGCTCGGTGCCTTCGCCGTCGACTCGGTGCAGGGCCTGGGCGAGATCGTCGCCTTCCAGCAGGAGGCGGCGCGCGGCGACCGGCTCGACGAGCTCTCCGAGCGTCACATCAGCCTGCGCCTGCCGTTCTTCGGCGAGCTGACGCTGCAGCAGAGCCTGCTCGAGGTCTTCACCGGCCTCGGCGGCCTCGCCGTGGTGATGACCGGCGCGGCGCTGACGGCGCAGGGCGCCATCGACCCGGCCATCCTGCCGCTCCTGACGATCCTCGCCATGGCCGCTTTCCTGCCGGTCTCCGAGATCGCCCAGATCGGCCGCCAGCTCGCCGATACCCTGGGTGCCACGCGCCGCGTCTACGCGCTGGCCAGGGAGCCGGTGCCGGTGACCGACGGCCCCGGCGTGCCCGAGCGATCAGGTGCGGCGGCGCTGGCGCTGGAGGGCGTCAGCTTCGCCTTCCCGGGTCAGGCCCGGCGCGCGCTCAGCGATGTCAGCTTCGCCATTCCGGCCGGCAAGACCGTGGCGCTGGTCGGCACCTCGGGCGCCGGCAAGACGACCACGGCGCAGCTCTTGATGCGCTTCTGGGACCCCGACCAGGGCCGCATCACCATGAACGGCTTCGACCTGCGCGACTACCGGCTCGACGACCTGCGCCGCCGCATCGCGCTGGTCGCCCAGGACACCTTCCTGTTCAACGACACCTTGCGCAGCAACATCATGATCGGCCGGCCCGACGCCAGCGAGGCGGACTTGATGGCGGCGGTCGAGCACGCCTCGCTGGGTGACCTTGTGGCGACCCTGCCCGACGGCCTCGACACCCTGGTCGGCGAACGCGGCACCAGCCTCTCGGGCGGCCAGCGCCAGCGCGTCGCCATCGCGCGGGCTTTCTTGAAGGACGCGCCGGTGCTGATCCTCGACGAGGCGACCTCGCACCTCGACGCGGTGAACGAACAGGCGCTGCGCCGCGCCCTCGACCTGCTGCAGGCCGACCGCACGACGGTGGTCATCGCCCACCGCCTCTCGACCATCCGCGACGCCGACCTGATCGTCGTGCTGGAGGAGGGCCGGCTGGTCGAGACCGGCACGCACGAGGCCCTGCTGGCCAAGGGCGGGCTCTACGCCCAGCTGGTCTCGCGCCAGCTCGCCGCGGCCTACGCGCCGGCGGCGCAGTGAGGCGGCTGCTAGAGCATATTCCGTTCAGTCGTATCACCGTGCAGGCCTTCATGCTTCGACAGACTCAGCATCAGGGGCATGTGCTGATCCAGCACAAGCCCACCTCACCCTGAGCTTGTCGAAGGGTGAGGAGAGCTACGCCGATTCAATCCGAACGGATTACGCTCTAGTCGTCCGGCTCCATCACCGCGCAGAGCAGGCGGCCCTCGACCACACAGCTGAGCTCGATGCGAGCCGCGGAGGCCGTGCGGAGGGGGAGGAGCGGCAGCTCGCCTCGGGTCTCCGACCAGTCGTCGTCGGCGCCGCAGAGGATGTTCTCGATCATCTGGCGCCGGCCGTCGTCGGCCAGGACGAAGAGCGCGCCGTCCGCCGGGTCGCGCTGCAGCACGAGGTTGAGCGCATCGCCGGCGGCGATGGCGTCCAGCGTCTCCGACATGAAGTGGGCCTTGATCATGACGCAGCGCAAGGCCTGCGCGCCGTCGTTGCGCAGCACGACGCGGAGCGTCTCTGAGCCGGCCGCCAGGGCCGCCGCTGGCCAGAGCAGGGCTGCGGACAAAACAGCGGCTAGAAGCTGAAGCCTCCTCTTCAACTCCATGGAACAAAAGGGAAAATTGAATGTGGGCCGGAAGCCATGGTAGGCTGCGCCAGGGCAGACAGGAGGCGGCGCATGGCAACGCGAAAGACCCTCTTCATCAAGGAGATCATCGAGGCTGAGGGCGGCGGGCCGGCGCTGCGCCCGGTTTCGCGCGCCGCAGCCATCGCCATCATCGACAATCCCTTTGCCGGGCGATTCGTCGCGGATCTCTCCGAATTGATCGATCTCGGCATGGCGCTGGGCGAGCGCCTCATGCCGAGGCTGGTCGGCCTGCTCGACGGCGCGCCGCTCGGCTACGGCAAGTCGGCGCTGGTCGGCGTTAACGGCGACCTCGAGCATGCAGCCGCCCTGCTTCATCCCAAGCTCTGCAAGCCGATGCGCGCCGCGGTCGGCGGCGGCGAGGCGATCATCCCCTCGACCACCAAGGTCGGCAGCGCCGGCATGGTGATCGACGTGCCGCTCGGCAACAAGGATAACGTCTGGTCCTTCGACGAGCTCGACACCATGAGCGTCTCGGTGTTCGACGCGCCGCGGCCGAACGAGATCATGATGGTCATGGCGGTCAGCGACGGCGGCCGGCCGCATCCGCGCATCGGCAAGGGCCGCGCCGTCACGTGAGCTCCGCCGGGGCGAGCGGCGCCCTGCCGAGGATCAGGTCGCTAGCCCGCTCGGCAATGGCGATCACGGCCGCGTTGACCGGCCCCGTGGTGAGGTGCGGCATGACCGAGGCGTCGACCACGTAGAGCCCCTCGACGCCGCGCAGCTTCAGGTCGGGTCCGACCACCGCCTCCTCATCCGTCCCCATGCGGCAGGTGCCCACCGGATGGTGATGGGTGAAGGCTGCCTGCTCGAGGAAGCGCAAGCGCTCGGCCTTGCCGTTGCAGGCCGGGCCCGGCAGCAGCTCGCGCTCGCGCCACTCGGCGAGCGCCGCCGTGCCGCCGACCGCGCGGGCGAGATCGAGTGCGGCCAGATAGGACTCGCGATCGGCCACTTCGGCCAGGTAGTTGGGGTCGATCAACGGTTTGTCGCGCGGGTCGGCGGAGGCAAGTGTGATGCTGCCGCGGCTCTGCGGATGGGTGAAGCCGAACATGATGGTATAGGTCTCGCCCCGCGGCGGGGCCGTGAAGACTTCGGTCACGACGGGTGCTGTGACGCAGGCCAGCACCAGCTCCGGCGCAGCGGCGCCGTTGCCGCCGCCCGCATAGAGCAGCGATTCCGAATGCTGATAGCGCGACGGCGGCACCGGGCGCCTGGCGCGATAGAGGTTGCCGCCCGACAGCAGGTGGTCCTGCAGATTGCGGCCGACGCCGGGCAGGTCGATGCGCGGGGCGATTCCCAACGCCTTCAGCTCGTCCGCCGGCCCGATGCCCGAGTGCATCAACAAGGTCGGCGAGCCGATCGCGCCGGCCGACAGGATCACGGCCTGCGCCGCGCCGATGCTGCGACTCTCTCCATTCGACTCCAGCTCGACGCCGATGCAGCGGTCGCCGTCGTCGAGTAGCAGCCGGCGCACCAAGCTATCGGTTATCACCGTCAGATTGGGTCGCACGAGCGCCGGAGTCAGATAGGCGTCGGCCACGCTCTGCCGCTTGCCGTTGGCGATGGTGAAGGTGTTGAGCGTCGGCCCGATCATGTGCGGCCCGTTATGGTCGGGAATCGGCTGGAAGCCCAGCTCCTCGGCGCCGGCCATATAGGCGCATGTAATGGGATGCGGTTCCGCGGGCGTGATCATGCTCACCGGCCCGCCCGCGCCGTGATAGGGCGAGGGGGCGAAGGGCGAGTCTTCCGAGCGCTTGAAGTAGGGCAGGAGGTCACGGTAGCCCCAGCCGCTGCAGCCTGCCGCCGCCCAGGCGTCGAAGTCGCTCGGATGGCCGCGTACGTGGGCCATGGCGTGCAGGCAGCTCGAGCCGCCGATCACGCGGCCGCGCGGCCAGGCGTGCACGCGGCCGGCGCCATGCCTTTGCGGTGCGGTCTCGAACTGCCAGTCGATGGCCGAGCCCTGCAGCGCAACCCAGGCGGCAGGATCGGCGATCCTTGGATCGCTTGGCGGGCCGCCCGCCTCGATCAGCGCGACCCGGACCTCGGCGACCTCGCTGAGCCGCGCCGCGAGCACGCAGCCGGCGCTGCCGGCGCCCACAATGAGGTAGTCGAAAAGCTCCACGCACCACTCCTAGATGTCGGAAATAGCAGCAAAAAATCATCTTAGCACCTCCCGCTCGCAAGCCCCAGATGCTATTCTTTTCGCGGGGCGAGCGAGGGAGGGAAGGTCCATGCCATCCGGCTTACCGAAACAACCGGTGATCACCCTGTCGGCCGGCCCGGTGCCGGCCTATCAGCGGGTGCTGCAGGCCATGGCCGGCCCGGTGCACTACGACTATGACGTCTATTTTCAGGCACTCTACGAGCAGGTCGCGCGCAAGTGGGCGACGGCGCTGCGGACCAAGGAGCCGCCGCTGATCCTGCACTACGAGCCGGCGGTCGGGCTCGAGGCCGCCTCGGCCTCGCTGATCGGCAAGGACGACGTGGTGCTCAACCTGGCCTCCGGTGTCTACGGCAAGGGCTTCGGCTACTGGGCCGCGCGCACCGCCAAGGAGGTGGTCGAGATCGAGGTGCCCTACAACGAATCGATCGCGCCCGAGCAGGTGGCCGAGGCCTTCCGCAAACGGCCCGAAATCAAGGTCGTCTCGCTGGTGCATCACGACACGCCCTCGGGCACGATCAACCCGGCGCGCGAGATCGGCAAGGTAGTGCGCGACAACGACGGCCTGCTGATCATCGACGCGGTCTCGTCCTTCGGCGGCATGGATATCCACCCGGACGACTGCTTCGCCGACCTCTTCGTCACCGGCCCCGGCAAGTGCCTGGGCGGCGCGCCCGGCCTGACCGTCATCGCCATGAGCGATCGTGCCTGGCGCCACATCGAAGCCAATGCCGATACGCCGAAAGCGTCCGTTCTCAGCCTGCTCGACTGGAAGAACGCCTGGCGCAAGGAGGAGCCTTTCCCCTTCACGCCCTCGGTCACCGAAGTGAACGGCCTGGAGGCCGTGGTCGATCTCTATCTGGAGGAAGGACCGGAGTCCGTGTGGCGGCGGCACGCCCTGACGGCCGCGGCCTGCCGTGCCGGCATGCAGGCCATGGGCTTGTCGCTCTGGGCGGCGCGCGAAGAGATCGCTTCGCCGACTACCACGGCCTTGCGTGTGCCGGACGGCGTAACCGACACGGAGCTGCTGGCCGCGACGCGTGAGAGTTTCGGCGTGGTCCTGTCGCTCGGGCGCGGCGACACGCTGGGCAAGCTGATCCGCGTCGGTCACATGGGCCCGGTCGCCGAGCCGATCTATGCGACCGTCGCCGTTGCCGCCCTCGGCGGCGCGCTGCGCAAGCTGGGCAGGAAAGCGGACGTCGCCGCCGGGGTCGAGGCGGCGCTCGCGGTCATCGCCGCCGGCTGATCACCAGACTGTCAAAACTATACGAGGTAGAGGGGGACTAGAGCATGAAGAGGTTCGAGGGACGCGTCGCCGTGGTGACTGGCGCCGCCCAGGGCATCGGCCGCGCCATCGCCGAGCGCATCGGCGCTGAGGGGGCGACGCTGGCCGTCGTCGACATCAACGACGCCGGGGCCGAGGCCGCCGCCAAGGCGATCGGCGGCAAGGCCTTCGGCGTGCAATGCGACATCGGCGACCCCGAGTCTGTGAAGGCCCTGTTCGACACCGTGATCGAGCGGGCCGGCAAGCTGGACGTGCAGGTCAACGCCGCCGCCATCGTGCCCTTCGTGCCCTGGGACGAGCTGACCTTCGAGGAGTGGCGCCGGGTCATGCGGGTCAACCTGGACGGGCTCTACCTGATGTGCCGCGCCGGCTCCGACCTCATGCGCAAGAACGGCTACGGGCGGATCGTCAACATCTCCTCGAACTCGATCTTCGCCGGCACGCCGAACATGGCGCACTACGTGGCCTCCAAGGGCGGCGTGCTGACCTTCACCCGCGCGCTGGCGACCGAACTTGGCGCCTACAAGATCACCGCCAACTGCGTCTGCCCCGGCCTCACCGACACTGAAGGCGTGCAGCAGACGCCGCACAAGGAGGCCTTCGAGTTCGTCGAAATGCTGCAGGCAATCAAGGGCCGCGGCACGCCCCGGGACATCGTCCCGGCAGTCGCCTTCCTCGCATCGGAAGAAGCCCACTGGATCACCGGCCAGGCGCTCGCCGTAGATGCCGGGATGATCCGCTGGTAGGTTGGGTCGCTGCAAGAGGCGCTCGACCTCGCCACAATCACAGCTGTCGTCCCGGCACTTGTTGCCGGGACCCATTGGCCTATCCGTCTCACGCTGCAGCGCCATTGGGTCCCGGGGACAAGCCCCGGGACGACAGGGGTGTGTGTATCGGCGTTGTGCGACCGCGCAAGCACCTAGCTGTAGAACTTCGGCCCCGTCTGATACTTGGCGAAGGACTCGCCGTCGTGCGAGAAGAAGAGTTCGGCGTCGTGCTTCTCGGCCAGGTCCTTCAGGCGCTGCAGCGACTGCACGCTCTTGGTCGGGTCGAGGTGGAAGCCGGAGATGCACATCATCTCCAGGCTCTTCGCCGTATAGCAGGCGTCGCCGGTGAAGAGGATCGGCCGACGGTCGGCCAGCTCGACCATCATGCTGTAGTGGCCGGCTGTGTGGCCCGGCGTCTCGAACAGCCAGAGCCCCTTGGCGATCTCCTGGTCGCCGCTCAAAGTCTGGAACTTCGGCGTATAGATGTCGAGCTCCGGCTCGTCCGGCAGGGTGATGCCGCGCTTCTCGGCCAGCTCAGGCGAGAAGTTATAGTCGGAGTAGCCCAGGCGCTCGAAGGGCTGCGGGCAGTTGCACTGCTCCAGCTCGGCCGCGTGACAGACCGTGCAGGCCTCGCTCAGGTACTTGTTCCCACCGCAATGGTCGAAGTGATAGTGCGAGTTGATGACGTAGTCGATGTCACTCGGCTTCAGGTTCAGCTTGGCGAGCGCGCCGGGGATGGTCTGCTCCGGCGTCTGCTGCGGCTTCTCGAAGGGCAGTACGCGCATGACGTGATCGTAGTCGTAGCCGGTGTCGTAGAGATAGCGGCCGTCCTCGTGCTCGACGAGAACCGAGTAGCAGGGAAAGCGCACTTCGCCGCCCGGCCCGCGGTTCCAGTAGACATGATAGCCGTCTACGACCAGCGTGCCGCCATCGAGTAGGTAGACCTTTGTTTTTGACATCGCCGCCTCCTCATCTCTCTCCGGTTCTATCGTAGCTTATCGCTGCCCGCGCACGTAAGGGTGTCCCAGGGCCGGCGGCAGATAGCTGTGCCGTCCGAAGATCACCAGCACCAGCATGACCATTGCGAAGGGCAGCATCTGCACCACGTCGGTCGGGATGTTGAGCCCGGCCACCTGCAGCGCCGTAGTGAGCGCCAGGCTGATGCCGAACAAGAGCGCACCCAGCAGCACCCAGAGCGGCCGGCCGCGCGCCAGCATGGCCAGCACGATGGCGATGAACCCGGCGCCGCCGGTCATGAAGGGGATGAACAGGCCGGCACCGACGTTCGCCATGTAGGCGCCGCCGATGCCCGCTAGGAAGCCCGTCGCCAGCACGGCGTAGATCCGCGTCGCGATGACGCTGACGCCAGTCGCGTCCAATGCCGGCGGCTTGTTGCCGGCCGCCTCCAGGTTGAGACCGACAAAGGTCGAGCGGAACAGCCAGGCGAGCCCGAAGGTGAAGGCGACCAGCAGATAGACCAGAGGGTGATGGTCAAAGAGTGCGCGGCCGATCACCGGGATCTGGTCCAGGAGCGGGATGCCGTGCGCGCCGTGGACGCCCAGCCGGGGGTAGGTGCGGCTGAACTGGAAGAAGTGGAGCAGGGCGGTCAGGCCCTCGGCGCCAAGGGTCAGCGCGATGCCGATCACGATCTGGTTCATGCCGAGGCGCACGCAGAACAGTGCCATAAGCGCCGCGACCAGGCCGCCGCCCACGCCCCCGGCCAGGAAGCCGAGCCAGAAGGAGCCGCTGTAGTAGGCGACGGCGAAGCCGCCGTAGGCGCCCATCAGCATCATGCCTTCGATGCCGATGTTGAGCACGCCGGCCTTCTCGGAGATCTGCTCGCCCAGGCCGGCGAACAGCAGCGGGACGCCAGCGGTGATCGCGCCGAACAGCAGCGAGGTGATGAAGGCTTCGGTTAGGAGACCGCTCATGCCACTCAAGCCTTGGTTCGCGCGCGCCAGCGCCCGTCGAGGTACTCGACCAGCGCCAGGAAGATCAGTAGCAGGGCAACCAGCACCAGCACGTAGTACTGCGGCACCCCGACCCGCCGCGCCGCGCTCTCGCCGCCGATCATCAGGATGGCGAAGAACAGCACGAAGCCGATGGTCGCCCAGCCGTTGAAGCGGGCGAGGAAGACCAGCGGGATGACCAGCAGGCCATAGGCCGGGTTCCAGTCCGCCCGCATCACGCCCCAGACGCCCAGGATCTCGATCGAGCCGCCGAGCCCCGCAAGCCCGGCGCTGATCGCGAAGGTGGCGTAGGTCAGCCTGCCGACCTTGAGGCCGGCATGGACAGCGGCGCGCGGGTTGGCGCCGACCACCTGCAGCTTCAGCCCGAAAGCGGTGCGGGTCATCATGAGGTGGACCAGCACGATCGCCAGCAGGGCGATCAGCACGCCGCTGTGCACCGTTGTATCGAACAGGCGCGGCAGGCGGTCCGCGACCGCAAGCGTGGCGGTCTGCGGCACCGTGGTGGTGGGATCGTTGAAGGGAATCTTGACCAGTACGTTCGCCAGGCTGATGCCGAGGAAGCTCATCATCAGGGTGGTGACGATCTCGTTGATGCCGTAGCGCGCCTTGAGGAAGGCGGGCAGCAGCGACCAGAGCGCGGCCACGAGGCTGGCAACGACCAAGCAGACCAGCACCATGAGGCCTTGCGGCAGCGCCCCGATCAGAACGGGGGCCAGCGCGGCGCTGCTCACGGCGGCCAGCAGGAACTGGCCGTCGACGCCGAGATTCCAGATGCCGGCCCGGAAGGCCACGATCAGCCCGGCGGCGATCAGCAGCAGTGGCGCGATGCGGGTGATGGTGGCCTGAAGGCCGCTCGGCGACAGCAGACCGCGCTGCACCACGTAGCCGTAGTAGGCCAGCGGGTCCTTGCCGAAGGCGAGCAGAATCAGCGCGCCGACGGCGAGCGCCAGCACCACCGGCAGCAGCACCCGGGCAATGGCCATGATCCAGTCGATGCCCAGGGCGGCACCACCGGACGGTGCTGGACTGCCCCGTGCGACCTCGGTCTCGGCGCTCATGCCGCCGCCGCTCCGGTCATCAGCAGGCCGATCTGGCGCTCGGCGCCGGGCAGGTTGTCAACGATGCCGGCGAAGCGGCCCTGGAACATCACGGCGATGCGATCGGACAGCTCGATCAGCTCGTCCAGCTCGGTGGAGATCAGGATGGTGGCCAGCCCGGACTCGGCGCCGCGCCGGATGCGGTCGCGCGCCAGGCGTGTGCTCTGCAGGTCGAGGCCATAGGTCGGCTTGTTGTAGATCAGCACTTTGGCGTTGCCGCCGAGCTCGCGTGCGAGCAGCACCTTCTGGATGTTGCCGCCGGAGAGGCGGCCGAGCGGCGTGCGCTCGGAGGGCGTGCGGATGTCGTGCTCGCGAATCTGTTCTCGGGCGCTGGCGAAGATGCGGTCCCACAGGCTGACCCCATGCCGCCAAAGCGGCGGCCGCCCGATCTCCTTCATGACCAGGTTGTGGGCGACGGGAAAGGCGCTGACCGTACCTTCGCCCAGTCGCTCGTCGGTGATGTAACCCACGCCGCGCCGGCGCCGCTCCGAGACGCCGAGCTGCTCGATTCTTTGGGCATCGAGAATGATTTCGCCCTCGGCCGCGGAACGCTGGCCGGCCAGGGCTTCGGCCAGGTGCTTCTGGCCGTTGCCGTCGACACCGGCAATGCCCAGAATCTCGCCCGGCCGCAGCTCGAATGAGACCTGCCGCAACGGGCATTCGCCCGCCTCCGCCCGGGTCGAGAGGCCGAGCACGACCAGGCAAGGCATGCCCGCTGGCCGCGCCGCCGCGCGTCTTGGCTTATGGTGGCCGCGCCCGACCAGGGTTTCGGCGTCGCGGCCGTGGCCCGCGGTGCTGCCGAACATGAGACGGATGACCTCATCGGTCACCGCTTGCTCGCTCATGGTCGTCAGTCGCTCAGGGCCGAGTTGGCCCACCAGCTTGCCGAGGCGCAGGACCGAAATGCGGTCGCCGAAGGCATAGGCTTCCTGCAGCTTGTGGGTGATGAAGACGACGGCGACGCCTTGGCCGCGCAGCCGCTTCATGACCTGGCCCAGCTCCTGCACGCCCTGCGGCGTCAGCATGGAGGTCGGCTCGTCGAGGATCAGCACGCCCTCGTCGCGCCACAGGGCCCGCATGATCTCGACCTGCTGCTGCTGGCCGAGTGACAGGCGGCCGACCACGGCGTCGGGCGAAAAGTCGACGGCGAGCAGCTTGGCAAGGTCCTTGAAGCGCGCGAGCGCCGCCGCGCGGTCCATGCGCTGCCACCAGGGCCCGCCGAGCATGAGGTTCTCCAGCACCGAGAGGCTCTGCACCAGCAGCACGTGCTGGAATACCGTGCCGATGCCGAGCTCCAGGCTCTCGCGCGGCGAGCCGATGCCTACGCCTTGGCCGCGCACCCGGATCTCGCCTGCGTCCGGGTGCTGCATGCCGGCCAGGATGCCGATCAGGGTCGACTTGCCGGCGCCGTTTTCGCCCAGCAGCACGTGGATCTCGCCGGCGTTGAAGCTGAGGGAAATGTCGTCGTTGGCGAGGACGCCGGGGAAGCGTTTGGTGATGCCGCGCAGCTCGACGACAGGCGCGCCTTGCTTGGCGGCGGGCGGCTGGCCGGAGGGCTGGGTGACGGAGCTATGTGTCATGGACGCCGAAAACAGGGGCGGCCCGGAAGCGCGGAAAGCCCGCCTCCCGGACCGCCGAACGACTACTACTCGGCCTGAGCTTCGACCGCGCTCATCAGCGTGCGGACTTCCTGAGCGTCGGAGATCCGATCGACCGTGATCTTGCCGTCGATGATGTCCTGACGCATGGCCGTCAGCTCGCTCCAGATTTCCTCCGGGATGTGCGGCATCTTCAGCAGCGCCACCGACTCGTCGGCCAGGCTGATCTTGTAGTGCTTGGTGCCGAACTCATCCGCCTTCAGGTCCTCGACCATGGCGCTATAGACCGGCACCATGTTCCAGAGCACCGACGACAAAAGGTGCCCCTTGTCGAGCGACGACTTGTCGCCGATCACGTCGATGAACCAGACCTTGTCGCCGTCGATCGCCTTGGTGGTCTCCACCGCCTCGATCATGCCGAAGCTGGAGCCGTTGCCCTGGCCGAAGATGATGTCGGCGCCGGCTGAGATGACCGACTCGGTGACGCGGCGGCCGCCGGCGGCGTCAGCATAGGCGGCCGGGCCGATCACCGCATAGATTATCTTCACGTCGGCCTTCTCGGCCTTCACGCCCATGGCGAAGCCGGCTGACTGCGAGTTCCAGGACGGCGGCTCACCGGATACGACGATGCCGACCGTGCCGGTGCGCGTCATCTTCGCCGCCATGCGACCGGCGAGATAAGCGCCCTCGTGGCCGCTCAGGGTGTAGTCGGCGATCAGCCCCTTCTCGATCGCGTCGGGACTGTCGACGATCGCCACCGGCACGCCGGTCTCCTTGGCAATCTCGGGCGCCGAGGTGTTGTAGCCGCTGGCGTGTGCGATCATCAGGCTGGCGCCGTCCTCGGCCAGCTCGCGCAGGGTCGGGCGAACGTCGCCGTAGCCCAGGCCCTCGGCCGGCATGAAGTCCAGCCCATACTTCTCGGCGACGGCGCGTGCGGCGTCGACGCCCTGCTGGTTCCAGCCGAAGTCGGTCCCCTGCTCGGGGACCAGCACGGCGATCGCCTTGACCTCGGCCGCCCCGGCGAGCTGCGCCGTGCCGAGCATCGCCGCCAGCGCCAGGGCGCCGGAGGCGACGAGATTGATACTGACTTTCCTCTTGCACATGGTTTGCATTCTCCCTTCCCGATGTGAGCCTAACTGTTCCATTACCTTTGCTCTTCACGTCCAGTCATATCGCGCGGCCGTGCGGCGCCGCGCGTCACCGCTTCTGCTCTACCAGCTCGAGCAGCGTCTCGTACTCCGCGGCCACCGCCTCGTTCGAGCGCAGGATGCCACCGCCGACCTCGGCGAAGCGCGTCATCATGTGCGCGCGATCCTCGGGCGAGAGCTCGATAATCTCTCCGCCGTTGTCGAGCCAGGCCTTGTTGGCCCGCTCGACGTTGGCGATGCCCCAGGGCAGCACCTCCTGCTCGGCCGCCCGCCCGGCGGCCCGGATCGCCTCTTGCAGCGCCGGCGGCTGGGCCTGGAACCAGGCCTCGTTGACCACCGCCACCGACACGATCTGCTGCGACTGCAGGTCGGTCACGTGCTTGGCCACGTCGTAGTACTTGAAGGCAGTCAGGATCGGCATGCCGGCCAGCATGCCGTCGATGTTGCCCGACTGCAGCGCCGGAATCACCTCGGTCAACGCCAACGGCAGCGGACTGGCGCCCAAGTCCTCCAGCGGCTTGATCTGCAATGGCGAGGCGAAGGTCCGGATCTTCATGCCCTTCATGTCGGCCAGGCCGTGCACCGGCTGGCGCGCCAAGAGCAGCATGGGGCTGTTGAAGATGGCGCCGATCCCCCGGATGCCCTTGTCGAGCGCCAGCGTCTCCAGGTGGTCGCGGTAAGCCGGCTCGTGGATCACGCGGGCCAGGTGCTCGGGCGAGTCGAAGATGCCAGGCGCGTCGTAGATCTGGAAGCGCGGATCGGTGCCCGAAAGAAAGGCCGTCGGCGTGATGAAGCTCTCGATGGTGCCGAGCAGCACGCCCTCGACCATGCGCGGGATGGTGCCGAGCTGGCTCGCCGGGTAGATCTCGGTGGTGATCTCGTCGCCGGCCGCCTCGCCCAGCTTCTGGGCGAAGACCTTCTGCCACTCGTGCTGCACGTCGTTGATAGTGGCGCTGGCCAGCTTCATGACCGTGGCCGCCTGGGGTGCGCGCAGCGGCGCGACCGCGACCACGATCAGCGCTAGCAGGGATAAGGCCGCCATTGTGACTCTGTTCATCTTGCCTCCAATCGGCCGGCCGGTCCTAGAGCGCCCCGGCCAGCAATAGCGAGAGTTGCGGAACGAAGGTGATCGCCGCCAGCGCCACGATCTGCACGCAGAAGAAGGGCAGCAGGCCGCGGTAGATATCGGCCAGCCGAGCGGACAGCACGGATTGCGACACGAAGATGTTCAGGCCGAAGGGCGGGGTGAACATACCGATCGCCAGGTTGACCGTCATGATGATGCCGAAATGGATCGGATCGATGCCGAGATGCTGGATGATCGGCATCAGCATCGGCGTCAGCACCAGGATCGCCGAGGTCGGATCGAGAAAACAGCCCAGCATCAGCAGCAGCAGGTTGATCGCCAGCAGGAAGCTCACGGCCGAGAGCTCGAGGCCGGCGATCCAGCCGAGGATTGCCTGCGGCACGCCCTGAACCGAGAGCACCCAGGAGAACACGCTGGCGCTGGCGACGATGATCAGCACCTGCGCCGTCAGGTAAGCGGACTGCACCGCCGACTCCAGGATCACGCTCCAGGTCAGGCTGCGGAACAGGAAGCGCGCCACCAGGATGGCGTAGAGGCAGGCGAAACCGCCGGCCTCGGTCGGCGAGAACAGGCCGAGATAGATACCGCCAAGCACGAAGAGCGGCATGAAGAGCGCGGCCAGGGCGTCGCGCGTTACCGCCGCCACCGAACCTGCCTGATGCCGGCCGGACTCCAGCTCGCGGCGCTGCGCCCAGAGGAAGATGTAGGCGGCGACCAGAAGCGCCAGCAGGATGCCGGGCAGGATGCCGGCCAGGAAGAGGCGCGGAATCGACTGCTCGGCGGTGGCGCCGTAGAGAATCATGGCGATACTCGGCGGCACGATGATGGCGATCGAACCGCTCGAGGTGATGAGCCCGAGCGAGAAGCGCTCGCCGTAGCCCGAGCGCCTGAGGTCCGGATAGAGGGTCTGACCGAGCGCGGCCACGGTGGCCGGGCTCGAGCCGGAAACCGCGCCCAGCAGCGTCGCGGTGCCGATTGTCGCCACGCCCAGGCTGCCGCGGATGTGCCCGATGATCGCCAGCGTCCAGCGCACCAGCAGGCCGGCGATGCCACTGCGCGCCATCAGGTCGCCGGCGAAGATGAAGAAGGGCACGGCCAAGAGGGCGTAGTTGTCGACGCCGCCGAACATGACCTGGTGCAGGGCAAGCGGCGGCACGCTCATGAAGAGCAGCAGGGTCGCCGTGGCGCCGGCCAGCAGCACGATGTAGATCGGCAGACCGGCCAGGAAGAGCGCAGCGGGCAGGGCGATCAGAGTCCAGGTCATGCATCCTGTCCTCCGCTAGTCCCCACGCTGCTATCCCTGGAGCTGAGGCGCAACGCCGTCGCCGTGCCCTTGACGATCGCCGCCAGCAGCACCAGCAGCGTGAGCCCGAAGCCGATTAGGATCGCCGAATGCGGCACATAGGTCGGCACCGCCGCCGCCATAGACCATTGATTCAAAGTCCAGAGGCGCTCGACCACCTGGAGCGACTGCAGGGCGACAAAGCCGAGCAAGCCCGCGGCAACCAGATCACCGGCGAGCCGGACCAGGGCCCGGGCCCGGTCCGGCAGGCGCTGCTGCAGCACGTCGAAGGAGAGCTGCCGGCGGTCGGCGGTGACGAAGGCGCAGCCCAGGAAGACCAGCCAGACCATGCCGAAGACCAGCAGCTCGTCCGAGCCGCCGATCGCCTGGCCCAAGAGATAGCGTGCCAGCGCGTTGGCGACATTGAGCAGCACCATGGCCAGCAGCAGCAGCCCTAGCAGAACACGCACCGCGCGTACGACGAAGCCGGCCAGCGAGGCCGAGCCCTGGACCAGGCCGCTTGCCGTCGCTGCGCTCGTTGTGTGGGGCGCCGGGCTCATGGCTCCTCTCAGGCCTCCAGCGCCTTGCGCACGGCGACCAGCTTCTTCGCCCGCTCGGCGCGCAGCGCGGCGATCTCGTCGGGCCTGTAACTGAAGAGACCGCGCCCGCTCTTCATGCCGAGCTCGCCGCGCGCGGTGTGCTCGGTGATCATGGCGCTCACGTCGGGCCGGGCGCAGAGCTCCTTGTTCAGGTAGCTGCCGACCGCTTGGTAGATGTCGAGCCCAGCCATGTCGAGCAGCGCCATCGGCCCGACTACGGCCAGCTTGTAGCCGATGCCCCAGGAAACGCAGGTATCGAGGGCCTCGGGCTCGATCACGCCCTGCTCCACTAGGTCGACCGCCTCGCGCATGATGGCGTAGAGGATGCGGTTCTCGACGAAACCCGGCACGTCCTTCTTGACCACCACGGGCTGCAGGTTGAGGGAACGGACGATCTCGACCATGCGGGTCACGGTTTCGGGGCTGGTCTCGGCGCCGGCCACCACCTCGATGATCGGGATGATGTGCGGCGGGTTCGACCAGTGCATGCCGACGACGCGGCCCGGCGCCGGCAGGCCGGCCTGCAGCTTGCTGATCGGGATGCCCGAGGTGTCCGAGGCGATCAGGCAGCTCTCGTCTACGCCGGCCGCCACGCTGCGCAGCACCTCGATCTTCAGCTCGAGCGTCTCGGGCACGTTCTCGATCACCAGCTCGGCGTCGGCGATGCAGTCTGCCAGGTCAGCGGTGATGCGTGGCGCCAGGGCGGCGCCTTGCTTGGGCATGCCGAGCGCGTCCAGCACGTCGCCGGCGGCGGCGATCGTGGCCGACGCCCTGTCGCGCTGCTCGGCGCTCAGGTCGGTGGCGGCGACCGCCAGGCCGGCGCGCGCCAGCGTGGCGACCATGCCCGGCCCCATCGTCCCCAAGCCGATCACTGCGACCTTTTGCATGTCCGTGCCGCTCCCCCGTCTTGATATCTCAGCCGGTCGCCGTCTGATAGGCCGGGCGCTGGCGCAGGCGCGCGACCCAGGCCTTGACGTTCGGCAGGGCCGAGAGCTCGACCGGGAAGTTGACGCAGCGGTCGACGATCGGCCCCAGGCAAATGTCGGCCAGGGTCATCTCGGCGCCGGCCATCCAGTCCTTGCCGGCCAGCGCGCCGTCGAGGATCTTGAGCTGCGCATCGAGTTCCTTGGCGTCGTCGGCCAGGCTCGGCGCGCGTTCTTCCGGCGGCTTCCGCGACTCGCGGAAGATCGCCATATAATAGGGATTGAGCGAGGCGAGCTGCCAGTCCATCCAGCGCTCGACCTGGCTGCGCGCCGCCGGGTCGCTGGGATAGAGCTTGCCGTTCTGCTTGCTGCTCAGGTACCGCAGGATGGTGTTCGATTCCCAGATCACCACGTTATCGTCGACCAGGGTCGGTACCTTGCCGTTCGGGTTCAGCTTCAGATAGGCCTCGTCCTGCGTGTTGCCGAACTGGCGGCCGTAGTCCTCGCGCGCATAGGGAGTGCCCAGCTCCTCGAGCAGCCATACCACCTTCTGTACGTTTCCGGATGTCTTGCGTCCCAAGAGCTTCAGCATCTCTTCGTTTGCTCCCTAGGTTCAGTCGACAGGCTTGTAGGCGATCGCGTCCATCTCGATCTTGGTGTCGATGACGGCGCGCGCCTCCACCGTGGTGCGGGCGATCAGGCCCTCCGGGAAATACTCGGCGAAGGTCCGGTTATAGCGGCCGAAGTCGCGTGCGTCGTCGAGGTAGACCGTGACCCGCACGATATCGCCCAGATCGGCATCCTCCTCGGCCAGGATGCGGCGCAGGCACTCGATGGTCCAGCGTGTCTGCTCCTCGATGGTACCGGCGCACATGGTGCCGTTCTCGTCCTTGGCGACCTGCCCGGAGATGAAGATGTAGTCGCCGGCCCGCACCGCAGGATGGAACGGCAGGTTCGGGTTTTTCTTGCCGATCGGCTTGATGCGCTTCTTCTTGTCCTTGCCCATGCGTTTCCCCGTCATGCGTTCGGTCAGAGGACCGAGGTCTCGATGACGTCGACCCCCCTCTGCCGGTCGATCAGATAGATCAGGCCGCGCGAGTCCATGGTCACGTCGTTCGACGAGGCCAGCTCGAAGCCCTCGGGCGCGTCCGCCTCGTAAAAGGCGACCTCCTTGGGCTGATAGGGGTCGGCGATGTCGAGGATGCGCAGCCCCTTGGCGAACCAGGCGAAGGGGATGATGGTGCCATTGAATCGCTCGGATGGCTGGTGGCAGCCCAACATCGGCTGCTGCGGCGCGCCGTCCGGGTCGAGCCCCTCGACCTGAAAGGTCGCGATCGGCACCGGGCACTGCTCGTTGGTGATGTCGTAGATCCAGGCGAAGGCCGGCGCCGCCGGCCACAGCTTGGCCACGTCCTCGTCGGCCACCACCATGACGTTGCGGCCCTTGAGCGGCGTCGGGATCGGCAGACAGGTGTGGGTCGGATGCGGGAAGGCCGGCGAGCTGTTGCCGCCGGCAATCGCCCGCGGTTTCGACAGATCGCTGATGTCGAGGATCCAGTAGCCGTGGTGCCAGTAGCTGACGTAGAGCCGATCACCCAGGCGCAGCGGATGGTGGCAGCGCGGCGGCACCCAGTTGTGCCAGGGATAGTCCTCGCCGCCGGCCTCCCACTGGCCCGGAATCCACCAGCGGCCGACCTCCTCGGGCTTGGCCGGGTCCTGCAGGTCGAGGATCATCATGATGTTACCGACAAAGCCCTCGGCGGTCGGCGAGATGTAGGCGTAGCGGCCGTCGAAGTCGTAGCGGTGCACGCCCTTGCCGTGGGTGCGCCACTTGGCGATCAGCTTGGGCTCGGCCGGCCTTGAGACGTCGTAGATGCCGAGCCCGCCGCCGAATTCCGTGTCGCCGCCCTGGCCCTGGCGCTCGTGGTTGACCACCATGATGTCATTGGCGACGCGCACCTTGTGCGAGTGCCAGCCGGCCGGCATGTCGATGCGGGCCAGCAGCTTGGGATGCCGCGGATCGGCGACGTCGTAGATCGAGGTGCCGGTCGGATTCCGCATGTGGCCGACATAGAGGGTGGTGCCGTCGACCCAGACCTGGCCGCCGCCGGGGCAGTCGATATGGGCAAGCTGCTTGGTGTTCCAGGCCTTCGCCATGAGATCGCGCCCTCGCCGCCAGAAAGATCAGACCAGGCGCACGACTTCGCCTGACTCCAGGCGGCCGTGCTTCTGGTAGAGGGAGAGCGCCTTCAGGGTCGGCTCGTCGCTGGCGACGAAGAGGATGGCCGGTCTGTCGGACTCGTTGACGTGCTCGCACCAGCAGCCGCCCGGGACGGCAAAGGTGTCGAAAGGCGACCAGTCCAGCCGCGTTCCCTCGACGATGCTGTGGCCGCGCCCTTCGAAGGGGGCGCAGAGCAGGCTGGCGTTCTGCTTCAAGGGACGCGTCCTCTCGCCGGGGCGCAGCATCTGCGCGAAAAAGGTGATAGTCTTGAAGACCGGCTTGCCGTTCGTCGGGTCGACGTATTCGACCAGCAGGGCCTCGTAGGGATCGCCGTCCCAGTCGGCAAACCTGTCGAGCAGATCGCGCATCGTCTCCCAGCGGTAGACGTACATGGGCGAGGCGTTACCGGTGCCGCGGTCATGGCTCAGGAAGCGCGGCATCAGGCCGCCGCTGCCGTAGACGCGCTGCGAGTAGTCCGATGGGAAGCGTTCCGACTGCACCTGCTTGCGGATGCGCTCGCCTTTCTCGACCTCTGTGTAGTCGTGCTCGAAATAGGTGGCGTTCAGGGTCTCGACCAGCGGCACGTCGAGCACGCTCAGATTGATCGCCGGCTCGTCGCCCTGGTTGCCGTGGTTGTGCCAGGTGTCGTGCGGTGTCAGCACCATGTCGCCCGGGCCGAAGGTGATGTTCTCGCCCTCGACGCCGGTGAAGTTCAGCTTGCCGGTCAGGCCGAAGCGGATGGCGTTCGGCGAGTGGCGGTGCGGCGGCATGATCTCGTGTGGGTCGTTCAGGCGATAGGCCGTGTACATGGTGCTGACCGAAGCGCGGCGCGGCGCCAGGCCCGGGTTGACCAGGATCAGCGAGCGCCGTTCCGAGGATTCGGTGGTGATCAGCTCGGCCGAGCGATGGAGCAGCGGCTCGATGTCGCGTTCGTACTTCCAGATAAAGGGGACCGCCTTCTGGGTGTCCATGACCTGGCGGTCTTCGTCATGATAGGCGTCGGTGTTGATTGCCCAGAAGGGCGCCATGTTGGCGCCGAAGACGTCCTCGTGCAGCCGGTCGAGCGCCGCCTTCAGGTTGTGATCGGCTTCCGGACTGGCTTTCGACGCTTTCGACATGGGCGCGCACCTCGTTCCTTCACGCTTGCCTGCCGGCAGGCAGGGACATTGTCTTTGGTTCGACACGGTAACCAATGACGGAACCAAGCGTCAAGAACATCTCACATTTGGTCTCGTCACGACGCCGATTGGATTGTAGTAGATGCAGGAAACATCGCTTGCGCGATGCGAGACCATTATGATACCAATCTCCGCTGACGAAGCCTTGCAGCGTCGGGGCGGGCATTTCGGTCTCCGTCCGTCCCCGCCGCGCCAACCAAAGAGTGATCAGTCCGATGGAACGCTACGAGCACACTTTGGCGAAACTACGCGAGTTCCTCAGCGCCGGTGCCCTGATCGGCGGCGATCGCCTGCCGCCCGAGCGCACGCTGGCCAGCGAGCTGCGGGTCGGCCGCCGCTCGCTGCGCCGGGCGCTCAGCGTGCTGGAAGAGGAGGGACGCATCTCCCGGCAGCAGGGACGCGGCACCTTCATCAGCTCGGCGATCACGGTGCCGGCGCGCGGCATGGGGCAGATCCTCGAGCACACCAATCCGCTCGAGGTGATCGAGGTGCGCCTCTCGATCGAGCCGGTGATGGCGCGGCTGGCGGCGCTGCGCGCCTCGCACTGCGACATCGAGCGGCTGCACCGACTGGCCGGGGTGACAGCGACGGTGCAGGACCCGGCCGACTACGAGGCGGCCGATTCGGCCTTTCACCGCCGCATCGCCGAGGCTTCGCGCAACGCGCTCTTCCTCACCCTGTTCGACACGCTGAGCGCCAGCCGCAAGGACGCGGCATGGCGTCGCCTCGGCGAGAACGCTCACTGCTACAAGCGGCAGGCGGTTCATGCCGGCTTTCACAACCGCATCGCCGAGGCGATCGGCGCGCGCGACGGCGCGACGGCCGAGCAGCTGATGTACGATCACCTGAGCGACGTGCAGCAGCACATCTATCAGCACATCTTTCCGCTGCGCGCATAGGGCGGGGTCAACGGGGCAGTCTCGCGCTTCGGCACAGCGGTTGTTGAGGCCAGAATAGCCGCAGGGGGAACTGCGTGAAGCGGGCAGAGCGCGAGTTCGACTACGTCATCGTCGGCGCCGGCTCGGCCGGCTGCACGCTGGCAAACCGGCTGAGCGAGGAGCGCGATTGCCGCGTGCTGCTGCTCGAGGCCGGCGGCTGGGACCGCGATCCCTGGATCCACATTCCGCTCGGCTGGGGCAAGATCCTGCAGGGCCGCCTGCACGACTGGATGTACTTCTGCGAGCCCGAGGCCAACGTCGACGGCCGCGCCGTCGAATGCGCACGCGGCAAGGTGATCGGCGGCTCGTCCTCGACCAACGCCATGGCCTACGTGCGCGGCAACCGGGAGGACTACAACGACTGGGCAGCGGCGGGCA
>JBHJOF010000053.1:0-17253 GCA_050330055.1 Kiloniellales bacterium
GGCTTGCGGATCGCCGAACATGGCCAGCGCCTTGGCCAGGCCGCCGGCGCCGCCGCCCAGGTGATGGCTGAGAAAGGGACCCATCAGGGCCCAGCGCAGTCCCGGCCCCTCGACCACGGCGCGGTCGATCTCGGCCGGATCGGCCACGCCCGCCTCGACCAGCCGCACCGCCTCGTTCCACAGCACGGACTGCAGGCGGTTGGCGACGTGGCGGTAGACCTCGCGCTTCAGGCGCACCGGCCGCTGGCCGATCGCGCTGTAGAAAGCCATGGCCCAGTCGAGCGCCGCCGGATCGCTCGCCGTACCGCCCGCCACCTCGACCAGCGGCACCAGGTGCGGCGGGTTGAAGGGATGGCCCAGCACGACGCGGCCGGGATGGCGGCAGCCCTTCTGCAGCGCGCTGACCAGGAAGGCCGAGCTGCTGGAGGCGATCACCACCTCGGGCGGCAGCGCGGCATCGATGCGGGAGATCAGCGCGGCCTTCAGCGCCTCGTTCTCCGGCGCGTTTTCCTGCACGAACTGGACGCCATTCAGCGCCTCCCCCAGGTCAGCGCTGAATTCCAAACGCTGCGGCCGGTCCGCAGTGGTCAGCCCAAGGGCCCGCAGCGACGGCCAGGTGCGCGCCACGAAGCCGCGCAGGAAGGCCTCGGCCTCGGGCGCCGGGTCGTGGGCGCTCACCGCCAGGCCGCGCGCCAGGAACAGCGCCGCCCAGCTCGCGCCGATGGTGCCGGCGCCGACGACGGCGACCTGCTGCACCGCGTTCGGATCGGTCAACGCCATGAGACCTCCCTGCCTTGCCTCGCCTTGACAGCTTCGGTTGTGCCGGCCCAACCTGTCGGCTTCGGTGGAGATATCTGAAAGCGCCCGGCATGGCTACAGCGGCACGGCAAGCGATCGAAGCACCCTGCGCCTGGCGCGGTCGCGATCTCGCCGCGCTCGACGACTGGATCTGGCATCTCGCCGACGCGGAGCTCTCCGAGCTCGACGCGGCGCTGGCGTCCGTCCGCAGCCAAGACATCGCCTGGCCGGACGTCACGCGAGAGTCCTTTCCCCTGCCGCGTCTCGCGGAGCGCCTGGGCGCGTTGGCCGATGAACTGGAGAACGGACGCGGTTTGGTGCTGCTGCGCGGCCTGCCGGTCGGGCGCTACGAGGCCGACGACCGGAAGCGCCTCTTCATGGGCGTCGCCGCCCACGTCGGCCGCCCGGTAACGCAGAGCGTCAAGGGTGAGCTTATGGCCGAGATCCGCGACGAGGGCGCCGAGGCACTAGCGCGCGGCCAGATGACCACGGGCAAGCCGGGCGAGACCTTCCTGTCATCGCGCGCCCGCGTGCACACCACGGGCGCGCTGCGCTATCACACCGACCGCACCGACGTGGTGGCCCTGCTCTGCGTGCGGCCGGCCAAGGCGGGCGGCCTCAGCACCATCGCCAGCTCGGTCGCCATTCACAATGCCATGCTGGAACGCCGGCCCGACCTGCTCGAGCTGCTGTTCGGCGACTATCCGCGCAGCCGCTTCGGCGAGGAGAGCAAGAACCCGAGCCAAGTCTACCAGCTGCCGGTGTTCGCTCTCGAGGAGGGCCGCTTCACCAGCCACTACTCGCGCACCTACATCGAGGCGGCGCAACTGATCCCCGGCGTGCCGCGCCTCAGCGAAGCGCAGCTCGAGGCGCTCGAGCTGCTGCACGCCCTTGCCGAGGAGCTGAGCTTCGCCATGAGCTTCCAGGCCGGCGACCTGCAGTTCCTCAACAGCCACGTGACCTATCACGCCCGCGCGCCCTACGAGGACCACGACGAGCCGGAGCGCAAGCGGCTGCTCTACCGCCTCTGGCTCGCCATGCCGAACAGCCGGCCGCTGCCGGCCGGCCACGCCGTGCTGTGGGGTGCGACCGAGGCCGGCGCGCTGCGCGGCGGCATCCGCGCCAGCCTGCCTTGATGGGCACCGGCCCGACGAGCAGGGCGATCACACGTCCAAGCCTCGTCGCTGGTTGACAATCGCGCGAACTTGCACCGCAATCGCTAGTGAAGCGCCATGGCCACCCAGGGAGAGATCGACGCATGCCGGTCGCACTTAGGATTCAAGCGACGCCGTTCGGCCTGATCCGGCTGCTGCCCCTGGCCTTGACCGCCTGCGCCGCCACAAAGGAAAGCGATCCGGCCCTGGCCCATGCCTGCCAGCTCAAGCCGTGCATCTGTGCGCCGGCGCAGACCGTACTCTTTAGGCGCGACGACAACGTGCCGCTGCAGTGGAAGCAGAACGGCGACGCATACTGCCCCGAGGGCTATGTCCTGCGGCTCGACACCAAGAAGAAGTAAGGCGGTTGCTAGAGGCTGACGCCGGAACCGCTTACCGGATCATATAGGTCTTCCGTACCGTCTCCCTGACCTCGCAGGTGCCGCTCCAGCCGGCCGGGAAGAAAGCGGCGTCGCCGCCCGCGATCTCCAGCACCTCGCCGCTGTCTGCCGTATAGGTGCAGCGCCCGGCCAGGAAGTGGCAGAACTCGTCGCGGCTGACGATGCAGCGCCAGCGCCCCGGCGTGCAGCACCAGACGCCGGTCTCGTTGCCGCCGTCGGCGTCGCGGTGCAGCAGGCGGCCGCTGGTGCGCGAGACCGGGCTGCCGATCGGCTCGGCCACCGGGCCCCAGTCGACCAGTTCGGCCGCCGGGATCGCCGCCGCCTGCTTCAAGAGATGGGCGGGCATTCAGCCCGGCTCCTTCGGGAATCCGGCGAAAGGCCTCATCCGACAAGTCCTTGCACAATGGGCGCCTGACGCGGCGCACGCCCCCTCTACACCAGGGCGAAATCGCGATCCAGCCCTGCCGTTCGGCGCCGCCAGCTCGCGCCGAAGCACGGCTTGCCTTGCCAGGGAGGGCGGCAAATGCAATCTATGCGTACTTATGATGGGTTGTAAGCGCTTGATCGATCTAACCCGTTAACAATTGGTTAAGGGCTTAGACCTAGCCTTAACGCTTCGTTTACACCTGCGGGAACCGGTCGGACCCGGAAGTCAGGGGCAGCAAACTCGACAGCCGCAGGCACCTCCCCACGAAATGCCGCGCATCTGTGCAGCGGCGTGGGGTCGGGAAGGGACCGCGCGCATGAGCATGATCCACAGGGTCGCGCTGGTTTTCCTCCCGCTTGCGCTGGTAGCGGGCGGGGTCATGTACCTGCTCTATCGCGTACAGGTCTCCGCGACCACGGGCAGCCTTCAGGCCACGGAACGCAACATCGTCGAGCTCGGCCGGCAGTATGCCGCGACGGAGCTCGGCTCGGCCATCTCGGACATCCTCTATCTTTCCGAGCAGGAGACCCTGCGGCGTTGGCTCGCATCGGACGAGCCCGCAACGCGCCGAGACCTGGCCAGCGACTTTGAGGCCTTCGCCAAACACAAGACCGTCTACAATCAGGTCCGCCTTCTCGACGTAACGGGCCGCGAGTTGGTCCGGGTCGACTGGCGAGATGATGCAGCCTTCGTAGTGCCGGACGAGCAGCTGCAGAACAAGAGTGATCGCTACTACGTGACCGAGACGCGCAAGCTCGGGCGAGGGCAAGTCTACGTCTCGCCGTTCGACCTCAACATCGAGCACGGCCAGGTCGAGCAGCCCATCAAGCCAACGATCCGCATCGAGACTCCAATCGTGGACGCGGCCGGCCGCAAGCGCGGCTTGGTCGTCTTGAACTACAATGGGTCGCTCCTGCTCGAGCGCATCAAGGCACTGGCTAGGCCTGCGTCGGGCAATATCTGGCTCCTGAACGCAGCAGGCTACTGGCTGCTCGGCCCAAGCCCGGAGGATGAATGGGGCTTCATGTTTCCCGAGCGGGGCGACCGCACTTTCGGGCAGGCTTACCCCGAAGCCTGGGCCATGATCCAGAACGGCGCCATCTCAGGGCAGCTCCTCGCCGATGGCGACCTCTTCACCTATACCACGGTGCGTCAGGTTACCCCGCACACGGCGCGCCTGCGCGGGGCCGGCGAGGCGCCCGCAGTGGTGTCGCCAGAGCCCTGGGTCTTGCTCGCCCGGATACCGGCCGAGCGGCTCGCCGCGCAGCGTGCCGAACTCGCTGGCAGCATCGTAATCGCCTCGGTCGGCCTCGCGTTCCTGCTTGCCGCCGTCGCCTTCGGCATCGCCTACTATTGGACCCGCCACCGCGAAGCCGAGCAGCGCACGCGCGCGAGCGAGGCCCATTTCCGCGCCGTGACCCAGTCGGCCGGCGAGGCGATCATTTCGGCGGACAGCGACGGCAGGATCATCAACTTCAATGCAGCGGCCGAGCGAATCTTCGGCTACGCAGCAGACGAGGCGCTCGGCCGGCCGCTCACGATCCTGATGCCCGAACGCTTGCATGAAGCGCACCGCGAAGGTTTCGAGCGCTTCCTCGCTATCCGCGAGCCCAGGGTGATCGGCCAGCCAGTAGAGCTTACTGGCCGTAGAAAGTCGGGCGAGGAGTTTCCTGTTGAGCTTTCCCTGGCAAGCTGGGAAGGCAGCCAGGACCTGTTCTTCACCGGCATTCTTCGCGACGTGACGCTGCGCAAGCAGGCCGAACAGGAGCTGCGGCGAAGGGAGGTGCGCTTCCGCGGCCTGCTCGAGTCCGCGCCGGACGGAATCGTCATTACCGACAAGGACGGTCGCATCGTCCTGACCAATATGCAGACCGAGCGGCTCTTCGGCTACGACCGCAAGGAGTTGCTCGGCCGGCACGTCGAGATGCTCATGCCCGAACGCTATCGCGGCCAGCACGTCGGCCATAGGACCGAGTACGTCACCTTGCCGCAGCCGCGGCCCATGGGGCTGGGCCTCGAGCTCCGCGGCTTGCGCCGGGACGGGACGGAGTTTCCGATTGCCATCAGCCTCAGCCCCTTCGAGACTGAAGAGGGGCTGCTCGTCTTTGCCGACGTACGCGACGTCACCGAGCAGCGCCGGTCCGAGAGCAAGATTCGAGACCTGAACCTGCGCTTGGCACGCCGCAATGCGGAGCTCACGGCGCTCAACAACGAGCTGGACGCCTTCAGCTATTCGGTGTCACACGATCTGCGGGCGCCCTTGCGGGCGATCGACGGCTTCAGCCAGGCAATACTGGAAGATTGCGCCGAGCAGCTCGACGAAGTGGGGCAAAGCCACCTGACCCGCATCCGCCGGGCGGCGCAGCGCATGGGACTGCTCATCGACGACCTGCTGAACCTTTCCCGCGTGAGCCGCAGGGAGCTCAGCATAGAGGACATCGACCTGAGTGCGACCGCCGAAGAGGTCGCAAGCGAGCTGCGGGACTCCGCCCCGGATCGCCCGGTGACCTTATCCGTTGCGCCCCGGCTGCACGCGCGCGGCGACCAGCGGCTTCTGAGGATCGTGCTCGACAACCTCATCGGCAACGCCTGGAAGTTCACCTTGGATCGCTCGCCGGCGCTCATCGAGTTTGGCCGCACCGATGTCAACGGCAGCCCTGCCTACTTCGTGCGCGACAACGGCGTCGGATTCGACATGGCCTATGCCGACAAGCTCTTCGGCGCATTTCAACGACTGCACAACGCCGCTGATTACCCCGGAACCGGGATCGGGCTGGCAACCGTTCAGCGCATCATTAGCAAGCACGGTGGTCGCATCTGGGCCGAGTCCGAGCGTGACAGGGGCGCCACCTTCTACTTCACCCTTTAGCGAGACAGGGGACACATGGCCGAGAAACCCATTCTGCTCGTGGAAGACAACGCGGACGACGAGGCGCTGACGCTGCGCGCCTTCGGCAAGAGCAACATCAAGAACCCCGTCGTGGTAGCGCGCGACGGCGCGGAGGCGCTCCACTACCTCATACCTGCCGATGGCAGCCCTGCGCCCGACTTGCCGCAGGTGGTGCTGCTCGATCTGAAGCTGCCGAAAGTCGGCGGCCTGGAGGTCCTGCGCCGCATCAGGGCGCACGAGCGCACCCGGCTACTACCAGTTGTCGTCCTGACCTCTTCGAAGGAAGATCAAGACCTCATCGAGAGCTACCGCTCCGGCTGCAACAGCTATGTGCGCAAGCCAGTCAATTTCGACGAGTTCATCGACGCGACCCGGCGCCTGGGCCTCTACTGGCTCCTCCTCAACGAAGGACCCCCGAGTTGACGGCAAGAGGCATGATTTCAAGGAGGCCGGCATGGGATCGCCGCTGCGCGTCCTGATCATTGACGATTCCGAGGACGACGCGCTTTTGTTGCTGCGCGAGCTCGCCCACGGCGGCTATGAGCCTCGCCACCAGCGCGTCGATAATGCCGAGGCCCTGGGCCGGGCGCTCGATAGCGAGGAATGGGACGTTGTTCTCGGCGACTTCACCATGCCGAGCTTCAGCGGCACGCAGGCGCTGTCTCTGGTGCGCGAACGTGGCCTCGATGTGCCATTCATCTTCGTTTCGGGCACCATGGGCGAGGACCTCGCCGTCGCGGCCATGAAGGCGGGCGCGCAGGACTATGTCGTAAAGGGCAACCTCGGGCGCCTGGTGCCGGCGATCGAGCGGGAGCTGCGCGAGGCCGGCGTGCGGCGCGAGGCGGCGCGCGCCGAGGAAACCCTGAGAAAGCTTTCGCGCGCGGTCGACAACAGCGCCAACCTGGTGCTGATCACCGATGCGGAGGGTGTGATCGAATACGTCAATCCGCGCCTGCTCCAGGTCACCGGCTACGCCGCCGACCATGTCATTGGCCGCAAGCCCTCGCTCTGGAAGTCGGGCATGACGGACCAGCAGGACTACGCGCGGCTGTGGCAGACCATACTGGCGGGTGACGACTGGCACGGCGAGTTCATAAACCGATGCAGCGATGGAAGCCTGATAACCGTCTCCACGGTGATCTCGCCGATCAAGGACGCAAACGGTCGCGTAACTCACTTCATCGGCATCCAGGAGGACATTACGCAGCGCAAGGAGCTCGAGACCCAGCTCCGTCAGGCGCAGAAGATGGAGTCGGTCGGCCAGCTCACGGGCGGCGTCGCACACGACTTCAACAACCTTCTCGCCGTCATTATCGGCAACCTGGACCTCCTTCAGGACGAGCTCGAGGCGATGCCGGAGGCCCGGCAGCTAGCCCAGGACGCGCTCCAGGCCGGCCTGCGCGGCGCCGAGCTGACCCGCCGGCTGCTCGCCTTTGCGCGCAATCAGCCGCTCAATCCGAGACCTTTCGATCTCAATGGCCTGGTGACCGGCATCATGGATATGCTGAGCCGCACGCTGGGCGAGCAGATCGAGATCGAAGTGATTCCCGCCCAAGACCTGTGGCTGGGGCTGGCCGATCCGTCCCAGGTGGAGTCAGCGCTTACAAACCTGGCGATCAACGCTCGCGATGCCATGCCCGATGGCGGCCGGCTGACGATCGAGACGGCGAACAAGCACCTGGACGAGAGCTACGCCGCGGAGAGTATCGATGTCACGCCGGGCGACTATGTCATGCTCGCCGTCTCGGACAGCGGCGCCGGCATTCCGCCCGACATCCTCGACCGCGTCGTCGAGCCCTTCTTCACGACGAAAGAGGAAGGCAAGGGCACGGGGCTGGGCCTGAGCATGATCTATGGCTTTGCCAAGCAGTCGCGCGGCCACATGAGACTCTACAGCGAAGTTGGACACGGCACGACGGTTCGGCTCTATCTGCCGAGAGCCGCGCCCGGTGCGACGGTGGTCGAGGAGGCTCCGGCCGACAGCGCGGACGAGGGCACGGGCGATGCAACGATCCTTGTTGTCGAGGACAACGCAGAAGTGCGCCGCGTCGTCGCGCGCCAGCTCGGCGGGCTCGGCTACCGTGTGATCGAGTCGGCGAATGCCGCGGCGGCGCTGCAGCCGCTCGCAACGGAGACAGTCGATCTCCTCTTTACCGACGTGATCATGCCCGGCGGCATGACCGGGATCGAACTGGCTGGGCAAGCAAGGAGGCTGCGGCCGGGCCTCAAGGTGCTGGTCACGTCCGGCTTTGCCGAGGCTTCCCTGAACTTGGGCGGCGAGGCCGGCGGCGACATCGGCGTGTTGAGCAAGCCGTACCGCAAGGAGGAACTTGCACGGCACGTGCGCAGGGCGCTCCGCGGCAACTACAAAGCGTCTGGCCGCGCACCGCGTTTGCTTCTGGTCGACGATGAGCCCGAGGTCGGCAAATTCGTTTGCAATGTGGGCAAGGCGGCCGGCTACGACGTGCGCTTCACCCGCTCCGCCGGCTCGTTCAAGGTCGAGTATCAGGCACGGCCACCGGACGTCGTGATCCTGGACCTCGTCATGCCGGGCACGGATGGCATCGAGCTGCTGGCGTTTCTCGCCGAGCAGCGCAGTCGCGCGCAGATTCTGCTGATGAGCGGCTTCGATGAGAGGATCCGCGAGGCCGCGCAACGCCTCGGCGAGGCGCAGGGCCTCATGATGGCCGGCATCGTGCCCAAGCCGGTCCGTGCCGACAAGCTGCGCGCGCTTTTGGAAAGCCTGGAGCAGGAGCGAAGTGCGCAGGCGACGCCGGGCGACGAGCAGACCTGAGTTCGGTCACCCGGCTCCTCGCGCCCTAGTACCAGCTATCGCAATAGCGTGAGTCTGGCCCCATCCTTCGACAGGCTCAGGATGAGGTCCTCATGCTGAGCTTGTCGAAGTATGAGGGCCGGTGCCACGTAACACCCATTTGTGATTCCCGGTACTAGACGCCGGCCGCTCAGCCCTGGCCCTCGAGCAGCCCGTCGAGCAGCTGCGCCGCCTTCTTGCGGCCGTCCTGCGAGCGCATGTGGGCGCTGGTCGCCTTCAGCTTGGCCAGCATCGCCTGGTCGGTCAGCAGGGTCTCGATCGCCTTGGCGAGCTGCGGCTCGCTCCAGTCGGCGCGGTGCATCTTCAGGCCGTGGCCGGTCTCCTGCACCCGCGTGGCGTTGTCGTGCCCGTCCCAGACGTAGGGCATGATGATCGCCGGCTTGCCGAAGTAGAGGCACTCGGTGAAGGAGTTGTTGCCGCCGTGGTGGATCACCGCGTCGGCCTGCGGGATCACCGAGGGCTGCGGGAACCAGGAGTCGATCTGTACGTTGGGCGGCACCTCGCCATAGGCGTCCTTGTAGTCGCCGACGTTGATCAGGGCGCGATAGGGCAGCTTGCCGATCGCGGCGATCAGACGCTTGATGGTGTCGGTATCGCCGGCGCCCAGGCTGCCGAAGCTGACGTAGAGCAGAGGCTTGTCGTCGTTGGCGGCAAAGTCGGGCACCTGGTAGGGCGCCTCTTCGCGCACGCAGCCTTCGAGATACTGGAAACGCTTGGAGTCGAGCGGGTTGCGCCGCTTGAACTTCACCGGCTCGGGATAGAGCAGCAGGTTGAGCCAGGGCGAGGCCTCGAAAAACTCGCCCAAGGGATAGGGCTTCTCGCCGCAGTCCTTGAGGAAGGCATTGAACTTGTCGTGCGTCGGCTTGACCACCTCGTTGAAGCGCTTGGTGAACCTCTCGAAGCAGGCCTTGTCGCTCTCGCCGCAGCCCGACAGGTGGGGCGAAATGTCCGGATCGGCGATCTCGTTCTCGCTGCAGGAGATGATGCGAACCCAGGGCACGCCGTAGCGCTTGGTGGCGGGAAAGAGGATCACGTTGTCGATGCAGATCAGGTCCGGCTTGATCTCGTCCAACACCTTGGGCAAGTCCTTCTCGGCCCAGATCGCGGTCTCGACGATCGCCTCCCAGCACTCCTTCACGTAGTTGTCGATCTGCTCGTAGGGCGCCTTGTTGAAGTTCGGGATGTGGCCGTTGATGAAGTCGGACCAGTACTTGGCCATCTCCTCGGGCGGCATGGGCGCCGACATGTTGACGGTGAACTCCTCGAAGCCGTAGCCCTTGAATACCCCGGTGAAGCCGGGGTCGCGCAGGAACACGGCGCGGTGGCCCAGCGCCTCGCACGCTTGGGCGATGCCGACCGAATTCAACGCCGGCCCGAAGGCCCCCTCCGGAAAGAACGCAATGGTCTTCTTCTGGCCCATGGCCGGATACCTCCTCTCCTCAGCTTGTCGCCGTATGATCCCCGCATTGCCCCGCTACAAGATTCACACATTCGCGCGGCGGTCCCGCAACGCCTGTACACACACGGCACTGTCGTCCCGGCAACAAGTGCCGGGACGACAGCCTTGGGCGTGGCGAGGGCGATCCCCTCCCGCCCGAGATGTGTGGACGCCGTAGCATGGTCCCGGGAGCAGCCATAGCATAGCCGCAGGCCGAGCGCCCAGTCCGTCGCCGGCGGGCGCCTGGTCGCGCGAGCATCACGGATAGATGATCCTGACCTCGCTGCCCTCGGCCCGGGTCAGTGACTGCTGCAGCGCCGTGACGGCCTCGGGCGGCACCGGGGCGGCCGACAGGTCCAGCGACTCCAGGCCGCCATGGCCGTGCAGCGGCGCAAGATCGGTTACCTGGGTGCGCGAGAGATCGACCGTCAGCAGCGCGGACAGCTCCGTCAACGGCGTCAGGTCGGACACCGGCGTTTCGGACAGGCTGAGCCATTCCAGGGCGTTCAGGCTGGCCAGCGGCGCCAGGTCGGCGGCCTGGGTGCCGGTCAGCAGCAGCATGCGCAGCTCGCCGAGCCGGCCGATCGGAGTCAGGTCGGCGATGGCGGTGCGTCCGAGGTCGATGACCCGAAGCTGGCCGAGGCGGGCGAGGAGCCTGAAGTCCTGCACCTTGGTCCCGGAGACATCCAATGCGGTCAGATCGGCCAACCCGGACAGCGGAGCCAGATCGGTCACCGGCGCGTTGGCCAGCACGAGCACCTTCAGGGAGGTAAGGCCCGCCAGCGGATCGAGGCTGGCGATCCCGGTATCGGACAGATCGAGCTCCTCGAGCGCTTCCATGCTGGAGAGCGGCGCGATATCGGCAATGGGCGTGCCGGACAGGTAGAGGACGCGCAGCGCCTGCAGCGACGAGAGCTGCCCGAGCTCGGCGACCTGCGTCTGCGACAGGTTGAGCCATCTGAGCTTCGGCGTGCCCTGCAGCGGGCCCAAATCGCTGATCGCCGTCGCCGACAGATCCAGGACCCGCAGGCCGGACAGGCCTGCCAAGGGACCAAGGTCGACCACCTGGCTGCCCGAGATGTCGAGCCATTGCAGCTCGCTCAGGCTCGCGATCGGCGAGAGGTCCGATATCTCGCAGTCGACCAGGGAGAGCTGCTTGACGTTGCCGATCTCCTCCAAGTGCGGCAGGGCCGCGCGCAGCGTCGATTGCCTCGCACCCTGGGGAAAGACGATGCGATTGCCGCCGCTTTCCTCGTCCCGTGCGACCGTTATGCCGAGGTCGGCGAGTTCCCGCCGGGCCCCATAGTCGCGCAGCTGCGTGGCGCCGACGACGAAGTACCAGGCCGCGCCGACAGCGATGGCCAGCAACACGGCGAGCGCAGCGGCCACCACCAGCCGGCGCTGCCGTCCGCCCCGCCGCGTCTCGCCTGCCGCCTCAATCACCGGCGCGCCCGGCTGATGCTGTTGCACGGCTCACGCGCTCGATGCCTGGCCAAGGCAAATTGTATGTGTGCATCCGTTATCGCACGCCCCTCTGCCGTGCGCTGGCCCTCAGCATGACCCGACAGCGGCTTGATCTCAATGCATCTCTGATGCCGCGCGCCATTGCTCCCTCGCTAGGGCGCCAGGCCGCGGCCCATGCGCTGGGACAGCAGCACCAGGGTGAAGCTGACGCCCAGCACGATGGTGGCGATGGCGTTCACCTCGGGCGTGACGCCGAAGCGGATCATCGAATAGACCTGCATGGGGAAGGTGGTCGAGGCCGGCCCGGCGCCGGCGGTGAAGAAGGCGATGATGAACTCGTCCACCGAAAGCGTGAAGGCGAGCAGCGCGCCCGCCAGCACGCCGGGAAAGATGATCGGCAGGATGATGCGCCGGAAGGTGGTCCACTGGCTCGCCCCCAGGTCGATCGAAGCCTCGATGATCGAGCGGTCGAAGTCGCGCAGCCGGGTGCGCACCACGGCGCAGACGAAGGCGATGTTGAAGACGACGTGCGAAAGGATGATCGAATGCAGGCCGAGCGTCATGTTCAGGAAGCTGTAGAAGGACAGCAGCGCGATGGCGAGCACGATGTCGGGAATGATCATCGGCACGAATACGAAGGCGTCGAGAAAGCTGCTGCGCCGCCCCTGCTCCAGTCCCAGGGCGAGCAGCGTGCCGATCGCGGTTGCCAGCAGGGTCGAGACCGCGGCGACGATCAGCGTATTGACGACCGAGCGCAGGATCGCCTGGTTCGCCGCCAGCGCGCCGTACCACTTGAACGAGACGCCGCTCCAGGCGGTCGGCAGGCCGCTCTCGTTGAACGACAGCACCACCAGCACGGCGATCGGCCCATAGAGGAAGAGGTAGACCAGGGCGGCGTGCGCGCTCAGCAGGCGTCCTTCGAAGCCTCCCCTAGTCATGGCGCCGCCCGGCGGAGGAGCGGTTGACCAGCCAGGCCTGCACGAACAGCAGGCTCAGCATGATGCCGATCAGCATGAAAGCCAGGCTGGCGCCGAAGGGCCAGTCGCGGGCCGAGAGGAACTGATCGTAGATCAGGTTGCCGACCATGATGCTGCGGCCGCCGCCCAAGAGGTCGGGCGTGATGAAGTTGCCGATCGACAGCACGAAGACGAAGACCGAGCCGGCGGCGATACCCGGCAGGGTGAGCGGCAGGGTGACGTTGGCGAAGGTCTGCGCCTTGCTCGCCCCCAGGTCGGCCGAGGCCTCGCACAGCTCGGGCCCGAGCCGGGCGATCGAGGAATAGAGCGTCAGGATCATGAACGGCAGGTAGGCGTAGAGCAGCCCGACCACGATGGCGAACTGGTTGTAGAGCAGCGGCAACGGCTGCTCGACCAGGCCGAGCCCGGCCAGCGAGCGGTTGATCAGGCCTTCGCGGTTGAGCAGCACGATCCAGGCGTAGGTGCGGATCAGGTAGTTGCTCCAGAACGGCAGGATCGCGAGGATCAGGAAGGCCCTCTGCTGCCTGGGCGGGCGCTGGGCGATGAAGTAGGCCGCGGGATAGCCGATCAGCAGCGCCAGCAGGGTGGTCAGCGCGGCGATCTTGAGCGAGGTCAGGAAGATCCTGAGGTAGAGCGGGTCGAGCGCCCGCAGGTAGTTGTCGAACCCGAAGACGTAGTCGATGCCGCCGTAGACGCCGCGCTCGAAGAAGCTGTAGGCGAAGACCAGGGCGCAGGGCACGACCAGCAGGAGGGTGAGCCAAGCCATCCCCGGGCCGAGCAGGACGACCTGGCGCAGCCGCGCAGCCATGGTCAGTGATCTCCGGACTGGCTTGACATGAGCGCCATAATCGGTGGCGTCCAGCCTGCGCTCCGTCCCACCCCTACGAGATTCACATATCTCACCCGGCGGTCTCGCAAGGCATACATGCACCATTGTCGTCCCGGGGCTTGTCCCCGGGACCCAATGGCACCAGCGCATGCACGGTTAGGCCGATGGGTCCCGGCAACAAGTGCCGGGACGACAATCTTGACAGTGGCAAGGACGGGCCTCTCCTGCCAGAGATGTGTGAAGACCGTAGGGCCCACCCTCGGGGCGCGCCCCGCCGCTCAACGGCCGCTCACTGCGCCGCGGTGATCTCGGTGACGGCGCGGGTATAGGCCCTCTGCGCCTGGCCGATGTCGCGCATGGCCTCGAGCTGCAGCAGCTCGGCCGGGCCCATCGCCATGTTGGGGAAGGCCTCGAGCAGGCCCTCGTCGAGAGCGTCCATGGCGGTCTTGTTGGGCACCTTGTAGAGGATGTTCTCGGCCACCCATTGGCCGGTGTCGGCGCGCAGCACGAAGTCGATGAACTTGTGCGCCGCCGCCTTGTTCTGCGAGGCCTCCAGCACGACCATGGTGTCGACCCAAAGATCGCTGCCTTCCTTCGGGATGACGAACCTGATCTGGTCGTTCTCGGCGATGCCGTAGTTGCACCAGCCGTCCCAGGCGTGCACCAACGCCGCCTCGCCCGAGACCAGCTTGGAGTAGAAGGTCGTGTCGTCGTAGGCGAGCAGGGTCTTCTTGGCCTCGATCAGCAGGTCGCGGGCCGCCCTGATCTCGCCGTCGTCCTGCGAGTTGATCGAATAGCCGAGCGCCTTGAGGCCGGCACCGAGCAGCCAGCGGTCGGTGCTCAGCATGGTGATCCTGCCGTGCAGCGCCTCGGCCGGCTTCAGCAGGTCGTTCCAGCTGTCGGGCGCGCCCTCGACCAGGTCCGAGCGGTAGCACAGCCCCGTCGTGCCCCAGGCATAGGGCACGGAATGGGTGTTGCCCTCGTCGTAGCCCAGCTTCGCCGCTTCGGGATAGAGGTTGGCCAGGTTCGGGATCTGGCCATGGTCGAGCGCGGCCGCCAAGCCGAGCTTGGCCAGCGCCTCGGCAAAGGGGCTGGAGACGAAGACGATGTCGAAGCCCTTGCCGCCGCCCGCCGTCACCTTGCCCATGATCTCTTCATTGGTGGCATGCAGGGCTAGATCGGCCTCGACGCCGGTCTCAGCGGTGAAGCGCTCCAACAGATCGGCCGGCATGTAGCCGTCCCAGTTGGAGATCACGATCTTCTCGGCCGCGGCCGCCAGGCCGGCGCTGAGCGCCAGGGCCCAGAGGCTGCCGAGAAGGGCTGCAGCAATGCGCTTTGTCATGGTCTCTAATGCTCCCCCGCTCGAGACTTGTGGTGCCCCCTCACATCGCCGGCGCCGGGGGCAGGATGCTTGCCAGGGCCCCGTATCGAAGCCCAGCGCCAAGGCTTGGGTCATCTTTCCGGGAACCGCACCGCTATGCAATGGCCAAGGTGCGGCGGGCCGAGCCCCAGGGTCCGCCCGCCCTACAAGATTCACACATTCGCGCAGTGGTCTCGCAACGCCTATGCACACACCGCCGTCGTCCCGGGGCTCGTCCCCGGGACCCAATGGCGTCAGCGCGTGAATGGCTAAGCCATTGGGTCCCGGCAACGAGTGCCGGGACGACAGCCGTGGGTGTGGCCGCGCCTTCGCCAAGGCTTCGGCGGGCACATCCGCTGCAATGCGGGCGTCGACGCATTGATCCGCCAAAGCTCCGTAGGAGCGTAGGCGGATGGCAAGGGCATGCCCCTCCTGCCCGAGATGCATGAATGTCGAGCGGCCCGCCGGAAGATTGATCCTTATCAAAGGCTTTGGCCGCTCGGACGGCTAGGGTCAGGGCCATGAATCACCACCTGCTGCAGCGCTATGGGGCGCCGGTGCCGCGCTATACCAGCTATCCGACCGCGCCCCACTTCCACGCGGCAGTGAACGCCGCCAGCTACCGCCAGTGGCTCGGCCGCATCGGCGACGGCGATTCGCTGTCGCTCTATCTGCACGTGCCGTTTTGCGCCCGCATGTGCTGGTACTGCGGCTGCCACACCAAGGTGGTGCGCCAGTACCAGCCGATCGCCCACTACGCGGCGCTGCTGGCCGCGGAGGTCGGGCTGGTCGCAGAAGCCATCCCTGCCTCACCCCGAGTGACGCAGGTCCATTGGGGCGGCGGCACGCCGACCATGCTGGCGCCGGACGATTTCCAGCGCCTGATAGCCGAGCTGCGCGGCCGTTTCCGCTTCGCTGAGGATGCCGAGATCGCGGTCGAGATCGACCCGCGCGGCCTCTCGGATGACAAGCTGGCTGCCCTGGCCGAGGCCGGCGTCACGCGCGCGAGCCTGGGCGTGCAGGACTTCACGCCGAAGGTGCAGCAGGCGATCAACCGCATCCAGCCCTACAGCATGACCGCCGCGGCGGTCGAGCGGCTGCGCGCCGCCGGCATTGCGGCGATCAATCTCGATCTGATGTATGGCCTGCCGCATCAGGGCGTCGAGGACGCCGTGCGCACCGCCGAGCTCGCCGCCGAGCTGGCGCCGGACCGCCTGGCCGTGTTCGGCTACGCGCACGTACCCTGGATGAAGCGGCACCAGCGCCTGATCGACGAGGCGGCGCTGCCCGGCGCGGCGGCGCGCCTGGAGCAGTCCGAGGCCATGGCCGCGCGCCTGGTCGAGTGCGGCTATCGCCGCATCGGGCTCGACCACTTCGCCCTGCCCTTCGACGCCATGGCACGGGCCCAGGCGACCGGGCGCCTGCGCCGCAACTTCCAGGGCTACAGCACCGACGAGGCCGGAACGCTGCTCGGCTTCGGCGCGTCGTCGATCGGAGCCCTCGATGAAGGCTACGTGCAGAACGCCGTGCCCTTCGGTGCCTATGGCAAGGCGATCCGCGACGGCGCGCTGGCCGTCACCCGCGGCATCGCGCTCAGTCCCGACGACCGCCTGCGCCGCGCAGTGATCGAGCGCCTGATGTGCGCCCTCGCGGTCGACCTGGCCGAGGTCGCGCGCAAGTGCGGCCAAGCACCAGCCGACGTCTCGGCCGAACTGGCCGCCCTGGCACCGCTTCAGGAGGACGGGCTGGTCGCGCTCGACGGCCAGCGTATCGCCGTCACCGAGACCGGCCGGCCCTTCGTGCGGGCGGTCTGCGCCCGCTTCGACCGCTACCTGGCATCAGGTCAGGCTCGCCATTCGCGCGCCGTTTAGCCGCACGGCTATTCGGTCGTTCGTTCCTGCAGCATGCCGCCGATGCGGGCCGAGAGGTCCGGATTCTGGCGAGCGTCTTCGACGATCTGATTGTACTCCGCCAGGGTGATGCCTTCGGTCCCCTCGACGGCGGCGACGAGCTCCTGGCCCGCCTGATCGCGCAGCTCGCTCGCCTTCTCCTCGGTGCCGGCGGCTTCGATCCGCTCCTGCCAGACGCTGCTGAGCTGGCGCACCTGGACGACCGCCTCGACGAAGGCGTCGAGCTTCTGCTCGCTGTAAGCCTCCTGGGCCATCACGGCGGCAGGACCCGCCAGGCTCAGACCCGCGGCAAGCACGAGGGCCGAAGCGGCCCCTGTAAGATAAGAACGCATGGGCTGGTTATCCGCTCTGTTGTTCGCGCAAATCTAGCTTGTGGGAAGCGATCCCTTTCGACCCCCTATCGGCAGGTGGGGCGGCAAAGGCGGGTTTGCCCGGGTCAGAAGCAGGCGAAAGGGATGTCAAAGATTAGGTCGGACGGGACTGGCGCGCGCTGTCCAGCCGCGAGAGGAACTACCCGGCCCGCGGCGAGGCCGCCTAGAGTGCCTTCCAGGAGAGCGCCGACAAAAGCTTCCTCTCCTGTCCGCGCTGACGCGCGCGCCCCGTTTCACCCTCACCCTCCCATCGCTTGCGCGATAGGCCCCTCCCTCTCCCCTCCAAGGGAGAAGGAAAATGTCATGCGCGTTGCAGAATCCCTCTCCCTCGAGGGGAGAGGGAGGGGCCCACGGCGTTTTTTTTGCGGTCGATGGGATGGCGTCCTAGGGGGGCATCAATG
>JBHJOF010000054.1:0-21938 GCA_050330055.1 Kiloniellales bacterium
TGGTGAGCAGCAGCAAAGGCAGCGCAGCAACCAGCGTTCTTTTGATCGGCCTCGCCATAGCCCGACTATAGCGGCATAGGCCCGCCTAGCCCACGTTCAGCAGCACCGCGCCGGCGGCGACCACCGTGGCGGCGGCGATGCGGTGGCGGCCGAAGGGCTCCTTCAGGAGCAACGTGCCGATGGCGGCGGCGATCAGCACGCTGGTCTCGCGCAGCGCGACGATGTGGGCCATGGGGCCCAGGCTCATGCACCAGATGACGATGCCGTAGGCAGTGCCGGTCAGGATGCCGCCGAAGATTCCGCGCCTCAGATAGGGCGTGAAGGCGCTGCGCCAGCGGCCACGCCGCCGCCACAGGGTCCAGGCAATGATCACCGGCGTCTCGCCGGCCAGAAGCCAGAGGATGTAGCCGAGCTCGCTGCCGGCGCGGCGCACGCCCATGCCGTCCGACACGCTGTAGCCGGCGATGGTAAGGCCGGTCAGCAGGGCGAAGCCGACTGCCTTCAGCTCGCCGTCGCGCCAGGCCGCGGCCCGCCAGCCGCCGCGCCGCCAGGCCAGGCTGACGATGCCGAGCGAGACCACCAGCACGCCGAGCCACTCGGCACCGTTCAAGGCCTCGCCGGCCAGCAGCCAGGCCCCGAGCGCCACCAGCAGCGGTGCCGAGCCGCGCGCGATCGGATAGACCTGGCTAAGGTCGCCGTGCTCGTAGGCCCAGAACAGCGCCCCATAGTAGAGGTAGTGGATCAGCACCGAGGCCAGCAGGAAGGGCCAGCTCGCCGGCTCCGGCGGCGTCACGAAGGGCAGCGCCAGGGCGGCAAGGAGGCCCGGCGTGACCATGACCAGCGCCAGCACCACCAGCCGGTCGCCACCGGACTTGACCAGCGCGTTCCAGGCGGCGTGCAGCACCGCCGCGAGCAGGACCAGCGCGATCACGCCGATATCGAGAGCCATGCGGGAACCAGCCGAAACAGATGGCGCCGCGCCACGGAACACGGCGCGGCGGCGCGGGGGACATCAAACTGTCACAAAGACCCGGCGGCTTCCAGGGGGAGCATGGCGCCGCGCCCCGAGGATCCATGCGTAGATTCATGGATAGGCACTGTGGTCGACCGGGAGGCGAGGGGAATCGCATAACGCCAGATCGTCGGCTGTGGGAACATCGCTGGAGGTTAGCGGCGAACAAGAAATCCCTGCAGAATGATCCTGCGCCCTTCGAGACGCGGGCTTCGCCCGCTCCTCAGGGTGAGGCGAAATCGTTTGTGGCATCAATGATTTATCCTCAGCCTGAGGAGGCCGCAAGGCGGCCGTCTCGAAGGCCGCACGGCCGAACGTCCGAGACGCCAAAGCGTTCGCTGAAACTCGCACAATTGCATATGCGATTGCCCCACGCCGGCCCCGAATTCCCGCATGATCTGCAGTAGTATAGGCCCTTGGGAAATGTTACGATCCGGTCCGCTGATGCGCGACTTGGCAGGCCTGGGGCAAAACTGGGGGGCCGTATGCGGAACGCACGCTCTGCGGACAAGCGCACCTTCTACGTCGAGCTGATCAAGTCCTCGCACTACGACCCGGACGGCTACGTCCTGCAGTGGTGGAAATCCTGGATTCCCTCGAATTCGCTGGCCTGCCTCTACGGCCTGGCGCAGCGCCTGGCCGAGCAGCAGGTGCTTGGCGAGGACGTCGAGATCGTCATCGAAGGCTACGACGAGATGAACACGGCGATCCCCTTCAAGCGGATCGTCAAGCGCATCAAGGACAACGACGGCCGCGGCCTGGTCTGCCTGACCGGCGTGCAGTCGAACCAGTATCCCCGCGCCCTCGACATTGCCCGCCAGTTCCGCCAGCACGGCATTCAGGTGGCGATCGGCGGCTTCCACGTCAGCGGCTGCCTCTCGATGCTGCCCGGCATCCACGAGAGCCTGCAGGAAGCGCTCGACATGGGCATCTCGCTGTTCGCCGGCGAGGCCGAGCTGCGCCTCGACGAGGTGCTGCGCGACGCCTATCGCGGCGAGCTGAAGCCGATCTACAACTACCTGACCGACCTGCCCGACCTGCAGGGCGCCGTGACGCCCTTCCTGCCCGAGCGCATGGTGCGCCGCTACGACGGCGTGCTCGGCAGCTTCGACGCCGGACGCGGCTGCCCCTTCCAGTGCTCCTTCTGCACAATCATCAACGTGCAGGGGCGCAAGTCGCGCTACCGCTCGGCCGACGACATCGAGGCCATCATCCGCACCAACGCCGCCCAGGGCGTCAACCACTTCTTCATCACCGACGACAACTTTGCACGCAACCGGAACTGGGAGGCGATCTTCGACCGCATGGGCGACCTGCGCGAGCACGAGGGCTTCCCGATCCGCTTCCTGATCCAGGTCGACACGCTGTGCCACAAGATTCCCGGCTTCGTCGACAAGGCGGCGCGCGCCGGCTGCAGCCACGTCTTCATCGGGCTGGAGAACATCAATCCGGACAACCTGGTGGCCATGAAGAAGAACCAGAACCGGATCACCGAATACCGCACCATGTTCCAGCAGTGGCGCGCGCACAACATCGTCACCTATGCCGGCTACATCATCGGCTTGCCGAACGACACGCACGCCTCGATCATGCACGACATCGAGATCATCCAGCGCGAGATCCCGGTCGACCTGCTGGAGTTCACTATCCTGACGCCCTTGCCCGGCTCCGAGGATCATCAGAAGATGTACAAGGCCGGCGAGTGGATGGACCCGGACCTCAACAAGTACGACCTGGAGCACGTGACCATCCATCACGCGCGCCTGTCGGGCGAGGAGCTGCAGCAGACCTACTGGGACGCCTGGGACCACTACTATTCGCGCGAGCACGTGAAGACGCTGATGCGCCGCGCCGTGGCCGACGGCACCAAGCCGGTGCGCATCTGGCAGAACGTGCTGCAGATCCACGGTGCCATGCACTATGAGGGCGTGCATCCGCAGCAGTGCGGCTACGGCCGGCGCAAGCTGCGCAGCCAGCGGCGCTACGGTCTGCCGCGCGAGAACCCGCTGCTGTTCTATCCGCAGCGGGTCTGGGAGACGCTCTCGACCTATGCCCGTTTCGGCTGGTACGCTTGGCGCCTCGATCGCCTGCGCAAGCGCATCCAGCGCGACCCGGCTTCGAAGTCCTACAGCGACCTGGCGCTGTCGCCGGTGGAAGTGGCCGAGGAGGAGGAGCTCGAGATGTTCCATCTCAACCAGTCGGCCGAGGCCGCCGTCGCCAAGGCCAAGGCGCAGGCCGAGGCGCGCGCGCAGCACCAGTCCAAGCGCGCCGGCGCCGGGGCGGCCGCTTAGTGCCGGATTTCAGGGAAGAGTGACCCGTTCGACACCAATACGCACGTTGTCATTGCCGGGCTTGACCCGCCTGCGGGGCCGTAGCCCCTTCGGCGCGGCGAAGGCCCGGCAATCCAGAGTCCAAGCGCCACGCATTGGCCCCTGGACCCCCGGATCAAGTCTGGGGGTGACAGCAGTGGATGGGACAGCCGTCGTGGCACTCTTCGAAGATTCCCGGTACTAGGGTCCAGGAGAGCTCATGTCAGCGACACAGCAGACAGCCCTGCCCCCGGCGCCACGCTGGCTGGTCACGCTGACTCTCAGCAGCGTGATCCTGGCGATGATGGCTCTGGGTGCGCTGCTCTGGGCCAAGTGGGGCGTGGTGGTCGCCATGGCCCAGGACATCTACAAGGCCTGCTTCTAATTCGCGGGGGGCCTGCAGAAGGCCAATTGAGAGACTGCCTGCCTCATGCTTCGAGACGCCCGCCTACGGCGGGCTCCTCAGCATGAGGGTGTGCTTTGCTCGGGAGAGTAAAGCACCTCACCCTGAGGAGGCCCGCAAGGGCCGTCTCGAAGGGTGAGGGAAAGAACCCTTCGCTTGGAACATCTACATCAGCCTGGCGCCTCGATCAGCTCCACAAGGCGCCGGCTCATGGCGCCGGCGTCCTCCTGCGGCGTGAAGTGCGTCACATAGCGGCCGTCCGGCCCGATCAGGAAGACGTAGGCGGTGTGGTCGATCAGGTAGTCCTGGCCGTCCTCGGTCGGGACGCGGCGGTAGCTGACCTTGTAGGCATCGGCCATCGCCGCGATCTGTTCGTCCGATCCGGTGAGCGCGCGGAAGCGCAGGTGGAAATGGTCCATATAGGCGCGCAGAGTCGCCGGGCTGTCGCGCTCCGGGTCGAGGCTGACGAAGAGCGGCGTCAGGCGCGCGGCCCGGGCCGGGCTCGCCTCTTCCAGCGTCTCGAGCGCCTGGGTCATGGTCGCCAGCTCGGTCGGGCAGAAGTCGGGGCAGTAGGTGTAGCCGAAGTAGACCAGCAGGTAGCCGCCGCTGAAGTCGGCCTCGGTCACCGGGCGGCCGTCCAGGTCCTCCAGCGCGAAGGGGCCGCCGATCGGCACGCGGTAGAGCTCCGGCTGAAAGACCAGGCTGTAGCCGACCCAGCCGGTGAAGCCCAGGCAGACCAGGCTGACCAGGCCAAGGGCGAGGTTGCGCAGGCGGGCTCGGCTCATGATATCGCCTCTCCCCTTGCAGCCGCGTCCCGCGTCATTGTCACCGGCGCCGCCGTCATGATCCAGGTCAAGGGCAGGCCGACCGCCATGGCGTTAAGGTAGGCTCCGTAGGTATGGCAGCCAAGTGCGAGGAACGAGGAGAGGTAACGATGGCCGGGCGGGCAGCGCAGCACGGGATCTGGATTGCCGCGGCCGGCGGGCTGCTGGCGCTGGCGGCTGCAGCGGCGCAGGGCCAGGACTCGCCCGGCGACCGCGTGGCTGGCCGCCAGTTCGCGCTGCAGGTCTGCGCCGAGTGCCATCTGGTGGCGGCCGAGCAGCTGCTCGACCCCCTGGTCGGCGCCCCGCCCTTCTACGAGATTGCCGAGCGGCCCTCGACCACCGCGCTCAGCCTGCGCGTCTTCTTCCGCACGCCGCACCTCGACATGCCGAACCTCATGCTGACGCCGCAGGAGACCGACGACGTCATCACCTACATCCTGAGCCTGAAGTAGGCGCCGCTACTGGCCGGCGCCGCTGTCGAAGTTGACGCAGACCGGCCGCTCGGCGCGCAGCACCGCCTGCTGACTGAAGCGTCGCCGGTACTCGTTCGATACCTCATGCAACGCTGCCTCCGCGTCGGCGTCCGGCGGATGCAGGACGACCACGACCTTGCTGCGTTCCTGGCCGGTCGTCGCCGTATCGCTGTCGAGCCAGAAGCCGGTGCCGTCGAGCACCGTGAAGCCGTCCTTGAAGGGCGGCGCGACGACGCTCTCGACGAAGTCCTGCCAATCCGCGTCGCTCACCTCGCCGCCGCCCGGTATGTTGCGCCCGAGATAAAGCTGCGTCTCGCGCCACATCTCTCCCTGGCACGCCGCGGCCCCTTGCGGCGCCGCCGTCGCGCAGCCGGCGAGCAGGGCGAGAGCGAGGGCGCTGGCGCGGACCACCTAAACAGACCAGCGTTCATGCAGTAGGTCCTGCCCGCCAGCTGGAACGCAATATCGAACTCGCGCGTTCGTGTTCATCTGTGTTCATCCGTGTCATACTTCGTTTGTTCGAGTTTCCACCCGCACAGCCAAACACGACAAACAACAAACCGAATATGACACGGATGAACACAGATGAACACGAATTCGGGAACTGGCGATGCCCGGACCCTTCTCGGCTGCCAGTCGAATTGTTGACTTAAGTAAATCTATGAGCTGATGCGGCGGCGCAGTTCATCGCTGGAGATGGTTCGGCCCTCGTCCGAGTCACGCAGTCCGCGCTCGACCATGAGGGCGAAGGCAAGCTCCCTGATCAGCTCTTCGTGGGAGCTGTCGTCAGGCTGCTGCTCGATCAGCCGAACCAGATGGTCCTTCGCGGTCGTCATGTGGTTGGCTCCCTTTCGGACAGCTATAGACGAAATCGGCGCAGGATGTCTTGGCGCGCAGACTTGGCAGCTCCGATTGCGGCTAATTCCCCAATCCCACTAAGGCCTTGGCGAAGTCCTCGGGCTTGAAGGGGCGCAGGTCGTCGGCGGCTTCGCCGACGCCGATGGCGTGGACCGGCAGGCCGAATTTCTCGGCCAACGCCACCAGCACGCCGCCCTTGGCCGAGCCGTCGAGCTTGGTCACCACCAGGCCGGTGACCTGGACCAGCTCCTTGAAGGTTCCGACCTGGTTCAGCGCGTTCTGGCCCGTGGTGGCGTCGAGCACCAGCAGGCAGTCGTGCGGCGCCGTCGGGTCGAGCTTCTTCAGGACGCGCACGATCTTCTGCAGCTCGGCCATGAGGTCGGCCTTGTTGTGCAGCCGGCCGGCGGTGTCGATCAGCAGCAGGTCTGAGCCCTCGGCGCGCGCCCGCTCCAGCGCCTCGAAGGCGAGGCCCGCGGCGTCGGCGCCGGTCTCCCTGGCGACCACTGGACAGCCGGCCCGCTCGCCCCAGACCTTGAGCTGCTCGATGGCTGCCGCACGAAAAGTGTCGCCGGCGGCGATCAGCACCTTGCGGCCCTCATTGCGATAGAGCGTTGCCAGCTTGCCGATGGTGGTGGTCTTGCCGCTGCCGTTGACGCCGACCACCAGCACCACGTGCGGCCGGTGCGCCGGCTCGAGCGCGAGCGGCCGCGCGACCGGTGCCAGGATGCCGGCGATGTCTTCGGCCAGCGCGCCGCGCACCTCCTCGGGCGAGACCTCCTTGTCGAACTTGTCTTTGGCGAGATCGGCGGTCAGCTTGGCCGCCGTGGTCACGCCCAGGTCGGCCGAGATCAGCAGCTCCTCGAGCTCCTCCAGCGCCGCGTCATCGAGCCGCCGCTTCGTGAAGATCGCCGAGATGCCCTCGCCCAGCTTGCCGGACGAGCGCGACAGCCCGGCCTTCAGTCGGGCAAACCAGCCGGTCTTGGGGGCGTCGGTCACGAGCGGAGTCTGAAGGTCGAATTGAATGAGGTGTTGCAGATAGCGGTGAGCCTCATGCTTCGACAGGCTCAGCATGAGGTAGCGCACCTTCCACCTCACCCTGAGCCTGTCGAAGGGTGAGGTCCGCGGCGGCAGTGCAGTATTCCGGCGGGGCAATCTGCGCGCCGATCAGCTTGCCCTCGGCAACACCCATGACGCGCGCCGCAACGATGCGGCCGACGGCGTCGCTGTCGAGCGTGACCGGTGCGTAGTGGGCGCTGCGGCCAAAGCCGGGCTTCTCGATCAGGACTTCGGCCGTGGTGTCGATCTGGCTCTGCAGGAAGCGCTGCAGTGCCGCCTCGCCAGTCGCGCGCAGGCGCGCGGCGCGTTCCTTGCGCACGGCCGGCGCGACCTGCGGCATCTTCGCGGCCGGCGTGCCGGCGCGCGGCGAGTAGGGGAAGACGTGCAGGTAGGTCAGGCCGAGCGCGTCGACGGCGGCGAGCGAGTTGGCGAACTGGGTTTCGCTCTCGGTCGGGAAGCCGGCGATCAGGTCGGCGCCGAAGACCACGCCGGGGCGCAGGGCGCGCGCCCACTCGACCACGCGCGTCGCGTCGGCGCGACTGTGGCGCCGCTTCATGCGCTTCAGGACCAGGTCGTCGCCGGCCTGCAGCGAGAGATGCAGGTGCGGGCAGAGCCGCTCCTCCTCGGCCAGCGCGCGGAACAGATCGTCGTCGATCTCCACCGGGTCGAGCGAGGAGAGCCGCAGGCGCGGCAGTGCCGGCACCAGCTTGAGGACGCGCCGCACGAGCTGGCCCAGCGTGGGCGCGCCCGGCAGATCGCGGCCGTAGTCGGTGAGGTCGACGCCGGACAGCACCACCTCGGCGACTCCGGCCTCGGCCAGGGTGCGAACCTGGCCTACCACCTCGCCCGCCGGCACCGAGCGGCTCGGCCCGCGGCCGAACGGGATGATGCAGAAGGTGCAGCGATGATCGCAGCCCTGTTGCACCTCGATGAAGGCGCGGGCCCGCTCGGCGAAGCCTTCGATCAGGTGCCCGGCGGTCTCGCGCACCGCCATGATGTCGGCCACCGCGACGCGCGGGGCCCCGTCACCGAGACTGTCGAAACGGAAGCTCTCGGCTTGCAGCTTCTCGGCATTGCCTATGACCCGGTCGACCTCGGCCATGGCGGCGTAGCGTGCCGGATCGATCTGCGCCGAACAGCCGGTGACGATGATGCGCGCCGCCGGGTTCTCGCGCCGCGCCTTGCGGATCGCCTGGCGTGCCTGGCGCTCGGCCTCGGCGGTGACGGCGCAGGTGTTGACGATGATGGTATCGCTCAGGCCGGCGGCGTGGCCGCGCATCACCTCGGACTCGAAGGCGTTGAGGCGGCAGCCGAAGGTGATGATCGTTGTCCCTTGGGCTTCGCCGCTCATGGCTCCCTCTCCGGCCGCAGCAGCTCAGGCGGCAGGCTGCCGGTGAAGGCGGTCGCGACCGGCCCGGTCATGACCACGTGGCCGTCCTCGCGCCACTCGATGCTGAGCGGCCCGCCGTCCAGCTCCAGCTCGACGCGGCGCCCGGTCAGGCCGCGCCGGCAGGCGGCGACCGCCGCGGCACAGGCGCCGCTGCCGCAGGCGAGCGTCAGGCCGACACCGCGCTCCCAGACCCGCAGGCGCAGGCGGTCCGGCCCGGTCACCTGGGCGACGCCGATGTTGGCACGCTGCGGGAACAGCGGATCGTGCTCCAGCTTCGGTCCGAGCGCCTCCATGTCGATCGCGCGTAGATCGTCAACGAAGAAGGTGGCGTGCGGGTTGCCCATCGAGGTCGCGACCGGGTCGCTCAAGGGTCCGAGTGCCAGGTCCAGGTGCAGCGTGTCCATCTCGCGCGCCAGCGGGATGTCGCGCCAGCCGAAGCGCGCCTCGCCCATGTCGGCGCTGACGGCGCCGCCCGGAGCCGCCTCGGCAACCAGCAGGCCGGCCACGGTCTCCAGGGTGACGTGATCGGTCTTGGTCTCGGCCATCAGCAGCGCGGCGACGCAGCGCGTGCCGTTGCCGCAGGCCTCGACCTCGGCACCCTCGTAGTTGCGGATGCGCAGGAAGGCGTCGGCGCGGCCATTGGCGGCCGGCTCGATCACCAGCAGCTGGTCGCAGCCGACGCCGCGGTGGCGGTCGGCGATGCGCCGGGCCGTGGCGTCGTCGAGCGGAAAGGGCGCCTGCCGGGCGTCGACCACCACGAAGTCGTTGCCCAGGCCGTGCATCTTGACGAATGCGCGCGCGCCGCCGTTGCTTGGAGACCTGCTCATGGCCGGGTTATATGGCCCGCGACGGCCCCAAGTCCACCCGCTTGCGGGCCGCGTGCCCAGGGGGCGCTTGGGGCGTTGGGGGCGCAGGGGCCCCCCTGGGCACGCGGCCCGCGCCACGGCGGCCGCCCGAACTTTATCCCTTTGCCTGCTGTCCGGCCGTAAGCATGCTATCTTACGTTGTTTCGGGGCCGTGCTCAGCGCCTGATCCCCGGGCACTTCCAGCAATGCCTTGGCCTAGTCCAGTGGGGAGGAGCGGAAATGGCCGAAAAGAATGTGAGCGAGCTGCTGAACATCGTAGAGGCGGGCGCCGGCGTGACCATGGAGGCGACCCACTTCAGCTTCGACGACATCCTGCCGGTCGCCGTGGCCTGCGGACGGGCCGGTGTGCCGCTGCACGTGCATGGCGCCATGGATTGGCGAACCAAGGACCTGATCACCATCGCCAAGGCCGGGAAGGGGCAGGTCGTCTTTATCTGACCGGCCTCGGACAGGAGGCCTGCGAAGCGACTTGACGCAGCGGTGCGGCGTCAATAGGGTCGCGCCTGCTCAAGCCCAGGGGTGCAGCCCGGCTCCGAGGGGCCCCGCCAGTCCGCGAGTGTCGCGCACTGGTGCGCTTTGCGTTTGGGCGGTTTCCTCATGCTTCGACAAGCTCAGCATGAGGTTTGAGGGAACGCAACGCATGTCGCGCCTCATCCTGAGCCTGTCGACCTTCCTTCGCCCGCCGAAGCGGGCTTCGCGAAGGCGGGAGGATGAGGAAGGGCAAGGTCTTACGACAACACGGTCGAGAGCGGAATGTTCGAGAGCCTACAGGAACGCCTGAGCAAGGTCCTGAGCCAGCTCACCCGGCGCGGCGCGCTCAGCGAGGCCGACGTGACGGCGGCGCTGCGCGAGGTGCGGGTCGCCCTGCTCGAGGCCGACGTGGCCCTGCCCGTGGTCAAGGACTTCGTCGAGGCGGTCAAGGCCAAGGCCATCGGCCAGGAGGTGCTGCGCTCGGTCAGCCCGGGCCAGATGGTGGTCAAGATCGTCAACGATCACCTGATCGAGACCCTGGGCGCCGAGGCCAGCGCCCTCGACCTCGAGGTGACGCCGCCGGCCGTCGTCATGCTGGTCGGCCTGCAGGGCTCGGGCAAGACCACCTCGACCGCCAAGATCGCCAAGCGCCTGCAGGAGCGCGAGAAGAAGAAGGTCCTCATGGCCTCGCTCGACGTGCGCCGCCCGGCGGCGCAGGAGCAGCTCGCCCTGCTCGGCCTGCAGGCCGGCGTGCGCACGCTCGACATCGTGCCGGGCGAGCCGCCGGTCGCCATCGCCAGGCGGGCGATCCAGAGCGGCGCGCTGGAAGGCTTTGACGTGGTCATGCTCGATACCGCCGGCCGGCTCGCCATCGACGAGGAGCTGATGGCGGAGGTCGCGGCGGTGCGCGACGCCACCAGGCCGCACGAGACCCTGCTGGTGGCCGACGCCATGACCGGCCAGGACGCGGTCACCGTGGCGCGCGCCTTCAACGAGAAGGTCGGCCTGACCGGCATCGTGCTGACCCGCGTCGACGGCGACGCGCGCGGCGGTGCGGCGCTCTCCATGAAGGCGGTGACCGGCTGCCCGATCAAGCTGATCGGCACCGGCGAGAAGCTCGAGGCTCTCGAGACCTTCCACCCGGACCGCATCGCCGGGCGCATCCTCGGCATGGGCGACGTGGTCTCGCTGGTCGAGAAGGCGGCCGAGAGCTTCGAGGCGGACAAGGCCGAGAAGCTCGCCAAGAAGATCCAGAAGGGCAAGTTCGACCTCGACGACCTGGCCGATCAGCTGCGCCAGATCCAGAAGATGGGCTCGCTCTCCGAGCTCATGGGCCTGCTGCCCGGTACGCCCAAGATCCAGCAGCAGCTCAAGGGCGCCAAGGTCGACGACAGGATGATCAAGCGTCAGCTCGCCATGCTGTCGTCGATGACGCGGGAGGAGCGGCGCCGGCCCGAGCTGATCAAGGCGAGCCGCAAGCAGCGCATCGCCAAGGGCTCGGGCACGCAGGTGCAGGACATCAACAAGCTGCTGAAGCAGTACCAAGAGGCCACCCGCATGATGAAAAAGGTGCAGAAGATGGGCAAGAAGGGCCTGATGCGGCACGGCCTTTCCGGTCTTATGCCCGGCGGCGGCGGTGGTTTCGGCGGCGGGCTGCGATGAATAATCGCTATTTTTGCAAGGACGAGACCAAGAGGTAAGACCATGGCTTTGAGAATTCGTCTGGCGCGCGGCGGCGCCAAGAAGCGGCCCTTCTACCGGATCGTGGTGGCGGACTCGCGCAGCCCGCGCGACGGCCGCTTCATCGAGAAGATCGGCACCTACAATCCGATGGTGCCGCGTGATCATCCCGACCGCATCCGGCTCGACGAGGATCGCGCCAAACACTGGCTGTCGAACGGCGCCACGCCGAGCGACCGGGTTGCCCGCTTCCTCGGCCAGGCCAACATCATCGAGATGCCGGCGATCCCGCAGCAGACCAAGAAGAGCCAGCCCAAGGCCAAGGCGCTGGAGCGCCTGAAGGAGGCCGAGGAGGCCAAGAAGGCGGCCGAGGAAGCAGCCGCCGCCGAAGCGGCGGCCCCAGCCGAGGCAGCGGCCCCAGCCGAGGCAGCGGAGGCGGAGACTCCCTCGGAGGAAGCCTCCGCCTAGCCCGGGCGCCCGATGGCGGAGCAGCGCATCTGCGTCGGCGCCATCGTCGGTGCGCACGGGGTGCGCGGCCTGGTTCGGGTCAAGAGCTACACCGCGGTCCCGGAGGACCTGGTGGCCTATGGCCTGCTCGGTGACGAGGCCGGAGAGCGCAGCTTCACCCTGCACGTCAAGGGCCGGAGCAAGGGCCTGCTGCTGGCGGCGGTGGAGGGGGTGGCGGACCGCGACGCGGCCCAGGCGCTGGCCGGAACGCGGCTCTACCTGGAGCGCACGGCGCTGCCGGAGCTGGCAGAGGCGGACGAGTTCTACCAGGCCGACCTGATCGGCCTGGAGGCTGTGGATAAGGCGGGCCGCTCGCTGGGACGGGTCAAGGCGGTGCACAACTTCGGCGCCGGCGACCTGCTCGAGATCGAGGGCCGGGATGGTGACCGGGTGCTGCCCTTCACCAAGGCGGTGGTGCCGGAGATCGACTTGGCCGCGGGCCGGCTCGTGGTGGTGCCGCCGGCCGAGCTCGAAGCCCCCTCGGAAGACATCAGGCCGGACGAAGAGGGGTTGGAAAAGGACCGGATTTAGCGCCGCGAGGCTGGACAAAGGGGCTCCCTGGCGCCATAAAGCGCCGCCCCAGGAGACAGCGGACGGTGCCGAGGGACGACAGGGGCGAAGGACCGGGCCGGAGCATGAGCGCGCGCGAGACATCGCCCCGGACGGAGCGGGCGCCCCAGAGCGCCCCCGGGGCCGCTCCTTGGACCGCCACGGTGCTGACCCTGTTCCCGGAGATGTTCCCGGGGGCGCTGGGCTTCAGCCTGGCCGGCAAGGCGCTGGAGCGGGGCGATTGGGCGCTGGACGTCCTGGACATCCGGGACTTTGCGCGCGATAAACACCGCTCGGTCGACGACCAGCCGTTCGGCGGCGGTGCCGGCATGGTGATGCGGCCCGAGGTGGTCGATGCGGCGCTGGCCGCGGTCGCCGGGCGGCCGGGGCCGGCGATCTACCTGAGCCCGCGCGGGCGCCTGCTGGACCAGTCGCTGGTTCGCGCGTTGGCGGGCGAGGCAGGGGTGACGCTCTTGTGCGGCCGCTACGAGGGCGTCGACCAGCGGGTCATCGAGGCCCGCGACCTGCTGGAGGTGAGCGTCGGCGACTTCGTGCTGTCCGGCGGCGAGCCGGCGGCGCTGCTGCTGATCGACGCTGTGGTACGGCTGCTGCCGGGCGTCATGGGCAACGAGGAGAGCCCGGCCGAGGAATCGTTCGAACGGGGATTGCTGGAGTATCCCCACTACACGCGGCCGGCCGAGTGGCAGGGCCGCAAGGTTCCGGAGGTGCTGCTCTCCGGCGACCACGCGAAAGTCCGGCGCTGGCGCGAAAGCCAGGCGGCGGCGGTGACCAAGGAACGGCGGCCCGATCTCTGGGCGCGCCATGAGGATGGGAACGGCGGCGACGCCTAGGCGCGGCCGGTGGAACTGAGGACACAGTAGGATTGAGGATCGGGCCATGAACACGCTGGAAAAGCTCGAGCAGGAGCAGATCGAAAAACTGACCGATGGCAAGGCGCTGCCCGACTTCAGCCCCGGCGACACGGTGCGCGTCAACGTCAAGGTGGTGGAGGGCTCGCGCGAGCGCGTGCAGGCCTTCGAAGGAGTCTGCATCGCGCGCAAGAACCGCGGACTCAACTCCTCCTTCACGGTGCGCAAGATCTCCTACGGCGAGGGCGTGGAGCGTATTTTCCCGCTCTACAGCCCGCGCATCGATTCGATCGAGCTGGTGCGCCGCGGCGACGTGCGCCGGGCCAAGCTCTATTACCTGCGCGGCCGCCGCGGCAAGTCGGCCCGCATCGCCGAGAAGACCTCGGGCGCCGCCGGCAAGGCGGCCCAGGCCGAGCGCGAGGCGGTCGCGGCCGCCAAGGCCGAGGCCAAGGAGCAGCTCGCCGAGGCCGGCGAGTAGGGCTTGTCTCCGGGCCCTTGCGTCCCCGGATTCCATAGCTGGGCCGCCGCGCCTTCCGGCCGGCGCGGGTAGACGCTAAGCTCACCTGGCCCCAAGCAAGTGGCCGATCGGCAATGCATGTCAGTCATGTCCGGGGACAGCCCCCTCCGCTTCGCTGCGGGGACAGTCCCCTGGGCGGAGGGGACTGGACCCGAAGGGGACTGTCCCCGGCTAACCGGAGAGAGTCATGGCCAGCGACAAACAGCTGCGTACCCTGTTCGACAAGATCTGGGACTCGCACTTGGTGCACCGCCAGGACGACGGCACCTGCCTGATCTACATCGACCGTCATCTGGTGCACGAGGTGACGAGTCCGCAGGCCTTCGAGGGGCTGCGCCTGGCCGGGCGCCGCGTGCGCAAACCGGAGGCGACGCTGGCGGTCGCCGACCACAACGTGCCGACCACCGACCGCTCCAAGGGCATCGCCGACGAGGAAAGCCGTATACAAGTCGAGACCCTGGCGAAGAACTGCGCCGAGTTCGGCGTCGAGATGTTCGCCATGGACGACGTGCGCAAGGGCATCGTGCACATCATCGGGCCGGAGCAGGGCTTCACCCAGCCGGGCATGACCATCGTCTGCGGCGATTCCCACACTGCGACGCACGGCGCCTTCGGCGCGCTCGCCTTCGGCATCGGCACCTCCGAGGTCGAGCACGTGCTGGCGACCCAGACCCTGCTGCAGCGCCCGGCCAAGAACATGCGCATCATGGTCGAGGGCGCGCGGCCCGCCGGCACCACGGCCAAGGACCTGATCCTCGCCATCATCGGCAAGATCGGCACCGCCGGCGGCACCGGCCACGTCATCGAGTACGCCGGCCCGGCGATCGCCGAGCTCTCCATGGAAGGCCGCATGACGGTCTGCAACATGTCGATCGAGGCCGGCGCCCGGGCCGGCCTGATCGCGCCGGACGAGACCACCTTCGCCTATCTCAAGGGCCGGCCCATGGTGCCCAAGGCGGGGCTCTGGGAGCAGGCCGAGGCCTACTGGCGCACCCTGCCGTCGGATCCCGGCGCGCGCTACGACAGCGAGGTCAGGCTGCTGGCCGAGGAGATCGTGCCGCAGGTCACCTGGGGAACCAGCCCGCAGGACGTGCTGCCGGTGACCGGCGCCGTGCCCGATCCCACGACGGCGCCCGACGAGGCGCGGCGCCAGGCCATGGAGCGGGCGCTGGCCTACATGGGGCTGGCGGCCGGCACGCCGCTCAGCGCGGTCACGGTCGACAAGGTCTTCATCGGCTCCTGCACCAACGGCCGCATCGAGGACCTGCGCGAGGCCGCCGCCGTGGCCAAGGGCCGCAAGGTGGCCGAAGGCGTGCAGGCCATGATCGTGCCCGGTTCCGGCTTGGTGAAGCACCAGGCCGAGGAGGAGGGCCTCGACCGGGTCTTCCTCGAGGCCGGCTTCGAGTGGCGCGAGCCCGGCTGCTCCATGTGCCTGGCGATGAACGCCGACCGGCTGGAGCCGGGCGAGCGCTGCGCCTCGACCTCGAACCGCAACTTCGAGGGCCGCCAGGGGCGCGGCGGCCGCACCCACCTGATGAGCCCGGCCATGGCCGCGGCGGCGGCGGTTACCGGCCACATCACCGACGTGCGCGAGCTGCTCTCATAAGCGCCATCTATGATCCGCAAGACACGGCCTCGTAAGACGGCCGCAAAAGGGGTATAGTAGGCTCGCCTGCCAGGACAGTTGGCGGGCCGTCGGATCAACCTGTCGGGAAGAAGTCTGGCTTGTTCGCCCCGCTGCCCGATCTCAGCCTCTGATATCAGCCGATCCGCCAACCAGCGGTGCGGCTCATGGGGAGAGCCGCCGACCGCGGAGGATAGTTCATGAACGCCTACGAACCTCCCCCGTCCGGTGCCGTCGCGGCGCCGCTCGACGAGACCTCCACCCGGAAGCTTTATGCCGGCTTCTGGCGCCGCACCGGCGCCGCGGCAATCGATGGCGTGATCCTGGCCCTGCCGCTGGCGCTGGGGGTCTATCTGCTGTCCCCGGCCCAGATCATGACTCAGGCCCAGACCCCGCCGCCGCCCGGTCCCGGCTACCTGGTCTTTCTGGCGATCTACCTGCTGGTCGTGATCGCCTACATGGCCGGGCTCGAGAGCAGCACGCGGCAGGCCACGCTGGGCAAGCAGCTGCTGCGCATCAAGGTCACCGACCTGGAGCTGCGGCGCATCACCTTCTTTCGCGCGGTCCAGCGCGGCTGGTTCTACTGGTTGCCGCTGGCGCTTGTCTTGATCGACACCGCGGCACAGGTCATGGTCTTCGCGCTGGTCTCGCTGATCGTCGCGCTGGTCTCCTGTTTCGCGGTCGCCTTCACCGAGCGCCACCAGGCGCTGCACGACATCACCGCCGGCTGTCTGCTGATCAATGCTCCCGAAAGCAGGAGCACCAAAGGCGGGGCTTAGAAGGACGAAATGGACAAGTTCACGACGCTCACCGGGGTTGCCGCCCCGCTGCCGATGGTCAATGTCGACACCGACATGATCATCCCCAAGCAGTTCCTGAAGACCATCAAGCGCACCGGGCTGGCCGCCGGCCTGTTTTACGAGCTGCGCGTCGACGAGCAGGGCCAGGCGAAGGACTTCGTGCTCGACAAGCCGGCCTACAGGGACGCCAAGATCCTGGTGACGGGCGCCAACTTCGGCTGCGGCTCGAGCCGCGAGCACGCGCCCTGGGCGCTGCTCGACTTCGGCATCCGCTGCATCATCGCGCCGAGCTTCGCCGACATTTTCTACAACAACTGCTTCAAGAACGGCATCCTGCCGATCGCCTTGCCGCAGGAGCAGGTCGATCTCTTGATGGACGACGCCCTGCGCGGCGCCAACGCCGTCATCACGGTCGACCTGGAGAAGCAGGTCATCACCGGCCCGGATGGCGGCAGCATCGCCTTCGAGATCGATCCCTTCCGCAAGCACTGCCTGCTGAACGGCCTCGACGACATCGGCCTGACGCTGCAGCAGGCCGCAGCGATCGACCGCTTCGAGGACCGGCGCGCTCATAGCCAGCCCTGGTTGTAGCCCCCACCCCCCTCCCCCTGGGGAGAGACAGAATCCTGCTGAAAGACCGTCCCTGGTGCCACGGCGTGGCACCAGGGCACCGGCAGCGGGCTTTTCATCCTCGTGGCTGGGCCGCTATATACCGGCGCGGATGCGCCACGCAGGCGCGGGTACGAGAAATGAGGGGAAGAGACCGTGGCGTCCAACAGGAAAGTCTTGATGCTGCCCGGCGACGGGATCGGGCCCGAGTGCATGGGCCAGGTGCAGCGCGTGATCGAGTGGTTCAACAAGAGCCGGCGGGCCTCCTTCGAGGTCGAGGAGGACCTGGTCGGCGGCGCCGCGATCGACGCGCACGGCACGCCGCTGGCCGACGCCACCATGGCGAAGGCGCTGGTGGCCGACGCGGTGCTGCTGGGGGCGGTCGGCGGACCCAAGTGGGACGACCTGCCCTTCGCCCAGAAGCCCGAGCGCGGCCTCTTGCGCCTGCGCAAGGAGATGGACCTCTTCGCCAACCTGCGCCCGGCGCTCTGCTTCGACGCCCTGGTCGAGGCCTCGACCCTGAAGCCCGAGGTGGTGAGCGGCCTCGACATCCTGATCATTCGCGAGCTCACCGGCGGCGTCTATTTCGGCGAGCCGCGCGGCATCATCCGCGAGGGCAACGAGCGCGTCGGCATCAACACGCAGCGCTACACCGAGTCCGAGATCGCCCGCGTCGCCCGCTCCGCCTTCGAGATGGCGCGCAAGCGCGGCAACAAGGTCTGCTCGGTCGAGAAGGCCAACGTGATGGAATCCGGCGTGCTGTGGCGCCAGGAGGTGACCCGCCTGCACGCGGCCGAGTACGGCGACGTCGTGCTCACTCACATGTACGCCGACAATTGCGCCATGCAGCTGGTGCGCAACCCGAAGCAGTTCGACGTGATCGTCACCGACAACCTGTTCGGCGACATGCTGTCGGACGAGGCCGGCATGCTGACCGGCTCGCTCGGCATGCTGCCCTCGGCTTCGCTGGGCGCGCCGGACGCAAGCGGCCGCAGGCGCGGCCTCTACGAGCCGGTGCACGGCTCGGCCCCGGACATCGCCGGCCAGGGCATCGCCAACCCGCTGGCCAGCGTGCTGAGCTTCTCGATGATGCTGCGCTACTCCTTCGACCTGCAGGACGAGGCCGCCCTGCTCGAAAAGGCGGTGGAACGCGTGCTCAGCGCCGGGCTGCGCACCGCCGACGTCATGCAGCCGGACAAGACCAGGGTCACCACCTCGGCGATGGGCGACGCGCTGCTCGATGCCCTCAAGCGCCTTGGCGGCTAGCCTTTGCATTCAGGAGCGATCACCCAGGCTCGCGGCATTTCCTGGGAAAAGCTCGGGATTGTCACAGCGGTGAATTGACTGGGGGGCCAATACACGCTAGGGTTCCGGTCAACGCCCTTCCGACGGGAGACGAGAACGATGCGCAGGACTTTGGCAGTGGTCGTGACGACCTTCGCGCTTGGCGCGCTCGCCGTGCCGTCCTTTGCTGCAGCCGGTTGCATGGGCCACCAGAGTGCCAGCACCGTCGCATCGGCCGAGCAGACTAGCAAGCCGGTGCAGCAGTCCCAGGCTCCGACGGAGCAGGCCAAGTAACGCCATTCAAGGCATAAGCAAAGCAGGGCCGTCCGTCACAGGGCGGCCTTCTTTTTTGGCCTCCCTCTGACCAGATAGGCCCTGATCCGAGAGGGTGTCGAGGCGGCGGGAGGCGCCCCGATCCCCTTGCAATCCGGATCGGCGCGGCGTAACACCGCCGCTCGATTCCCCCGGCCGCGGCCCCCATCGACAGCGGGCTTCAGCCGGGCCACCAGAAGGACCAGAGGTAGACCGCCATGGGCTACAGGATCGCAATTTCCGGCGCCACGGGCGCCGTCGGTCGGGAAATCCTGACGACGCTGGCCGAGCGCGCCTTTCCGGCCGACGAGGTGGTCGCGCTTGCGTCCGACCGCTCGGTCGGCAAGACGGTATCGTTCGGCGAGGACGAGGAGCTCAAGGTCCAGGACCTGGCGCGCTTCGATTTCAAGGGCATCGACATCGTGCTGTCGTCGCCCGGCGCCAAGGTCTCGGCCGAGCATTCGCCGCGCGCCGCCCGGGCCGGCGCGGTGGTGATTGACAACACCTCGCAGTTCCGCATGGATCCGGACGTGCCCCTGGTGGTGCCGGAAGTCAATCCGGACGCCATCGCCGGCTACGGCAAGCGCAATATTATCGCCAATCCCAACTGCTCGACCATCCAGATGGTGCTGGCACTCAAGCCGCTGCACGAGCTTGCGCGCATCAAGCGGGTCGTGGTGGCGACCTACCAGTCGACCTCGGGCGCCGGCAAGGACGCCATGGACGAGCTTTTCAACCAGCCCCGCGGCATCTACGTGAACGAGCCGCTGCGCCCGGAGCTCTTCACCAAGCAGATCGCCTTCAACGTCATTCCCCACATCGACGTCTTCATGGACGACGGCTACACCAAGGAGGAATGGAAGATGGTGGTCGAGACCAAGAAGATACTCGACCCGGCGATCAAGGTGGTGGCGACCTGCGTGCGCGTGCCGGTCTTCATCGGCCACGCCGAGGCGGTCAACGTCGAGTTCGAGAGCCCGATCAGCGAGGAGGAGGCGCGCGAGGCGCTGCGCCAGCAGCCCGGCGTCACCGTAATCGACCACCGGGTCGACGAGGGCTACGTGACGCCGGCCGAATGCGCCGGCGAGGACGCGGTCTTCGTCAGCCGCATCCGCAGCGACCCGACCGTCGAGCACGGGCTCATGCTCTGGGTGGTGGCCGACAACCTGCGCAAGGGTGCGGCCTTGAACGCGGTGCAGATTGCTGAGAAGCTAGGCAGCGATTACTTGCACTAGGGGGTAGTTTCCATGGTGGCCGGTGCGCAGCAAGGGGCGGCCCGGCAGACCCAGCCACCCGCGACCTCGGTCGCGGCGCGCGAGTTCGCCCGCGGCATCGCCCTGCACCGCGAGGGCAAGCTGGAGGAGGCGTACCGCAGCTATGCCCGAGCCCTGGAGCTCGATCCCGGCCACGTCGACGCGCTGAACAACATGGGCGTGGTGCTGCGCGCCCAGGGCCGCATCGACGCCGCCCTGGCGGCCTATGAGCGCGGCCTGGCGCTGCGCCCCGACGATCCCGGCCTGCTGGCCAACCTGGGCTCGACCCTGCGGGCCATGGGGCAGCATCGCAAGGCGGTCGAGGTGCTGCACCGGGCAATCGCACTCGCCCCCAAGGCGCCGGGGGTGCACAACAATCTGGGCCTGGTGCTGCGCGACCTGGGCCACTACGAGGAGGCGCTGGCCTGTTTCGAGCGCTCGCTGGAAATCTGGCCCAACAACCTGGCGGTCAAGCTCGACCGCGCCCTCACGCTGCTGGCCAAGGGCGACTATCCGGAAGGCTTCCGGGCGCTCGAGGCACGCTTCGAGGGCGACAGCGGCGACACCCTGGTCTCCGGCCTGCCGATCTGGAACGGGGCCCATCTGCGCGGCCGCACCCTGCTGGTCCGGGCCGAGCAGGGCGTCGCCGAGGTGCTGCAGTTCTGCCGCTTCGTGCCGCTGCTGCAGGCCGCGGGCGGGCACCTGGTGCTGGAATGCCAGCCGGCGCTGCTGCCCCTGCTGCGCAGTCTGGAGGGCATCGACGAGATCGCCGCCTTCGACGAGCATGAGTCCGCCGTCGACGTGCAGCTGCCGCTGCTCTCGGTGCCGCGGGTGGTTCGCGTCCGGCCGCAGGACCTGCCGGCCAAGACGGCCTACCTGAAGGCGCCGGAGCGGGCCGGCTTCGTCCTCATGCATCCCGCCAAGTCGCGGCTCAGCCTGGGGCTGATCTGGGGCGCCCAGCCGGAGGACGGCAGCCGCCCGGCAGGGTCCCTGACCGGGCCGGGCCTGACGCCCTTCTTCCGGCTCATGCGGCGGCCGGACGTGGCGGTCTACGCCCTGCAGCGCGGCGAGAGTGCCCGGGAGGTAAAGCAGCTCGGTGCCTCCGGCCTGCTGCACGACCTCAGCAGCTTCCTCACCGGCCTGGAAGACCTCGCCCGCCTGATGGAGCAAGTCGACCTCATCATCACCGCCGATTCCACTGCCGCCCACCTGGCCGGCGCCCTGGGCCGGCCGGTCTGGCTGATTCTGCCGCGCGACGCCGACTGGCGCTGGGCGCTGGCGCCGGACACGACGCCCTGGTATCCGACGATGCGCCTCTTCCGGCAGCCCCAATCCGGCGACTGGCCCACGATTTTCGAGGCCGTGGCCGAGGCGCTCGATCAGTTCGCGGAAGCGCCGAGATAACCACAAGCCAACGGCCGGTCCCGGACGGCGCAACAAGTCCCACGAGAGGACAGCTCGCCATGGCGGATGAACAGGCCGAAGGCCAAGGCCGGCCCCGGTCGAAGCAGACCGCGGCGCCGCAGTCGGGCGGGACGCCGCCCGCGGCGGCGGCAAAGCCTGCAAGCCCCGGCGCAGTGCCGATCCGCGACCTGACGCGGCTGCGCGCGTTGGCCTGCAAGTTTCATCAGAACGGTCGCCTGGCCGAGGCGGTGGCGGCCTACAACGCCTATCTCGCCGCGCGCCCCGGAGACTCCGGCATCTGGTCCAACTTGGGCGTGGCGTTGCGCTCGCAGCAGCGGCTGCAGGCCGCCGCGCTCTGCTATCGGCGCGCTCTGGAGATCAAGCCCGGCGACCCGGCGGCGCTCGGCAACCTGGGCAACGTGCTGAAGGATCTGGACCTCTTCGACGAGGCCGTGGTTGTGCTCGGCGCCGCGGTCGAGGCGCAGCCCCGCGACCCCCGCCCGCGGTTCAACCTTGGCCTGGTCTATCGCGACGCCGCCCGCTTCGAAGAGGCGCTGGCGGCGATCGACGGCGCCCTGGCGCTGCAGCCGGGCGACGCTGCCATGCGCTGGGACCGGGCTCTGGTGCTGCTGCACCTTGGGCGTTTCGCCGAGGGCTGGCGGGACTATGCGACGCGCTGGGAGATCGGCGAGATCGCCCGGCCGGGTCATCGCCAGCCGCCTTGGCAGGGTGAGGACCTGGTCGGCAAGACCATCCTGCTCTACCCCGAGCAGGGCTTCGGCGACACCATCCTGGCCAGTCGCTTCATCGCCCAGGTCAAGGACCAAGGCGCCAGCGTGATCCTCGAATGCAAGCCGGCGCTGCGCCG
>JBHJOF010000055.1:0-5567 GCA_050330055.1 Kiloniellales bacterium
AAGCCCTTGAAGCCACTATAAACTATGGCCCACATTGCGCGGCAAGCCCGGGCGGCAAAAGCCAGACTGAAGAGGTCCGCCAGAGGCCGCCGGCTTTCCCGCCGGCTTTCCCTGGGCGCAAGCTTCGGATAGAAGCAGGTGGGGGGAGCGCCTATCTCAAGGCCTGCAACGACAAACCAAGCGGGAACAAGCACAATGGCGGCGATCTCTACGGAAACGGTGGCTCCGATGCGACCCCCTGCTGAGGTGGGCCGGGCCAAGGCGGGCCGGCCCAGCACGACCTCGGGCACGACCTCGGGCACGACCTCGAAGACGGCCGGTAATGGCCACCGGCAGGCTTCGGCCAAGCAGCTCGCCACGGTGCAGGCGGTCTGCGCCCTGATCGACGAGCGCGAGGGCGAGCCGGTCACCCTGGCCGAGCTGGCCGGGGCGGTCGGCATGAGCCCCTGGCACCTGCAGCGCCTGTTCCGCAAGGTCATGGGCGTCTCGCCGCGCGACTACGCCGATGCCCGACGCAGCCGGCGCTTCCGCGACCGCCTGCGCGACGGCGAGTCGATCGCCGGCGCCACCTATGAATCCGGCTACGGCTCGTCGAGCCGGGTCTATGAGCGCGCCCAGCATCACCTGGGCATGACGCCTGCCTCCTACGCCAAGGGCGGCAAAGGCGCCAAGATCGCCTACGCCATGGTCGATTCGCCGCTCGGCCGCCTCCTGGTGGCGGCGACCGCCAGGGGCGTCTGCTTCGTCAGCCTCGGTGACGACGACGCGCAGCTCGAGGCGGCGCTTTTCGCCGAATTCCCCGAGGCCGATTCGATCGTCCGCGACCACGAGGCCAGCGCCAGCGCGGTCGACGCCTTCGTGAAGTTCCTCGCGGGCGAGGCGCCGCACGTCGACCTGCCGCTCGACATCCGCTTCACCGCCTTCCAGCGCCGCGTGTGGAACGAGCTGATGGCGATCCCCTGCGGCGAGACGCGCAGCTACGCCGAGATCGCCGCCGCGCTCGGCCTGCCGCACGGCCAGCGCGCCATCGGCCGCGCCTGCGCCACCAATCCGGTCGCGCTCATCGTGCCGTGCCATCGCGTGCTGCGCCATGACGGCGAGCTCGGAGGCTATCGATGGGGGCTGCGACGCAAGAGCGCCCTGCTGACCAAGGAAGCCGAGCGGGTTTGATCAACCAGTCTGATACCGGTTCGATCAAATGGGTTGATGCTGCAGTTGACAACAAACGCCCCCTCACCCTCCCAGGCTTCCTGCGGAAGCCTGGGAGGGTGAGGGGTAAAGTCCCTCCTTCCGATTGGCCGAAGCAGTTCCAATGCTGGCGCATTGGGACTGCGACGCTCCCCAGGGGCCGCGGGGCTTGCCGTCAGCCGGGGCTCGGTTTATACGAGATACATGCGGGGGGATCGCTCCAGGCCCCATATCTTGTGCGTCGCTGGACAGGACGTGACCCTGGCCGTGCAGCGCAACCGGCGTGCCCGCCGCCTTACCCTGCGCGTCGATCAGCGCAGCGGCGAGTTGCGCCTGGTGCTGCCGCAGCGCGTGCCGTTGCGCGAGGGCTTGGACTTCGCCGAGCGCAAGGTCGACTGGATCCGCGACCAGCTCGCCGCTCTGGCGCCACAGCGTCCCTTTATCGACGGCGCCGAACTGCCCTATCTCGGTGCGCCGCACGTCATCCGTCACGCGCCGGGCGCGCGGCGAGGCGTGTGGCGCGAGGCGGGCGGCATCTGGGTCTCGGGCCACGCCGACCATCTGTCGCGCCGCGTCACCGACTTCCTGAAGCGCGCCGCGCGCGACGAGATCGCCGCGCGGGCACGCGCCAAGGCGGCCGTTATCGAGCGCCCGCCCGCCCGCGTCACCCTGCGCGACACCAAGAGCCGCTGGGGCAGCTGCGCGGCGAGCGGCGAGCTCTCCTTCTCGTGGCGCCTCATCATGGCGCCGGAAGCAGTGCTCGACTACGTGGTGGCGCACGAGGTCGCGCACCTGGTGCACATGAACCACAGCCGCCGCTTCTGGAAACTGGTCGCCCGCCTCACCGCCGAAGTCGCCGGTCCCGAGCGCTGGCTGCGCGATCAGGGCAACGGCCTGCTGCGCTACGGGTGACGGCGCGACTCCTTTTTCTCGCGATACAATCACGGTCACAAACGACTCTTGTGTTGCTCCGCTACGCGGAGCGCCCCCCACCCGGCGCTCAGGCGCCGGCCTCCCCCTCAAGGGGGGAGGCGAACTGGGCGCGATCATGGCCTTGAATCCCCTCCCCCCTCGAGGGGGAGGGTTAGGGAGGGGGGCCTAACTAAGACTCATATTGTCGCTCACGCCTCAGGTAACGCACTGCCCGGCACCCAGACGTAGCCGTCGGGATCGGCCAGGTAGCACTCGCGCAGGCCATGCGGCTTGTCGGCCGCGGCGGCGAGAACGGTGAAGCCGGCTTTGCGGGCACGCGCCTCGGCCGCGTCGGGGTCGATGCCGTAGAGCCTGAGCTCGACGCCGGCGCCGCGGAGCACGCCGTCGCCGGTCAGCGCCAGCAGGGGATTGGAATGGTAGGTGTGATCGCCATGCAGCATCCATTCGTGTCCGCCGTGGCGCAGCACCGCGAAGTCACGGTCGGCATGCACCAGCGTGACGCCCAGCACCGTCGTCTGGAAGGCGACCGTGCGGGCCACGTTGCGCACCAGCAGGTTGACCCCGAAGCCGCGCAGGCTGCGGCCATAGGCGTCGGCGGGCATCCAAGACCGGTCCCCGGTCGCTTCGCTCATGGCTCGCTCCATTTCCGCTCAGAAGGCCCGCCAGCGCCGTCTGGCGTTCCCGGGCCGCCCGGACTATAACCGGCGCTTCCGCCCGCCGCGAAACGCCAAGAGCAACCTGCCCCGCTCCACATGCTGCGACACGCATGGCCCGCCCCGACAGCCTGATCGTCGTCGTGCTCGTCACCGGGCTGGTGGCCTTCGGGGCGATCTCGACCGATCTCTACCTACCGTCGCTGCCGGCAATCGCCGCCCACTTCGGGGTCGATGCCGGCGAGGCGCAGCTCACGCTGTCGGTCTTCCTGATCGGCTTCGCGCTGTCGCAGCTCGTCTACGGCGCGCTCTCCGACCGCTTCGGGCGGCGGCCGGTGCTCCTGGTCGGGCTGGTGATCTACGTGCTGGCCTCGATCGCCTGCATGCTGGCGCCGAGCATCGGGCTCCTGATCGCCGCGCGGCTGCTGCAGGCGGTCGGCGCCTGCGCCGGGGTGGTGCTGGGCCGCGCCGTGGTGCGCGACGTCTACGGCCGCGAGCGCGCCGCCAGGGTGCTGTCCTACGTCGGCATGGCGATGGCCCTGGCACCGGCCCTGGGACCGATTCTGGGCGGCTTCATCCAGGTCTGGTTCGGCTGGCGCGCCAGCTTCCTGGTGCTGGCCCTGTTCGGCGCCACGATCCTGGCCGGCGTCTTCACCCAGCTGCCGGAGACCAACCAGTCGCGCGATCCGACGCTGCGCCTGGGGCGCCAGCTGCTGAACTATCGCAGCCTGCTGCAGCACCGGGCCTACCTCGGCCACGTGCTGGTCGCCACCTGTGCCTATTCGGGGATCTTCGTCTTCATCTCCGGCTCGTCCTTCCTGCTGATCGACGTGCTGGGCCTGAGCCCCGAAGAGTATGGCCTCTGCTTCGCCGCGATCGTCGTCGGCTACATGCTGGGCACGCTGCTCTCCGGGCGGCTGACCATGCGTCTCGGCCTGGAGCGCATGATCCTGATCGGCAGCCTGGTGGGGCTTTTGGCCGGTGGCACGGCCGCCGTGCTATCGCTGGCCGGCGTCGTCGATCTGCTGGCGGTGCTGGCGCCCTTCTTCCTGTTCCTGGTCGGCTGCGGCCTGATGCTGCCCAACGCGCTGGCCGGCGCCATGGGCCCCTTTCCGACCATGGCGGGCGCGGCCTCGGCGCTGCTCGGCTTCATCCAGATGGTGGTCGCCGCCGGCATCGGCGTCGCCGTCGGCCAGCTGCACGACGAGACCGGCCGCGGCATGGCGCTCGCCCTTGCCGTGGTCGCGATCGGCGCCTTCCTGTCCTACCGATTGCTGATCAGGCCGAGCGAAGCGAAGACGGCCAAAGGCACCGCCTAAGACAAGCGAATTGGCGGCACACTCGTTTGTTGTCATGCCCGTGCTTGACACGCTTGCGGGCCATAGCCCCTTCGGGACGAAGGCCCGGGCATCCAGGCCTTGTGCGCACAGTTCCATGGATCACCGGGTCTTCGCCCGGTGATGACAAACCGATATTGACACGGATGAACACAGATGAACACAAACTGAATGGTGAAAGCACTGCCATATAGCGATGCTACAGCAGTTTAAGCTCTCCATCGGATGACAAAGGCCAGATCAAGTTCATCTGTGTTCATCTGTGTCAAAATCGCTTGTTTCTACCCTGCCTGATAGAACACAGCGTCAAAGTTGATGCACGCTACGAATCACGACACGCTCTCGCGCACTTTGGCGGGCGCGTCGTCGGGCCATTTGGGACGCTGCATGGTGAAGACCTCGGTCACCTTGACATAGTCCATGTAGCCGAGCCGGCCGATCGGCTGCAGCTTCGTCATGTCGACCAGGCCGTCGCTCAGCACGCTGTCGTCGATGTGGATGCCCAGCACCTCGCCGAAGATCACCGTGCCCACGTTGCTCGGATCGTTGGACAGCAGCTTGACCGACTGCACGTAGCGGCATTCCAGGTGAACCGGCGATTCGGCGACGCGCGGCGGTACCACCAGTGTCGACCCGGCCTTGGTGAGGCCGGCGACCTCGAACTCGTCGACGCCGTGCGGGGCGGCGATCGAGCTCGCGTTCATCTGCGTTCGCAACGCCCAGGTCGCCAGGTTGACGACGAACTCGCCGGTCGCCTCGATGTTGGCGACGCTGTCCTTCGGCCCGCCCTGGTCGTGACGGCCGGAGGCCGAGAACATGACCTGCGGCGGCGTGTAGGCGACGGCGTTGAAGAAGGAATAGGGCGCCAGGTTCACCCGGCCGTCGGCACTGAGACTGGAGATCCAGCCGATCGGCCGCGGCACCACGATGGCGTTGAAAGGATTGTGCGGCAGGCCGTGCGGCTGGTCGCTGCGAAAGAACATGGCGCCTCTGCGCTCCGATGTGATGGGGCCGAAAGGAACGGGCGCGACCATAGCACAACGCCACGCCGCTGCCAGACTGTCGCACTTGAGAGGGCGCGGTTGATCTCGCTCCGAAATTTTCCTACATAAACTACGAGAATCATGTCGATTTGGTCAGGAAAGTTTCAGAGGGTCTTTCGCCGGAGATTGAGCGACAAGCGAAGCGATCTTCGCGCGCTTCTCTTGCTCGGAGTGATTACCTGCCTGGTCTGGGCGGCCTTTGCGCTCGGACCGGACGTGTTGGCCTCCTAGCTAGCGACCGATCTCACCGACGGGCCGCGCGAAACGTGGCTGCTGGTCCTGGTTTGCCGCGCCATTGTCGCTCGAAAGCTTCAACGACCTGAGGATGCGGCCGATGAGGCCGGGCTCCTCATCGGCCTGAGGAGCAGGCCCCGCCCCCGCCCCGCCCGATGCCTCGTCGGCGACGAGCAGCG
>JBHJOF010000056.1:0-10151 GCA_050330055.1 Kiloniellales bacterium
CGCAATGCCGGTGGCAGCCTGCGGCAGCACCACCTTGCGGAAAGCCTGCAGCCGGGTGTAACCGTCGACCATGGCGGCTTCCTCGTACTCCGGCGGGATCTCGTCCATGAAGCCCTTGAGCAGCCATACCGCCAGGCTCATGTTGACCGCGGTATAGAGGATGATCATGCCGAGGTGCGTGTCGGACAGGCCGAGCTCGCGATACATCAGGTAAATCGGGATCGCCACGGCGATCGGCGGGAACATGCGCGTCGAGAGGATGAAGAACATAAGGTCATCCTTCAGCGGCACGCGAAAGCGCGAGAAGGCATAGGCGGCGAGCGTGCCGAGGAAGACCGAGAGAAAGGTCGAGCCGAAGCCGATGATCAGCGAGTTCGTGTAGCGGTCGACGAAACGCGAGGGGCCGGTGATCACCATGTTCCGCTTGCGCACCAGCTCGTCGTACCAGCTCTCGGCCGGCGGCAGGCTCGCCATGTACTCCGGCGTCTGGCGCGAGCGGCTGGTGAAGAGATTGACGTAGCCTTCCATCGAGGGCTCGAAGAAGACCTTGGGCGGATAGGCGATCGAATCGGGCGGCGTCTTGAAGCCGGTCAGGAAGATCCAGAGCATGGGGATCAGCGCAACCAGGGCGTAGCTGATCACCAGAACTGCGGCCAGGCGCCGGGTGAAGGGCGAGGGCTGCAGCGGCGTGCGGGCGACGGCGGCGCTCATCGGTTCTTCACCACGTTGAGGAACTTGACGAAGACGTTGGCGGCGCCGAACACGGTGACAAAGAGGATCACTGCGAAGGCCGCGCTGTAGCCGGTGCGCCACTTCTCGAAGGCCTCGCGCTTCAGGTTGATGGAGGCCAGCTCCGTGGTCGAGCCCGGCCCGCCCGAGGTCAGCTCCACCACCATGTCGAACATCTTGAAGTTCTCGATGGCGCGGAACAGCACCGCCAGCATCAGGAAGGGCAGCACCATGGGCAGGGTGATGGTCCAGAACTGGCGCCACTGCGAGGCGCCGTCGACCTCAGCCGCCTCGTAGATGTACTCCGGGATCGAGCGTAACCCGGCCAGGCAGATCAGCATGACGAAGGGCGTCCACATCCAGGTGTCGACCAGGATGATCGACCAGGGCGCCAGTTCGACGCTGCCGATCATGGTAAAGGAGCCGGCGTCGACGAAGAGGTTCACGATCGCATTGAAGATGCCGATCTGCGGCTGGTAGAGGTAGGTCCAGAAGGTGCCGACCACGGCCGGCGACAGCATCATGGGCAAAAGAATCAGGGTGGTCCAGGCAGTGTGGCCCTTGAACTGTCGGTTGATCAACCAGGCCAGGCCGAAGCCGAACAGCACCTGGAAGAAGATCGACCAGCAGACGAAGTGCGCCGTGGTCTGCAGATAGCCCCAGACGTCCGCGCTGCCGAGCAGCCGCTCGTAGTTGCGCGTGCCGACCCATTGGATCGGCACGCCCGGCCGGTTGGCGCGATAGTTGGTGAAGCTGAGGACGATATTCCAGATCAGCGGGAAGATGTTGATCGCCAGCAGGAGGGCGATGGTCGGTCCGACGAACCACCAGGCGATCGCCCGGTCCGACAGGCCGCGCAGCGAGCGGGCGCCGCTGCGCGCCGCGATCCGCGCCGCCATGCCGCTATCCGCTGCCTGCTTTGCCGCTGCTTCGCTCATCTCGTCCGCCGATCCGTCCACCGGGCAAGGAGCAATCAAACCCCGAGCCTTCGGGGGCCGGCCGGCTGACTAGCCGGCCCCCGGGCTCCCCATCATAACGCCAAGATCTAGATCTTGCCGTCGTCCTCGAAGGTGTCGGTCCAGTCCTCGATCAGCTTGTCGAGTGCTTCCTGCGCCGTGCCGACGTCGGCCACTACGTAGTCGTGGACCCGTTTCTGCATGGCCAGCAGCAGCTCGGCGTAGGTCGGCTCCTGCCAGAAGTCCTTGACATTGCGCATAGCCTTCAGGAAGTCGGCGGCGTAGGGGGCCGTGTTCGGGAAGTTGGGATCCTCGAGCACCGCCTTGTGGCAGGAATAACCGCCCAGCGCCCACCACTTCTTCTGCACCTCGGGTTCGGCGAACCACTTGATGTACTCGAGCGCCATGTCCTGCTTGTCGGAATAGGCAACGACCGAGATGCCCTGGCCGCCCAGGGTCGAGGCCTCGACCTTCTGGCCCGGGTTGACGAAGAAGCCGGACCTGTCGCCGCCGACGTCCTCGTCCTTCAGGATGCCGGGGAAGAAGGCGAACCAGTTCATCTGCATCGCGACCGTGCCGGACTTATAGGCGTCCAGGTTGGTGGTCATGTAGGCGTCGGAATGGCCCGGTGGGACGCAGCACTTGTAGAGCTCCTTGTAGAACTCCAGAGCCTCGGCCGCCTCCGGGCTGTTGACGTAGCCCTCCATGTCGTAAGGCTTGTCGGGGTTCTCGTACTGGAAGCCCCAGGCATACATGGCCGCCGTCACGCCCATGGTGATGCCTTCCGAGCCGCGCTCGGTATAGATGCCCATGCCGTAGACGGTCTTGCCGTCGATGTCGCGGCCCTGGAAGAACTCGCCGACCTCCTTCAGCTCGTTCCAGTTCTTGGGCACGTCCAGCTCGCGGCCATAGGTTGCCTTGAACTCTTCCTGCAACTCCGGTCGCGAGAACCAGTCCTTGCGATAAACCCAGCCCAGCGCGTCGCCCATGGCCGGCAGGGCCCAGTACTCCGACTCGCCTTTGGGCCAGGTCGAATAGGCGTAGACCGTGGCCGGCAGGAAGTCGTCCATCGAGATGCCTTCCTGCTCGAAGAAGTCGTTCAGCTTGACGTAGTGGCCGTAGGTGGCGGAGCCGCCGATCCACTGGCTGTCGCCGATCAGGACGTCACAGAGCTTGCCGCCCGAGTTCAGCTCATTGAGGAAGCGGTCGGCGAAACTGGTCCAAGGCACGAACTCGTACCTCATCTTGATGCCGGACTTGGCCTCGAAGTCCTTGGACAGTTCCTGCAGCGCGTTCGCCGGGTCCCAGGCGGCCCAGCAAAGCGTCAAACTCTTGTCCTGTGCCTGGGCGCCGACCGCCGCGGCGCCGACCGCGAGGGCCGATGCAATGAGCATCGTCTTCAAGCTGCGCATGGGTCTCCTCCCTAGAAGTTCGCAGTTTTGCGAGGTTGCTTTTACTTGGCGGGGCTTGCCGGGCGGCCGTCGCCCCTGTCCCGCTCGTTCGGTTTAGCTGCGCAGTTTATAAACTAAACTAAACCGTGGTCAAGATGGAATCACATGCCGCAGTGCAGCAGAAAAGCGAGGGTTCGGGCGCGCTTTACAGCGGCGCGCAATCGCCCGTAAAGTTTGACTAAACCAGAATGCGATGAACCGCGCGCCCGCGCGGCAGCATCGCGCTACCACCGGGAGGAGAGTGTCATGGCCGAATCCGGTTCCGCCGGCCCGATTCTGTTCACCAACGTGTCCGTGCTCGACGGCAGCGGCGCCAAGCCCTTCGCCGGCGAGGTGCTGGTCGAGGGCAACCGCATCAAGGCAGTCGCCAAGGGAGGCGGGCTCGCCCGCGACGGTGCCGAGCTGGTCGACGGCGGCGGTGCGACCCTGATTCCGGGCCTGATCGAGGCGCACGCGCATATCTCCTTCTGCGACACGGCGAGCCTCGAGGCGCTGGGCGACATCCCGCCCGAGGAGCACACGCTCAAGGCCATGAAGTACGCTCGCATCATGCTCGACCAGGGCTTCACCGGCCTGTTCAGTGCGGCCGCCGCGAAGCCGCGGCTCGACGTGGTGATCCGCAACGCCATCGACGAGGGCGAGATTCCGGGCCCGCGCATGCGCGCCGCCAGCCCCGAGCTGACCGTGACCGGCGGCCTGGGCGACGTGCGCCGGGCGCACATGTACCGCGAGACCTTCGCCATCTGCTGCGACGGCGCCGACGAGTTCCGCCGGGTCGCCCGCGAGATGTGCCGCGAGGGCGTCGATACCCTGAAAATCAATCCTTCCGGCGACGAGTTCGTGCCCTTCGCCCGCGCCCACCAGACGGTGATGAACGAGGCCGAGGTCGCCGCGGTCTGCGAGGTCGCCCGCTCGCGCGGCAAGATGACCGCTGCCCATGCGCGCTCGGCCGAGAGCGTGAAGATGTGCCTGCGCAACGGCGTCGACGTGATCTACCACGCCACGCTCTGCGACGAGGAGGCGCTCGATATGCTGGAGGCGCGCAAGGACCAGGTCTTTGTCGCGCCCGCCGTCGGCATCATGTACGCCACCTCGCGCGGCGAGGGCGCCAAGTGGGGTCTCGATGAGCAGCACCCGGTCGCGCTCTACTTCCGGCGCGAGCTGGATATGTGCATCGAGAACATGAAGGTCTTGAAGAAGCGCGGCCTGCGCATTCTGCCGGGCGGCGACAACGGCTTCGCCTGGAACCCGATCGGCACCAATGCCCGGGACCTGGAACACTTCGTCACGCTGCTCGGCTTCAGCCCGCTCGAGGCGATCACGGCGGCGACCAAGCTGGGCGGCGAGCTGATGCAGATGGGCGGCGAGCTGGGGCAGATCCGCGCCGGCTACCTGGCCGACCTGCTGCTGGTCGACGGCAACCCGCTGGAGGACATCACCATCCTGCGCGACCGCGAGCGGCTCAAGGTGATCGTGAAGGACGGCGCCTTCCACAAGCGCGCGGCGCTGCAGCAACGCGCCGCGGTGGCGGCGGCGGAGTAGTCTGGCTCAGGCCTCGACCACGGCGGGCGCGGCCGGTGTGACGGTCACATTGTCGATCAGCAGGCCGGAGTCGACGATGGTATCGTCGACGTCCATCACGCCGATCGCCAGCTGGTAGGTGCCGTCCTCTGGCGCGGTGAAGCTGAAGCTGCTCAGGAAGCCGGTCTCGTCGACGAAGCGCGTGTCGGACGCGACGAGGGCCGTCGTCGTGTCTGCCAGCTCGGTCAGCACATCGTCGATGAGCACGAAGGCGAAATCGTTGACCTCGCCGGCCGCCGGAATCTCGTCGGTCAGGAAGTTGAAGTCGAAGGACAGCGCGTCGCCCGCCGCCAGGGTGAAGCTGGCGGTGATCACCGAGCCCTCGGTCGCCGTACCGTTGCCGAGGCCGGTCAACGAGCCGAGCGCGAGTCCCAGCAGGTCCTCGATCGAAGCAGCGCTCTGCGCGCCCGTGCCGGTGGTGATGAGCGCCTGATTGAGGCCTTCGGTGGGCCCCGAGTTGAAGGCGGCCGTCTCGATGGTCGCGGCGCCGACGGTCTCCCAGCCGGTGAAACCGGTCTCGAAACTGCCGTCGACCGGGCCGTCCACCGGCGGCGGCACCACGCTGCCGTCACCGCCGTCGTCGCCGGCCGCCGCTGCCAGGAAGATCAGGTTGGGATTCTCCTGGAGGAGTTCCTCGACGATCTGATCGACCAGCGCCTGCAGCTCCTCCAGCGTAAAGGACGGCACCTCGCCGCGCGGCCCGCCGGCATCCTCGTCGCCGGCGCCGTCGTCTTCCGGCTCGGGGGACTGGGGCAGCACCCGGGTGCCGCCATTGCCGCCGTCCTGGTCCTGCTCGCCCGCTTCCGGCGTCACCAGCTCCAGGATCTTCGGCAGCAGCAGGCCATAGACCGACTGCTCGGCCTCGGTCATGGAATGGACCGTCAGATCGGCCTGATCGGCGCTGCCGACGTTGAGGGTATCGTAGGCCGTCGCCATCAGGGCCTGGGCGACCGCGTTGGAAAACAGGATCTGGCCTTGCAGCAGGGTAACCAGCAGGCGCACCAGGTCGTAGTCGCCGACCACGGCGGTGCCGCGCACGCCGATCGTGCCCACGGGCGTCGTCAGCTGCATGCCCGGCCCGCCGACTTTGGAGACCTCGCCGGTGATGAAGGAGAAGGAGCCCTGCAGCAGGCTGACCAGCAGCTCGTTGTCGCTGCCCGCCGGGTCATAGATCATGCGGTCCAGCACCAGCCGGCCATCGCCGGCCAGGGAGAACAGCGTGCCGTCGACGAAGGTGACGGTGAGCGACGATCCGGGCGGGGTGATCAGCTCGTCGTTCAGATACACCGGATCTCCCAACGCGAGTTGCTGCGAGCCGCCGGCGCGATTGACCCTGGCAGCGCCCTCCAGTTCGGTCACCGTACCGATCGGCTCGCCCGTCGCTTGCGCCAGTTGCACGGCGCCCGGATGGCTGGCTAGAGGTTGGCCGAAGCTTGGCTGATGAGTGTTTGACGGACTCGCCGGCCCGTTCCCGAACGGCACCCCCTCGAAGGCTGTGCCGACCATGGCCGACGGCGCTGTGTGCATGCGTTCCCCCCAGGACGAGCGGGCCGCCGTTGATCTCCGTGCCCTTGCTCCACCGCGGGAACAATAGCACGGGTACGCCGGGCGCAAAATGACCCAGAGGAACGGAGCCTAGACCGGGGCCGGCGGAGTCGTCCAGGGGCGGAGCCCTGGACTGTGAGGTGGCGCCGGACCTCGGCCTCGTCCATTGCCTGGCGGTCGCCGGCCATGACGATCTCGCCGCGGCGGCGCTCACGGGCGGCACGCCCAATGACATCGCGCCCGTCGACGGTGATGGGGCAGTGCCCGCCTGCTTTTTCGGCAGCGCGCGCAGATTGCCCAAGGTCTGGTCAGTTGGTGGCTGCGGCGGGCCGGGGTCGGCTCGCGCAGCTCTCGCGCAAGCCATTGAATCGCCTGACACACGGCGCTCTGTAGCGGGACTGGTACGGGGCTTGCGTAGCGGCGGTGGCTGGCAATCGGAGCGCCGGCGGGCGAGCGGCTCGGTGCGCCCGAGAACTGAAACGTCGGCGAACGATCGGGAGTGTGGGTCAACAAGAGGGAGCGTGGATCATGAAGATGGTCATGGCGGTGGTGAAGCCAGCCAAGCTGGACGACGTGCGTCAGGCTCTGCACGACCTGGGCATCGAAGGTTTGACCCTGAGCGAGGTGAAGGGCTTCGGGCGACAGCGCGGGCAGACCGAGATCTACCGCGGCGCCGAGTACGACGTGCACTTCCTGCCCAAGCTCAAGATCGAGGTCGCCGTGGCCGACGAGCGCGCCGAAGCCGTGGTCGAGGCGATCCAGGCTGCGGCCAAGACCGGACGCATCGGCGACGGCAAGGTTTTCGTCTACGACCTGGGCCAGGCCATGCGCATCCGCACCGGCGAGATCGGCCTGGCCGCGCTCTAGTCTGGACCGTCGAGGGGTCACCGCGCGGCGCATCGGGCGGTGCCTTCTCGGTCCTGCCGCTGCGCGAAGCCGGAGATCGAAGTGACCGGATCGGGCTGCCCCCTCTCGTCATGCAGATGATCCGACACGGTCTCTCTTTTGCCATGGGCTTTCTGCTACACTCCGCGAAGGTGCCGCCGACCTTCGCGGAAGGCGGCGTGCTTGGCTTATGCGTATGCCAATCAACGGAAGTGGGCTGCTGAACCGTGACCATGTCTGCCAATGTAAACCTCGAGAGCGAGCCCGGCAGCTGGGCGGGCGCGCGCGAGCTGCTGCGGCGCCTGCGTGCGATCATGCAGGATCACGGCGAGCTGCAGGGCCGGCTCGACCGGGTGGTGCGGCTGATCGCCGACTACATGGCGGCAGAGGTCTGCTCGCTCTACGTCATGATGCCCGGCCCGGTGCTCGAGCTCCGCGCTACCAAGGGTCTGCGGCCGGAGGCCGTGCACCGTACCCGGCTCAAGGTCGGCGAGGGTCTGGTCGGCACCATCGCCGCCAACGCGCGGCCGCTGGTGCTGGCCGAGGCGCAGAGCCATCCGCTCTTCGCCTACCGGCCGGAGACCGGCGAAGAGATCTATCACTCCTGGCTCGGCGTGCCGCTGCTGCGCGGCGGCCGGGTCAAGGGCGTGCTGGTAGTGCAGAACGTCATCCCGCGCAGCTACTCCGAGGCCGACGTCGAGGTCTGCGAGACCGTGGCCATGGTGCTGGCCGAGCCGATCGACCGCATGATTGCCGCCCAGGGCGGTGACGCGCGCGCCACCTCGCTGCCGGCGCGGCTGCAGGGCACGCCGCTCAGCCAGGGCCTGGCCATGGGCACGGCGGTGTTCCACCAGCGCGGCATCGTCATCTCACGCATCGTGGCGGAGCGGCCCGACGACGAGGTCGAGCGGCTGCGCGCCGCCCTGGTCGCGGTCGAGTCGAGCATCAGCCGGGGCCTCGCGGCGCAGCCCTCGGAAGCGGACCGCGAGTACCAGGAGATCCTCGAGACCTACCTGATGCTGGTCGAGGACCGCGGTTGGCGCACCCGCATGGAGGACGCCATCCAAAGCGGACTCAGCGCCGAGGCGGCGGTGCAGAAGGTGCAGAACGAGACCCGCGCGCGCATGCTGAGCATCAAGGACCGCTATCTGCGCGAGCGACTCAGCGACCTTGAGGACCTGGCGACCCGGCTGCTCGATCAGCTGGTCGGCGACGAGCGGGTCGAGCGCGGTCAGGAGCTGCCGGACGACGCCGTGGTTGTCGCCCGCAACCTGGGCCCGGCGGAGCTGCTCGACTACGAGCGGCCCCGCCTGCGCGCCGTGCTGCTGGCCGAGGGCTCGGCCACGGCGCACGTCACCATCGTCGCCCGCTCGCTCAACATCCCGCTGATCGGCCGCTGCCCCGGCGTCATCACCCAGATCTCCGACGGCGACTTCGTGATCGTCGACGGCGAGCGCGGCCAGGTTCTGGTGCGGCCGACCGAGAGCGTGCGCGCCGCCTTCGCGCGTAGCATCGCCAGCCATGCCGAGGCGCAGGCCGGATTCCAGGCCCTGCGTGACCTGCCAGCGGTCAGCAAGGACAGCGTCGCGGTCGCGCTCAACGCCAACGCCGGCCTGCTGATCGATCTGCCGGCGGTGCGCGACAGCGGCGCCCAGGGCATCGGCCTCTATCGCACGGAAGTCGCCTTCATGGTGCGCGATCGCCTGCCCGACGTGGCGGCGCAGGCCGAGCTCTATGCCGGCATCCTGGACGAGATGGGCGAGCGGCCGGTGGTCTTCCGCACCCTCGACGTCGGCGGCGACAAGGCGCTGCCCTTCCTGCAGATGGACGATGACGAGGAGAACCCGGCCATGGGCTGGCGCGCTCTTCGGGTCAGCCTGGACCGGCCGGCGCTGCTGCGCCAGCAGCTCCAGGCCATGATCCAGGCGGCGGCCGGCCGGCGGCTCAATGTCGTGTTCCCCATGGTCACCGAGGTCGCCGAATTGGAAGCCGCACGGTCCATCCTGGAGGAGGAACTGGCCGCCTGGCAGTCGAAGGGTGGCGCGGCGCCGGGCGAGATCAAGGTCGGCGCCATGCTCGAGGTGCCGGCCCTGCTCTGGCAGCTTCCGGCACTCTTCGCCCGCGCCGATTTCGTCTCGGTCGGCAGCAACGATCTCTTCCAGTTCGTCTTCGCCTGCGACCGCGGCAGCCCGCGGCTGAGTGACCGCTACGACGTCTTGTCGCCGGTCTTCCTGCGGCTGTTCAGACAGCTCGCGGCCGAGGCCGAGGCGGCCGAAACGCCGCTGTCGCTCTGCGGCGAGCTGTCCGGCCGGCCGCTCGAGGCCATGGCGCTGATCGGCTGCGGCCTGCGCAGTCTCTCGATGCCGCCTGTCCGGGTCCCCGCGGTCAAGGCCATGCTGCACAGCCTCGACGTCGGCCAGCTCCGGGCCCATCTGCAGGACCTGCTGGACTCGCCGCGCCACAGCCTGCGCGACGACCTCGCCGCCTTCGCCGCCCGGCACGGTGTTCAAGTGTAACAGGCCAGAGACGCCGCTACTCCAACGGCAGGCCGACGTAGTTCTCGGCCAGTGAGGCCTGCGCGGCGCGCGAGCTCATCAGGTAGTCGAGCTCGGCCAGCTGCACGCGTTCCTGGAACGCGCCCTGGTCCGGGAAGCGGTGCAGCAGCGAGGTCATCCACCAGGAGAAGCGCTCAGCCTTCCAGACCCGGCGCAGGCAGGTCTCGGAGTAGGCCTCCAGCAGGTCGGCCTTGCCCGTCTTGTAGTAGCGGGTGAAGGCGCGTGACAGGTAGTGGATGTCAGAGGCCGCCAGGTTCAGGCCCTTGGCGCCGGTGGGCGGCACGATGTGCGCCGCGTCGCCGGCCAGGAACAGGCGATGTTGGCGCATCGGCTCGGCGACGAAGCTGCGCAGCGGCGCGATGCTCTTCTCGATCGCGGGGCCAGTCACCAGGCGCGCCGCGACCTCTTCGGGCAGGCGGCGCTTCAGCTCGTCCCAGAAGCGTTCGTCC
>JBHJOF010000057.1:0-27846 GCA_050330055.1 Kiloniellales bacterium
CCTTCCCGGGCTCAGCGCGGCGCCCGCGCCCAACCTGCGTCCACGCAGCCCACGCCCACGCAACTGGTGCGCCCCCAACCCACGTCGGCCGAGCCTTCGCGGCGCGGCGGCCTGGCCAGCGAGATCTTCAGCAGCCGCATGCGCGACCGCCTGGCCGAGGAGCAGGGCATGCGGCCGCGCGACGTGGGTCCGACCGCGCGGAACGAGCCGGCACAGTCCGCCGCGCCGCAGCCGACGCCAAGCAAGCGCGACGCGGCCAAGCCGCCGCCCGTGAGGCCCACTCCGTTGCAAGCGGATGCGCCCAAGCCCGGCCCGCCGAAAGCAGCCGAGCAAAAGCCCGCCGAGCAAAAGCCCGCCGGGCCGCCGCAGGCGGCAAAGCAGGCCGCTCCTCCGCCCGCGGCGCAGCCGAGTGAGGGCTCCGCGATACAGGCGGAGGCAAGCCATGAAGCACCGCTCGAGGCGCCCTCCGCTGATCCAGTGACGGAGGTTGCAAGGGAGCCGTCCGCAGCCACGCAGGACCAGCCTGACTCCGCGGGATCGAGCGCGGCCCCGATCGCCGACACGGCAGGCGAAGCGGCGGCGGCCGCCACGCCGCCGAGCGGGTCGCCCGAAGGCGCGCCGGCGCAAGAGGCAGACGCTACAGCGGCGACGGAGTCCGACGCAGCGGCGCAGGCGGGCAAGCCGGTCGGTTTCCGCCATCTGGTGCGCATCACCTCCATGGAGCTCAACGGCATAGCCATGGACATCGCGGCCCTGCTGTGCCGCGACGCCGACCACGCCCAGGCGCTCAAGGGCTACGACAAGGGCCAGAAGGACGTCTTCTTCGATCTCCTGAGCGAGCAACTTGCCAAGCAGAAGCCGGCCGAGGCCCTGAAGCGCCTGCAGAACGCCGGCGGCGATCAGCTCATGATCAACTACCTGCGCAAGTTCGACGCGCTGGTCACCGAGTCCAAGGGCGTCGATCGCAGCGGCGCGCTCGCCAAGTCGCTCGAGGCCATGCCGATCGGCCGCCTGAACACGCGCCTGCAAGCCTTGCGGGCGGAGACCTGGTGACATCGGTATGGCGGACGAGTGCCGGATTTCGGAGACGAGCGAGTCGCTCGACATGAACACTTCGTTGACATGCCCCGGCTTGACCCACGGCTGTCCGGCTAGGAAAGTGCATGCGCTTCCGATGCTCGCCTTGTTGATGCCCCCCTCCCTAACCCTCCCCCTCGAGGGGGGAGGGAAAGGTAAGGCGCGCCGGCAGTTTGTCTGCCTCCCCCCTCGAGGGGGAGGCGGCGCGCAGCGCCGGAGGGGGGCTGGCGCGAAGCGCCGAAAGCGCACACCGGAAAAGCACGTCGCGAGCGCGTCGGGGCGGCTGCTGCGCTTGGTGCAGCGTCGGCTTGCAACGAGTCGTCTTCGGCTTAGCTGGGCACCCGTGGGCCGGACCCGGCAATCCAAGATAGCAAGCGTGGTGTGCTTTCGGCCCTGGACCCCCGGATCAAGTCCGGGGGTGACAAGTGTGGATGCGTAGATAGAGCGCGCGATGCAGACCAGCTTCAGCTCGGCCCAGCTTGCCGATCCGGACATCGCCGAGGCGGACGGCATCCTGCGCGCCTGCGTGCACTGCGGCTTCTGCACCGCGACCTGTCCGACCTTCGTGCTGCTCGGCGACGAGCTCGACAGCCCGCGCGGCCGCATCTACCTGATCAAGGACATGCTGGAGAACGACCGGCCGGCCAGCGCCAAGGTCGCCAAGCACATCGACCGCTGTCTTTCCTGCCTGGCCTGCATGACCACCTGTCCCTCAGGCGTGCACTACATGCATCTGGTCGATCACGCGCGGCGCCACGTCGAGGCGACCTACAAACGGCCGCCGGCCGATCGCTTGTTGCGCAAGCTGCTGGCTGCGCTGCTGCCCTACCCGCAGCGCTTCCGCCTGGCCTTGATCGGCGCCTGGCTGGCCCGGCCGCTCGGCGTGCTGCAGCGCGCGCCGGGCACTCTCGGGCGCATCGGCGCCATGCTGGCGCTGGCGCCGCGCCGCATCGCCGCGCCCGGCCCGCTCGATCGGCCGCAGGTCATCCCGGCCGAGGGGCCGCGGCGCGCCCGGATCGCGCTCTTGACCGGCTGCGCCCAGCCGGTGCTGGCACCGGAGATCAACGAGGCGACTGTGCGTCTCCTGACGCGGCACGGCGTCGAGGTAGTGATCGCCCACGGCCAGGGCTGCTGCGGCGCGCTGGTGCATCACATGGGACAGGAGGAGCCGGCGCTGGCCTCGGCCAAGGCGAACGTCGACGCCTGGACCGCGGAGCTCGACGGCGAGGGGCTCGACGCGGTGGTGATCAACGCCTCGGGCTGCGGCACCACGGTCAAGGACTACGGCTTCATGCTGCGCAACGATGCGGCCTGGGCCGACAAGGCGGCGCGCATCTCGGCGATCGCCAAGGACGTGACCGAGTATGTGGGCGAGCTTGGCCTGGCGGCGCCGGAGCGCCGCAGCGGTCTGCGCGTCGCCTATCACTCGGCCTGCTCGATGCAGCACGGCCAGAGGATCACCACGCTGCCCAAGCGTCTCCTGGCGGCGGCCGGCTTCGAACCGCTCGAGGTGCCGGAAGGCCATCTCTGCTGCGGCTCGGCCGGCACCTACAACATCCTGCAGCCGGCCATCGCCCGGCGCCTGCGCGACCGCAAGGTGGCCAACATCGAGCGCCTGGCGCCCGAGCTGATCGCCACCGGCAACATCGGCTGCATCACCCAGATCGCCACCGGCACCAAGCTTCCCATCGTGCACAGCGTCGAGCTGCTCGACTGGGCGACCGGCGGCCCGGTGCCGCGCGCGCTGGAGGGCACCGCGCTCGCCGATCCAGCCCGCTGGCCAGGCGGCCGGCCCATCGGCCGCGCGGCGGAGTAACGCGAGCAAAAGGACGGGGGCGCCGCAAGGGCGCCCCCTATCGTTTCAGCGTGTGCCGCTCAACTACGGAGCAACATACCGACTCTCATGCCGGCCTTGAGCCGGCTGTCCGGTTAAGAACAAAACCCGCTTTCTGTTGTCCGCTTCGCGGACGCCCCCCTCCCCGCCCTCCCCCTCGAGGGGGGAGGGAGAATATGCGCGGCGGCAGCGTTTCGTTTGCCTCCCCCCTTGAGGGGGAGGCGGCGCGAAGCGCCGGAGGGGGGCTGGCGCGAAGCGCCGAAAGGGCATAGCGCCGATGCGACGAAACCCCCATCATGCACTCGTCGCCATCACGCCTCGATGCCGAGCTCCTCGCAGAAGAAGAACTTGGCGGGGTGCATGGTGAAGCCCTTCACGGACTTGGTCGCCGCCGTGACGGTGTCCTCCCAGATCGGCTGGGCGATCGGCCCCCGCTCCTGCATGATCTGCTCCAGCTTGGCCATGATCGGCTTACGCTCCTCGATGTCGAGCGTGGCCTCGGCCTGGTTCAGGAGGTCGTCGAACTCCTTGTCGGCGAAGCCGGTCGGGTTCCAGGGCACGCCGCTGCGGAAGCCGAGCGACAGCACCATGAAGCCGAGCGGGCGGTGCGCCCAGGCGACGTAGCCCATGGGGAACTTGTCCCAGACGTCCCAGAACTGGGCGCTCGGCATGACGTTGATGTTGGCGCGGATGCCGGCCTCCTTCCACTGCTCGGTCATGGCCTGTACGGCAGCGAACTCCCAGGCCGGGTCCTTCTTGCAGTTGAACTCGATGTCGATGCCGTCGGGATAGCCGGCCTCGGCCAGCAGCTGCTTGGCCTTCGCCGGATCGCGCGTCATCTCCGGCAGCTGCGCGTAGTCGGGATGCACCGGGCAGACGAAGTGGTGCTCGCCGGCCAGGCCGAAGCCGCGCAGCGCCAGCTCGACGCATTTGTTGCTGTCCATGCCATAGCGCAGGGCCTGCCGCACCTTGGGGTCGTCGTAGGGCTTCTTGGTGATGTTCATCTGCACCACGGCGGTGTTCGCGGTGTGCGCCTGATGGACCTCCAGGTGCGGGATCGCCTTCATGGTGTCGAGCAGCGAGATGTCGGCGGAGAAGATCAGGTCGACCTGCTTGGAGGCCAGCGCGCCGACCAAGGCCGAGGGGTCCTCGCCGAGGTCGATGAAGTTGACCCGGTCCAGATAGGGGCCGTCGCGATAGTAGCCCTGCTTTGCCTCCAGCACCGCCTTCACGCCGACCTGATGTTCGACCAGGGTGAAGGGGCCGGTGCCGTTGCTGCCGACCTTGTACTCGCCGTTCTCCTCCGGGTCGGTGATCGCGCTGGTGTAGTGGAACAGGTGCTCCGGAATCGCGACCTGCGGCAGTTTGAGATTGAGACGTACCGTTTGGTCGTCGACCTTCTCGATGGCGTTGGCGTCCCACAGGCGGGTCGACATCTTGGCGCTGCCGTCGTCGTTCTTCTCGCCGGTGTCGAATTCCTCGAGCATGTAGGACTTCATCAGGCCGAGCGAGGACGAGCCGTTGGCCGGGTCGAGCACGTACTTGAGGTTCCAGACCACGTCGTCGGCGACCAGTGGCCGGCCGCTGTGCCACTTCACGTCCTGGCGCAGTTTCAGGGTCCAGGTCTTGAGGTCGTCGCTCGCTTCCCAGGACTCCAGCAGCAGCGGCCGGGTGATGTTGTCCTGATGCGTGCGGGTCAGGGTCTCGCAGGTCTGCAGCGTGATGTTGGCGGGTTGCAGCCAGTTGTGCGCGTGCGGCTTCACGACCTCCATGACCGGCATGCCGATCTTGATCGAGCCACCCTTCGGCACCGCCGCGCGCGCCGGCGCGGCGAAGCCCCCGGCAAAACCGTGCCCCGTCACCCTGCCGGCGAAGGCGTAGGCGGCGCCGGCCGAGAGGCCCAGAAGGGTCGAACTGCGCAGGAACTCGCGGCGGCCGATGCGGCCCTCCGCGAGCGCTTCCTGCAGCTTCGGAATATGCGGATGCTGTCGGCTGTCGCTCATGTCATGTCTCCCAGCGTTTTCCCAGAGGTGTTTGGGTGGTTCTTGGGTCGTTCTCAGGCGGTTGTCGCGTGCACCGACCAACAAGCCGAGCGGTGCCGATCCTGACGTCCCTTGGATTGACTAGGATCGATCATCCCCTCAATGGACAGGCCAGGCAATGGCCGACGCCCCTGTTGCGGCGGCGCCAAACCTGCCAACAAAATTTAGTGGCACTTGACCTATGGCGACTTCGACCGCGACAGTGGTTGACTCGCAGCGACTTTGTTTGCCCGCGGCACGCGAAGAAGGGGGCGTCATGCTAGTGATTGGGGCGCAGCAGGTACGCGACGCGCTGGACTACGGCAGCCTGGTGGACGGACTTGAACGGCGGCACCGGGAAGCGCCGCCGCGCGTCGACCGCCTGCTGATGGAACAGCCGACAGAAAGCGGCGATCCTGACTTCTTCCTGATCTGGCAGGCCTGGCAGCCGGGCCGGGCGCTGGGCTCGAAGCTGGCGACCGGCTTTCCGCGCAATGCCGCAGAGGGGAAGGGCCTGCCCACGGTGCAGGCGGTCTATCTGCTGTTCGACGGCCGCGACGGCCGGCCCTGGGCCATGATCGACGGCACCGAGCTAACCTACTGGAAGACCGCCGCCGATTCGGCGCTCGGTGCCCGCTACCTGGCGCGCAGCGACGCCGGCAGCCTGTTGATGGTGGGCGCCGGGGCGATGGCGCCGCACCTGGTGCGCGCGCACCGCGCGGTGCGGCCCTCCATCGAACGGGTCACGATCTGGAACCGCAGCGCGGCCAAGGCCGAGCACCTCGCCGAGGCGCTGCGCGGCGAAGGCCTTGCGGCCCGGGCGACCGGCGACCTGAAGACGGCGGCCGCCCAGGCCGACGTGATCTGCTGCGCCACGGCGTCGCGCGCGCCCTTGATCGAGGGCGCCTGGCTCAGGCCCGGCGCGCACCTCGACCTGGTGGGCGGCTTCACCAACGCGATGCGCGAGGCCGACGACGCGGCGGCCCGGCGGGCACGCATCTTCGTCGACAGCCGCTGGTTCACCATCGGCCAGTGCGGCGACATCACCGGGCCGCTCGAGTCCGGCGCCATCACCGAGGCCGACGTGCTGGGCGACCTCTTCGAGCTTTGCCAGGGCAAGGTCGAGGGCCGCCGCGGCGCGGAGGAGATCACCTTCTTCAAGAACGCCGGCGGCGCCCACCTCGACCTCATGACGGCCGAACTGATCGTCGCCCGCGTGTCGCCGAAGCCGAGCGATTCGGTCAGTTCCTAGAGCATTTTCAGGCGAAGTGGATGCCGGTTCGCCGTCCGAAAATGCGCCCAATCAAGACGTTCTAGAGCACGATCCGATTCAATCGGATCGGATCATGCTCTAGTCCGGCTCTGCCTCTCGCCTTCGCATGACTCACTCTTCGGACTCTTGTCTCGTAGCGGACCGCACGTGAGAGCGTGAGGGTGATGAGACTGCAGCAACAGGTCTAACCGTGGCCGTGCTAATTCGCGCCGGGGGAGACCTCGTAGGCCATGTCGCGCATGCCGACTTCCTCGCCGCAGCTGCCGCACACCAGGGCCGGCACCAGGCGTTTGCCGCAGGCGTTGTGGGTCAGCAGCAAGGCCGGGCCGCCCTTGCCCGGCCGCAGCTCCTCGCCGAAGCGCATCAGCATCAGGATGCTGGGATAGAGGTCGCGGCCCTTGGCGGTCAGGCGGTACTCGAAGCGCTCCGGATGGGGCGAGTAGAGCTGACGTTCGAAGATGCCGACCTCGACCAGGCGCTGCAGGCGGTCGGACAGGACGTTGGTCGCGACCCTGAGGTGGCCCTGCATGGCGTCGAAGCGGCGCACGCCGAAGAAGGCCTCGCGGATCAGGAGAAAGGTCCAGCGGTCGCCAATGATCGACAGCACGCGGGCGACGTTGTCGACCCGGCCGCGCAGGAAGTTCTCCGGCCGCGACGAGCGCCGCATGCGCGGCGGCACCGCCCCCGCGCCCTTGCACGCGCCGGGGCCGAGGGCGTAGCTGACCTCGCGCGCATCGGGCTCACCGTGACAGGCGCGGCACACGATGCGCGGCTCGGCCTCGGGACCGCAGGCGCGATGCCAGACGCGGACCGGCGGCTCGCGCCCCTCGGCCAGCCAGCGGTCGCCCCAGCGCATCAAGGCGATCATCGCCGGATAGAGCGCGGCGCCAGTCTTGGTCAGGCGGTACTCGAAGCGCTCCGGCGATGCCTGATACGGCACCCGCTGCATCATGCCTTCGGCCACCAGATGGGTGAGCCGCGAGGCCAGGGTGCCGCGCGAGGCTTCCAAGGCGGCGCGGAACGCATCGAAGCGGCGCACCCCGAAATAGGCTTCGCGCATGACCAGGAAGGTCCAGGGATCGGCGAAGACATCGAGCGTGCGGGCGACCGCGCAGTCGGCGACCGGCTGATAGGGACCATGTGGGTTGGCAGCATTCTGCCGCCCGCCGCGGCGCGGCGCCCTGTTGGACTCAGCGAGGATCTCGGACACTTGGCGTTTCCACTCGCCGCCGGCCGGGCCGCTCAGGCGAGACCGCGAGCACGCTCGCGCAGCTGGAACTTCTGAATCTTGCCCGTCGCCGTCTTGGGCAGCGGGCCGAAGACGACGCTGGTCGGGCATTTGTAGTGCGCCATGCTCGACCGGCAGAAGTCGATAATCTCGTCCTCCGTCGCCGTCTCGCCGTCTCGCAAGGCCACGAAGGCGCAGGGCGTCTCTTCCCAATGAGGATGCGGCTTGGCCACCACCGCAGCCTCCAAAACCTTTGGGTGTTTGTAAAGGACGTTTTCGACCTCGACGGAGGAGATGTTCTCGCCGCCGGAGATGATGATGTCCTTGGAGCGATCCTTGATCTGCAGGTAGCCGTCGGGATGCACTACGGCGAGGTCGCCGGTGTGGAACCAGCCGTCGGCGAAGGCCTTTGCGGTAGCCGTGGGGTTCTTCAGGTAGCCGCGCATGACGCTCGATCCCTTGATCAGGACCTCGCCCATGGAGGCGCCGTCCTTGGGCACCGGCCGCAGGCTGTCGGGCTCGACGACCTGGAGCCCGGCGAACTGCGGATAGCGTACGCCCTGGCGGGCCATGCGCTCGGCTACCTGTTCAGTCGTGAGATCGGGCCAGTCGGCCTGCGGCTGGCAGATGGCGATGCAGCCGGTGCATTCCGTGAGCCCATAGGCGTGGATCACCTCGAAGCCCATGGCTGCCATCTTCTCCAGCACCGTGGGCGGCGGCGAGGAGCCGGCGGTCATGACCTGGACGCGCTGCGGAAAGCTTCGGCGCTCCGCGGCCGGGGCGTTGACCAGCATGTTCAGCACCACCGGCGCCGCGCAGAGGTTGGTGATCCCCTCCCCCTCGATCAGCCGGAAGATATCGGCCGGCACGACCTTGCGCAGCATGACATGCGTGCCGGCCAGCGCCGTGATGGTGTAGGGGAAGCACCAGCCGAAGGAATGGAACATCGGCAGGGTCCAGAGGTAGACCGGATACTTGGGAACGGTCCAGACGGCGATCTGCCCGAAGGAGGATATGAAAGCGCCGCGATGGTGGTAGACCACGCCCTTGGGGTCGCCTGTGGTACCCGAGGTGTAGCTGATCGCGATCGGGTCCCACTCGTCCTCGGGCCAGATCCAGTCGGCCTCGGGGTCGCCTTCGGCCAGCAATGCCTCGTAATCGAGCGCGCCCAGTAGCTCGCCTTGCGCGACTGGATCGTCGACATCTATGACCAGGAGTTCCTGCGCGAGCTGGCCGAGTGCCGCCTTGACCGGGCCGGAGAATTCCTTGTCGGTGATCAGTGCCTTGGCTTCGCCGTGCCGAAGGATGAAGGCCATCGCCTCGGCATCGAGCCGGATGTTGATCGGATTGAGCACCGCGCCTGCCATCGGCACGCCGTAGTGCGCCTCCAAGGCTGCCGGGGTATTGGGCGCCACCAGCGCCACCACATCGCCCTTGCCGATACCGCGCCGGCGCAGGGCCGAGGCCAGTCTCCGGCAGCGGCTATAGAGCTCGGCGTAACTGAAGCGCTGATCGCCGTAGACCACGGCCGTGCGATCCGGGAAGTTGGCCGCGGCCATCTCGAGAAAGCCTATCGGGGTCAAGGGGACGAAATTGCAGGCCACCTTGTCGAGACCCTGGGCGAACTTGGCCGGTCCCGATGCTGATCTCAACGCTGCCCCCGACACGGACATGGCACGCCCTCCTGCTGCGACGGACCTTCTTGGTTCATGGTCCTTTTATGCAAGCGACTTGAGTATGGCGGCGTTCCAAGGCCATGGTCAAGTGGCGTGGCCCGGAACAAGGGGTCTACTCGCCTTTGAAGACGGGCTTGCGTTTCTCCTTGAAGGAGGCGACGCCCTCGGCGAAGTCGGCCGAGGAGCGCAGCCGGCCGTAGGCCTGGCCCTCCAGCTCGATGGCGACCTGCAGCGGCGCGTCCTCGCCGGCGTTCAGCACCTCCTTGATGCTGCGCTGGGCCAGCGGCGAGAAGCCGCGCAGCTCGGCGACCAGGGAGGCCACCGCCTTGTCCAGCTCGGCGTCGGGCGCGACCTCGACGGCCAGGCCCCAGTCGAGCGCCTGCTGGGCCGGCACGCGCCGGCTGCGCATCACCATGTCCTTGGTGCGCGCCAGGCCGATCATCTTGGCGAGGCGCGCCGAGCCGCCGGAGCCGGGAATCATGCCGATGCGCATCTCCGGCAGGGCGAGCTGCGCCGATTCACCGAGCACGCGGAAGTCGCAGGCCAGCGACAGCTCGAAGCCGACGCCGAAGCAGTAGCCCTTGATCGCGGCGATCACCGGCTTCTTGCAGCGCGCCGAGGCGGCCACGAACCAGGCGAGGCGTGACACCTGCTCCGGCGTCGCCTGCATGAAGCCGGCGATGTCGCCGCCACTGGAGAAGTTGTCGCCGGCGCCGCTGAGCACCACGACGCGCACGCGCCGGTCACGGCTCAGCTCGTCGAAGACCGCCGAGAGCTGCTCGCGCTGGCGCATCGAGACGACATTGAGCGGCGGCCGGTCGAGCACGACATCGGCGCGCTCGCCCGCCTCGTCGATCTCGACGCGGAAGCCATCGAGCGCGGCGAGAATCTCGGGATAGGTGGAGGGGTAGCCCTGGTCCATGGTGCGGTCTCATTCCTTCTCGTAGTCGCCGGCGACCAGCAGCCGTCGCAGGATCTTGCCGACCGGCGACTTGGGGATCGCCTTGACGAAGACGTAGGCGCGCGGCCGCTTGAAGTCGGCCAGGCTGCTGCCGCGGCAGTAGCCGTCCAGCTCCTCGGCGGTGACCGCCGCGCCGCGCTTGATGAAGGCGGTGACCTGCTGGCCCCAGCGCTCGTGCGGCAGGCCGGTGACGGCGACCTCCGCGACGGCCGGGTGCAGCGACAACACGGACTCCACTTCGAGCGGGAAGACGTTCTCGCCGCCGGTGATGATCATGTCGTCGACCCGGCCGGTGACGAAGAGATCGCCGTCCTCGTCGAAATAGCCGGTATCGCCGGTGAGGTACCAGCCCTGATGGATCGCCTTCTCGTCGGCGTCGGGGCGGCGCCAGTAACCCTCGAAGGCCTCGTCGCTCGCGAGGTTGGCAGCGATCTGGCCTTCCTCGCGCGGCGCGGCGACCGCACCCGGATCGTCGCTGCCAAGCTTGATCACGCGGATCATCTGGTTGATGCCGGCCTTGCCGGCCGAGCCGGGCTTGGCCGGCGCGTTCTGGTCGATGGTGAAGGTGTAGACTTCGGAGGAGCCATAGTGGTTGACGAAGAGCTCCGGCTTGAAGGCGGCGACCAGCCGCTGCAGCAGGCCGTCGGTCATGGCGGCACCGGCGAAGCCGAGCTTGCGCACGCTCGAGACGTCGGTGGTCGCGAAATCGGCATGCGCCAGCATGTCATGGTAGAGCGTCGGCACCAGGTAGAGGTTGGTCAGACGCGCCTGCTGGATCAGCGTGAGCGCGCACCCCACGTCGAAGCGCGGCAGGCAGCAGAACAGGCCGTTGATCAGCGACATGGCAAGCAGCGAGCGCACGCCCATGGTGTGATAGAGCGGCATGGCCCCCAGCGTCCGCTCGCCCATGCCGTAGAGGTTCTGGGCGACGTGGGCGAGCGCCGCCGCACGCTCCGCCCGCTGCCGGCGCGGTACGCCCTTGGGCCGGCCCGTGGTGCCCGAGGTGTAGAGCATGAGCGAGAGGTCGTCCGATGACGCCTGCGGCGACGGCTCGGCCGCGCGCGTCGCCAGCAGGCTGTCGAAAGTCACGGCGCCCGCCCGCTCGCAGCCGACGGCGACGCGTGGCAGGGCGCCGGCCCGCCCCGACTGCTCAACGGACTCGGCCGTGACCTCTTCGAAGACCACGGCCTTGGCGCCGCTGTTCTCCAGGTAGAAGTCGAGCTCGTCCGGCTTCACGCGCCAGTTGACCGGCGTCACGACCACGCCGAGGAACTGGCAGGCCCAGTGCAGGGTCGCCATCTCCCAGCGGTTCTGCAGCGCGACCAGCAGGAAGTCGCCGCGCCTGAGCCCGAGCTCCTTGAGGCCGGCCGTCGTCGCGCCGATGCGCGCCAGCCATTCGGCATAACTCAAGCGCAGCGGGCCGTCAGCCACGGCCGTCGCCCCGCCGTCGCGTTCCACCGACGCCAGAAAGCTGGTCCCCAGATCGAGCACGCCCTAGCCGCCACCCCAAAGAAGGCTCAGCGGCCCTTATAGCGCGGCTTGCGCTTTTCCCGAAACGCCCTGACGCCTTCCTTGTGGTCATCGGTCAGGATCAGGGTGCTCTGCGCCATGCGCTCGAGGATGCGGCCCGAAGTCAGGTCCATGGAGAGGCAGGCGTTCAGCACCTGCTTGGAGACGCCGAGCGCCTGCGGCGCCTTGGCGGTGAGCTTCGCCGCCAAGGCGCGGGCCTCGTCCTGCAGCCGCTCGCGCGGCACCACGCGGGTGACCAGGCCGAGCTGCATCGCCCGCTCGGTCTCGATGAACTCGCCGGCCAGCACCAGTTCCTTGGCCCAGCCGATGCCGATCAGCGAGACCAGGCGTGAGCAGCCGCCCGAGCCCGGGATCAGGTTGATGTTGCCCTCGGTGAAGCCGAAGCGGCTGCCCTCGGCGGCGATGCGGAAGTCGCAGGCCATCGCCAGCTCCAGGCCGCCGCAGGCGCAGACGCCGTGCACCGCGGCGATCACCGGCTTCTCGACCCGCTCCAGCAGGTCGAAGAAGTCGTGCACCCAGCGGTACTCGACGCGGAAGTCGGGCGTCGCCCAGTCCTCCTCGAAGAAGGAGAGATCGGCGCCGGCGCCGAACGCCCGCTCGCCGGCGCCGAAGAAGATCACCGCCTTGATGTCGCTGTCGCGCTCGATGCGCCACTGCAGCGCCATGAAGTCGCGCCGCATGGATTGATCGAAGGTGTTGAGCCGCTCCGGCCGGTTCAGCGTCACCTCGAGCACGCCTTCGCGCAGCTCGACCAGCAGCGATTGGAAGCGATAGTGCTCCTTGAGCACATCCAACGGCGAGGTCATGCCCTCGCACCTCCTTTGTCCTGATAGAGGGGCCAACTCGTTCTGTAACTTTGGTATTGTGGAGGCTTGTTGCATTGGGCGTAGCGGTCATTGCAGCAAGACGAAGATTCGCTTTGAGCGCTGTACGCTTTTGGCGCTTCGCGCCAGCCCCCCTCCGGCGCTGCGCGCCGCCTCCCCCTCAAGGGGGGAGGCAAACCAACTTGCCACCGCTCATCTTCTTCCCTCCCCCCTTGAGGGGGAGGGTTAGGGAGGGGGGCGTCAGCAAAGCGGACAACGGAAAGCACAGGCGCGCTCTCAACCGAAACCTACTGACGGAACCACGCCACTACTGCAACGAGCCGAGGATCCTACGCGTGCTGTCGCGCAGCTCGACGCCGGCCTCGTCGAAAGCCGAGAGCGGCGGGAACCTGAGCCCGGTGCCGGCCATGAAGCCCTTCATCTCCTCCAGGTAGCGGTTGATCACCTGCTCGGTGGAGTGGCGCTTCAGGCCCTGCTCCAGGCAGAAGTCGTTGTCGGCGCCGCTCGGCCGGCCGAAGGCGCGCTTCAGGGTGACCGGCAAGAGGCCGTTGAAGACCTGCTGGAACTCCGCCAGGCGCTTGGGGTCCTTGGCGAACTGCCGCAGGTTCTCGACGCCGTTGTCGTAGTGCTCCTCCTCGTCGGCCAGCACCACGTCCATGGAGTTGGCCCAGGGCGCGTAGCTCGAGCTGCGGTACTCCATGATCTGGTGGCTGCCGGCGCGGTCGACCGTGAAGTTGAACACGGCGATGTGCAGCCAGTTGTCGAGGTCGATGGACCAGAACTGGGCCGCGGCCGGCCGCTGCGCGATGATCGCCTCGGGGTCCTCGCCCAACTCGGTCAGCAGGTTGCAGAGGATCTGGCTGTGCTGCGCCTCCTCGAGCGCGAACTCGGCCGCCAGGTGCTTCTCCGGCCAGGTCGGGGCGGCGCCGATCGAGCGGCCGAAGACCTCGGCCGTCGCGGTCTCGGCATAGAGCTGGCGGGTCATCAGCCGGATCAGCATCTCGCGATAGGCGCCCTTGGCGTCCCGTGGGCTGGTCACCGCAACGCTTTCAGCCGTGGTGGTGCTCATGGCACTCCTCCTTTGTTCCCCGGTCAGAAGGTGATCACGATCTTTCCCGTGACCTTGCGGTTCTCCACATCGGCGAGCGCTTGCCGCGCCTCTTCCACCGGATAGCTGCGCATGATGTTGGCCTTGAGCTTGCCGTCGCGCCACAGGCCGAGAATCTCCGTGTGAGCGCGCGCAACCAGGTCGGGGCGCTGCTCCAAGTAGCCGTTGAAGGTCGAGCCCATGACGGCGATGTTCTTGAGCAGCAGGTAGTTGGTGCGCACCGCCGGGATCTCGCCCGCTGCGAATCCGATCACCACGGCGCGGCCGGCGAAGGCGAGCGCCCGCAGGCTGGCCTCGAATGGTGTGCCGCCCAGCATGTCGACGACGATGTCGACACCGCGCTTGCCGACCGCGTCATGGACCTGCTGGCGCAGCGAATCGCGCAGGCCGTTGCGGCTCAGGTCGATGACGTGGTGGGCGCCGGCCGCCTTGACCGCCGCGGCCTTGGAAGGCGTGGTTAGGCCGGCCAGCACCGTGGCGCCATAGGCGCGCGCCAGCTCGACCGCCGCCATGCCGACGCCGCCGGAGGCGCCGTTGACCAGCACCACGTCGCCCTTTTGCATCCCGGCGCGCGGGAAGAGCGCGAGCCATGCGGTCTGATAGACCAGGCCCATGGCCGCGGCGGTCGGGAAGTCCATCTCCTCGGGAATCTTGAAGGCGGCGGCGGCCGGCGCCACCAGGCGATCGGCGAAGCCGCCATAGTCGACCTCGACGATCACGCGATCACCGAGCGCAAATCCGTTCGCACCCTCGCCCACGCCGGCGCCCAGCCCGATAACGGTGCCGGCAGCCTCCTTACCGAGCACGAAGGGCGGCTCGGGACGGATCTGGTACTTGCCGTCCATCATCAGGATGTCGGGGAAGTTCACGCTGCTGGCGGCAACCTCGACCAGGATCTCCTGCGCACCGGGGCTGGGTTCCGGAGCCTCGCCCAGGCCGACCGCGTCGCGATTCTTGAGCTCCTTCACCAGCACTGCGCGCATGCACTTTCCCTCCCCGGCGGAAGCCGCCTATTCTCGCCGTTCGGTCCGGCCTTGCACTCTAAGTCCAATTATGCAAGTCAGTGGGTCGGGCCGCAAGAGCGAAATCAAAACGACCGCTTGCCGCGGGTCGGAAGGCAGGAAATCGGGTGGGCGTGGAAGCCGAAAGCAGGCACGCGGGGCGCAGCGTGGGACGCAGCCTGGAGCGCGTCGAAGACCTGGCGCTCTTGACCGGCAACGCGCGCTTCGCCGACGACGCGGCCGTGCCACCCGGCACGCTTTACGCCGCCATCGTGCGCTCCTCGCAGGCGCACGCCGAAATTCTCGGCATCGACGTGAGCGCGGCGCGTGCCATGCCCGGCGTGGCCGCGGTGCTGACCGGCGAGGACATCGCCGCCGTCTCCGATCCCCTGATCAGCGCCGTCAAGCAGCCGGACGACGACTATTGCCTGGCGCGCGAGCGCGTGCGCTACGTCGGCGAGCCGATCGCTTTGGTGATCGCACGCGACCGCTACGAGGCGGAGGATGCGGCCGAGGCGGTGCGGGTCGACTACCGGCCCCTGCCGGTCGTGCTCGATCCCGAGGCGGCGGCCGCCGAGGACGCGCCGCTGTTGCACCCCGAAGCCGGGACCAACGTGGTGCACCGGCGCGACTTCCGTTACGGCGATCCCGGGGCGGTTCTGGCCAAGGCCGATCGCGTGGTCGAGCTGGAGGTCACTTACCCGCGGGTCCTACCCTGCCCCATGGAGGGCTACGTGGTGTTGGCGGACTACCGCGCCGGCGACGGCATCTATGACGTGCTGGCCAACTTCCAGGGCCCCTACGGTCTGCACACCGTCATGGCCAAGGCGCTGCGCGTGCCGGGCAACCGGCTGCGGCTGCGCACGCCGCAGGCCTCGGGCGGCAGCTTCGGCGCCAAGCTCGCCATCTTCACCAACATCGTCATGATGTGCCTGGCCTCGCACGCGGTCGGCCGGCCGGTCAAGTGGGTCGAGGACCGGCTCGAGCACCTGAGCGCCTCGGGCTCCGGCCCCAGCCGCATCATGAAAGTGCGCGCGGCCGTGACGCGCGAGGGCGTGGTCGAGGCGCTGGAGCTCGACCAGCTCGAGGACTACGGCGCCTGGCTGCGCGCGCCAATGCCGGGGCCGCTCTACCGCATGCACGGCGCCACCTCCGGCGCCTACAGGCTGCGCCATCTCGCGATCCGCAACCGCGTGGTGCTGACCAACAAGGTGCCGGCCAGCCTGGTGCGCGGCTTCGGCGGGCCGCAGGTCTACTTCGCGCTGGAACGCCTGATGCAGCGCATCGCGGTCGAGCTGGCACTCGATCCGCTCGAGGTGATCCGACGCAACCTGATCCCCGCCGGTTCCTTCCCCTACCGCGCGCCGGCCGGCGCACTCTACGATTCCGGCGACTATCAGACCGCGATCGAGCGCGCCGTGGCGGAAGGCGGACTAGAAGAGCTGCGGCAGCGCCGCGACGAAACGCGGGCCGAGGGGCGTCTCTACGGCATCGGCTTCGCCGCCGTCGTCGAGCCCGGCATGTCCAACATGGGCTACATGAGCACCCTCCTGAGCGCCGAGCAGCGCCGCAAGGCGGGGCCAAAGGGCGGCGCCATCGCCGCGGCCACGGTCGAGATCGATCCCACCGGCACGGTGACGGTGAGCGCCGATTCCGTGCCGCAGGGCCAGGGCCACCGCACCGTGCTGGCGCAGATCGTGGCCGACGCCTTCGGCCTCAAGCCCGAGAGCATCGTGGTCAATGCCGAGCACGACACCGGCCGCGAGGCCTGGTCGGTCGCGGCCGGCAACTACTCCTCGCGCTTCGCCGGCGCCACGGCGAGCGCGGCGCAGTTAGCCGCCACGCGGCTGCGCGACAAGATGGCGCGGTTGGCGAGCCAGAAGCTGAACGTCGAGCCGGAGGACCTGGTCTTCGCCGGCGGCAAGATCCAGGCGCGCGACAACCCGGAGAACGCAGCGCCCTTCTACCGCGTCGCCGGCTCACTGCACTGGTCACCGGGCTCGCTGCCCGAGGGCATGGCGCCCAGCCTGCGCGAAACCGCGCACTGGTCGCCGCCCCAGCTGACGCCGCCGGCCGACGACGACCAGATCAACACTTCGCTGACCTATGGTTTCGTGTTCGACTTCTGCGGCGTCGAGGTCGACCGCGCCACCGGACAGGTGCGCATCGACAAGTACGTCACCATGCACGACGCCGGCCGCCTGCTGCATCCGAAGATCGCCGAGGGACAGATCCAGGGCTCCTTCGCCCAGGCGGTGGGGGCGGCGCTCTACGAGGACTTCGCTTATGGCTCGGACGGCAGCCTTCAGGCCGGCAGCTTCGCCGACTACCTGCTGCCGACGGCCTGCGAGGTGCCGCCAGTGCAGGTGCTGCACATGGAGACGCCCTCGCCCTTCACCCTGCTGGGCGCCAAGGGCCTGGGCGAAGGCAACAACATGAGCACGCCCGTGTGCCTCGCTAACGCGGTGGCCGACGCGCTCGGCATTGCCGACGTGAGTCTCCCGCTGACGCCGGACAAGATCAATGCGTGGATCAATGACGAGGAGCAGGCAGCACCGGCGAAGCAAGCGGCGGCAGCGACGCGCGGCGAGCGCAAGGGCTCCGCATTGTCAGGACAGGGAAGCTACGCCGTCCCGGTCGCGCGCCAGGCGGTCTGGGATCTGCTGCTCGACCCCGAGGGGCTGGCCGCGGTGATTCCCGGCTGCCAGCACCTGGAGCAGACCGGGGACAACAGCTACAAAGCCGAGGCCGTCGTCCGCATCGGTCCAATCAAGGGCCGCTTCACCGCCAGCATCCGCCTTTCCGAGCTGAACGAGCCCAACGCACTGCGCCTCGACGGCGAGGCCTTGGGCGCGCTGGGTGCCGCGCGCGGCAGCGGCCGGGTGAGTCTGAACGAAACCGCCGAGGGTACGCGGATCGACTACCACTACGACATCGACCTGACCGGCAAGGTCGCGGCGGTCGGCGGGCGCATGCTGGACAGCGCCGCCGGCTTCCTGATCCGCCAGTTCTTCGTCGGCCTGGCGCGCCAAGTGGCAAGGGCGAAAGCACCAACGTTCGAGGAACCCGCAGCTCCGGGACTCACTTGGTGGCAACGGTTGCTGGCCTGGCTGGGGCTGGCGCGATGAAGCCGCCGCCTTTCGACTACTGCCGCGCCGAGGAGCCCGAGGCGGCGCTCGCGCTGCTGGCCGAGCACGGCGACGACGCGCGTCTCTTGGCCGGCGGGCAGTCGCTCATGGCGATGCTGAACCTGCGCCTGCTGCAGCCGCGGCTATTGATCGACATCTCGCGCGTCGAATCGCTGCGCTATGCGCGGCGTATCGACGGTACGCTCGAGGTCGGCGCCGCGCTGACCCAGGCTGAACTGGCGCGCGAGCTTGCGGGCGCAACGGATGCACCGCTGCTGAAGCTCGCCCTACCCTGGGTCGGGCACTACCAGACCCGTGCGCGCGGCACGGTCTGCGGCTCGCTCGCCCATGCCGACGCCAGTTCGGAGCTGCCGCTGTGCCTGGCCGCCTTGAATGGTACGTTGCGGTTGCGCAGCAAGAAGGAGCAGCGCGAGTTGGCGGCCGCCGACTTCCAGCTCGGCCCCTTGGTAACGGCGCGTGAGCCGGACGAGATGATCGTCGCCGCGCGCTTTCCGCTCGCCCGGCCCGGCCAGGGCTTTGCCTTCCGCGAGCTGGCGCGGCGGCACGGCGACTTCGCCATCGTCGCGCTCGCCGCCTGTGCCGAGGGCGACCGCATCCGCCTCGCGGTTGGCGGCGTCGCCGACCGGCCGGTTGTACGGGACTGGTCGGGCCTCGACGGCTCGGCGCTGGACGACGCCCTGAACGAGCTCGCCTGGGACCTGGGCGGCTATGACGACATGCATGCGAGCGCGCGCTATCGCCGCGACATGGTCCGGCGCCTGGGGCGGGCGACCATCGAGGAGGCCAGGGCGTGCAGATCCTGAAGGCCGGCCGCCGGAGCGCGATCCGCTTCACGCTCAACGGCAGGCCGGTGAGTGGCGAGGCGGAGCCGCGCATGCTGCTGACTGACTTCCTGCGCCACGAGATCGGCGCCCAGGGAACCCACGTCGGCTGCGAGCACGGCGTCTGCGGCGCCTGCACGTTGCAGATCGACGGCGCGCCGCAGCGCGCCTGCCTAACCCTGGCCGTGCAGGTCGAGGGGCGCCGCGTCGATACGGTCGAGGGCCTGAGCCCGGGCGACGGCCGACTGTCGCGCCTGCAGCAGGCCTTCCGCCGCAACTTCGCGCTGCAGTGCGGCTATTGCACGCCGGGCATCCTGATGTCGCTCGACGCCTATCTGCGCGAGAACGCCGCGCCCAGCGAGGCCGAAATCCGCGAGGTCTTGTCGGGTCATCTCTGCCGCTGCACCGGCTATAGCACCATCGTGGCGGCGGCTCTGGAAGCAGCCCGCGAATTGGCTGAAGGAGAGCCCGATGGCGCCTGACGGCTCGCTCCGTTATCCCTTCCCGGACTATCCGGCGGTCGACGACGCGACCGAGGTGGCGCCCGGCATCTACTGGCTTTCGACCGTGCTGCCGTTCCGCCTGCGCGCCATCAATCTCTGGCTGCTGAAGGACGGCGCGGGCTGGACCATCGTCGACTGTGGCTACGCGCGCGACGACGTGCGGGCGCACTGGCAGGCGGTCTGGCGCAAGTACCTGGGCGGCCGGCCGGTGACGCGCCTCATCGTCACCCATTTCCATCCCGACCATCTCGGCAACAGCCGCTGGCTCTGCGACACCTGGGGCCTGCTGCCGCACATGACCGAGAGCGAGTGGCTGCACGGCCGACTCGCCGTGCTCGACATCCACACCGACTCCATCGAGCAGCGGGTGCGCTTCTACGCCGCGCACGGACTCGACGAGGCGCGCCTGCAACGCTTCCGCGACGAGGTGGTGCGCTACTCCGACGGCGTGCAGATCCCGGAGTCCTACGTCCGCATCGTTGACGGCCAGGTCATCGAGATCGACGGCTACAGCTGGCGCGTCATCGTCGGCCACGGCCATGCGCCCGAGCACGCCTGCCTCTACTGCGACGAGCGCACGATCCTGATCTCCGGCGACCAGGTGCTGCCGCAGATCACGCCCAACGTCAGCGTCTGGCCGCCGGAGCCCGACGCCGATCCCTTGAAGGACTACTTCGCGACCATCGAGCGGCTGCGCGCGACGGTGCGGCCGGACAGCCTGGTGCTGCCGTCGCACCGCAAGCCCTTCTACGGCATTCGCGAGCGCCTGGACGCCATAGAGCGGCACCACCACGAGCGGCTCGAGCGCGTCATGGCGCGCATCGGCGGCGAGGCGGTCAGCGCCGGCGAGGTCGCCAACTTCCTCTTCCCGCAGGACCTCGACGGCCACCAGATCGGCTTCGCCATGAACGAGACCCTGGCCCACCTCAACTACCTGATGCACCGGAGCAAACTGCGGCGCAGCCGGGATGCCGCCGGGCGTTTCCGGTTCGCGCGATGCTAGCGCGGGATAGCCATAGCGACGCGGCCTTACCGGCCACCGCCGTGCTGGCCCTCGTCTGCGGCGGCATCATCCTGGCCGCCTCGGTCGGAATCCGGCAGGGCTTCGGCGTCTTCCTGCTGCCGATCACCGGCACGCTCGGCTGGGACCGCGAGATCTTCGGCCTGGCGGTGTCGATCCAGAACTTGGTCTGGGGCCTGTCGCAGCCGGCCTTCAGCGTCGCCGCCGACCGCTACGGCACGCGCTCCGTCGTGGTCGTGGCGAGCCTGCTCTACGCCATCGGGCTGTGGCTGCTCTCGACCACCGGCGGCGTGGTGCAGTTCTACCTAAGCGTCGGCGTGGTGGTCGGCCTGGCGCTCTCGGGCACCGGCTTCGTCATCATCATGGGCGCGGTTGGGAGCGCCTTCCCGCCGCAGCGCCGCAGCCTGGCCATGGGCCTAGTCGGCTCGATGGGCTCCTTCGGGCAGTTCGCCATGCTGCCGATCGGCGAGCAGCTGATCCAGCAGTTCGGCTGGCAGCAGGCGGCGCTGATCCTGGCCGCGGTGGCGCTCGCCTGCGCCTTGCTGGCCGGCGGCATGGGCCGCCAGCCGGCGGGCGGTGCCGGCACCAGCTATCGCATGATCGGCGCCGCCATGGGCGAGGCCGGGCGGCACGGCGGCTTCCTGCTGCTCAATGCCGGCTTCTTCGTCTGCGGCTTCCAGATCACCTTCATCATCGGACATCTGCCGGCCTATTTCGGCGACCAGGGCCTCGACCCGACCGACGCCGCCTTCGCCGTCGGCCTGATCGGCCTGTTCAACATCGCCGGTTCGCTGGTCTGGGGCGCGCTGGGCGACCGGGCGCGCAAGAAGTACCTGCTGTCGCTGCTCTACCTCGGCCGCGCCGTGCTGATCGTCGCCCTGGTGCTGCTGCCGCCCTCGGTCGAGCTGGCCTATGTCTTTGCCGCCGGCATGGGCCTCTTGTGGCTCGGCACCATTCCGCTGACCAGCGCGCTGGTCGCCGACATCTTCGGCGCGCGCTACCTGACCTCGCTGGTCGGCATCGTGTTCTTCGGCCACCAGGTCGGCGCCTTCCTCGGCGTCTGGCTCGGCGGCCTCGCCTACGACCTGACCGGAAGCTACGACTCGATCTGGTGGGCCGCCGCCGGGCTCAGCGTACTGGCAGCCGGCCTGCACGCGCCGATCGACGACCGGCCGCTGCACCGCGACGCCGTACCGGCGCGCTAGGAGAAACCGCCGCATGCCATCCCTGCGACTGACCGCGGTCCTGCCCGACGGGGAGCGGCGCCTGGACGTGCGGCCCGACTATGCCGTGATCGCCGGCTGGACCGGCCGCGACCGCGCGGCGATGGAGCACCATATCGCCGAGCTGGAGGCGCTCGGCGTCAAGCGCCCCAAGGCGACCCCGACCTTCTACCGCGTCGCCGCCAGCCGCTTGACCACGGCGCCGCGCATCGAGGCGACCGGCGAGACTTCGAGCGGCGAGGTCGAGTTCGTGCTGATCCAGATCGGTGGAGAGCTCTGGATCGGACTCGGCTCCGACCACACCGACCGCAAGGTGGAGACCTACAGCGTCACCGTCTCCAAGCAGATGTGCGACAAGCCGCTGGCGCCGCGCGTCTGGCGCTATCGCGACCTGGCCGGGCACTGGGACGAGCTCGAGCTGCGCTCCTGGATCACGGAGAACGGCGCCGAGGTGGCTTATCAGGAGGGCAGTGTCGCCGCCATGCTGGCGCCCGAGACCCTGATCGAACGCTACTGTGGCGGAACGGCACTGCCCGAGGGCACGGTGATGTTCGGCGGCACGCTCACGGCCAAGGGTGGCGTGCGGCCGGCGGCGCGCTTCCGCATGGAGCTGAGCGATCCCCTGCTCGGCCGCAGCCTCGGCCATGCCTACGAGGCGCGTGCCCTGCCGGACGAAGGCTGAGCCTTGCGCCGATCAGCGCCGCACGACGCCGGAAACTCCCTTGTCCTCCAGCACCGTGCCCTGCTGCGGGTCGAAGCGGCGGGTCGGGATGGTCTTGAGATCAGTGCCGGTGACGCGGAGAAAGCGGGCGCCGGCCGGAAACTTGATGGAGTGGATGTCGCCCGGTGCGAAGAAGCCGGCCATGCCGGGATCGAGCCGATAGCTCTCGATCGGCTCGACCGCGGCCTTGCCGGCCTCCGAGCCGTCGTCGGTGCGGCGCCATACCGTCATGACGGTGTGGCCGACCGCCTGGCCGTAAACCGCCCAGGACTCGCCGTGGTCGTGCGGCGGCGATTCCTTGCCCTCGGCGTAGACATGCACCAGCAGGTTCATGCCGGTCTCGGGATCGCTGTAGATCGTACGAATGCCAGGCTCGGCCGCGGAGCCGCAATGCTGCGCGACGACCGCGGGATCGTGCAACAGCACTTGCAGGCGGTCGCGAATCGTCTCCAGGGCTTTCGGCAGGCCCTGCGTCCGCAGCGCCGTGCGGCAGCCGGTGCAGAAATCCTCGAAGCTGTCGGCCATGGCCGTTCTCCCGCGTCTTGGCTTTTCAGTTTCTCGCCAGTGTACAGCGCCGCGCCCAGTCAGTACATTAGTGAAAGCGACTAGGACGCGGCCATGACCGATCCCTCCGCACTACCAACTGCCCGGGAAAGCTTCGACCTGACCATGGACGACGGCGCGGTGATCCGCGCCCGCTGCCACGGACCCACCCCTGGTGCCCCCGCCGCAGGTGCCAGGGGGGCGGCGCCGCGGCTCTATGTCAGCCATGGCAACGGCTTCGCGATCGACGGTTACGTCGGCTTCTGGGGGCCGCTCGCGGAGCGCTTCGAGGTCGTCGCCTTCGACATGCGCAACCATGGCCGCAACCCGCCGGCGGGGGCCGACGGGCACCACTACCTGCAGATGGCGCGCGACCTGGGCCAGGTGGTCGAGGGCGTCGAGGCGCGGCTCGGCAAAGGCCGGCGCATCGGCGTTGTCCATTCCATGTCGGGCCGCGCCGCCATGAAGCAGGCGACGCAGCTCGGCTGGATCTGGGACGCGCTGGTGCTCTACGACCCGCCCAACGTGCCGCCGAAGGACCACTTGCTCTACGAGGCCATGCGCGCTTTCGAGCTGCGCCTGGTCGAGTTCGCCCTCGACCGGCCGGAGCGCTTCGCCTCGCCCGACGAGCTGGCGCAGCACTACGCGGAGAGCCGCGCCCATCGCTCCTGGGCGCCGAGCGCGCACCAGGCCATGGCGCGAGCCCTACTGCGCCGCGACGAGGCGCAGGGCGACTGGGTGCTGTCCTGCCCGCGCGAGTACGAAGCGGCGATCTATCTGGCGGCGCTCACCCTCGATCTCTGGCCGCCGGCCTCGGCCTTCGGCGGGCCGACGCTGCTGGTCGGCGCCGACCCGGACTTGAAGGGCGGCCCGCCGACCGGCCGCGCCAACCAGGTCCTGGCGCGCGAGCAAGGCTATCGCTATCAGGCGGTCGAGGGGACCGGACACCTGCTGCAGATCGAGAAGCCGGAGGCCTGCCGCGCGATTCTGCTGTCCTTTCTCGAGGAGCTGGGTTTGACGCGCTGACGAAGGGGGAAAACGACGCCATGAAGGTCAAGGTGGATGGGATCGACTTCAACTGTCTGGTCGAGGGGCCGGAGGGCGCGCCCTGGATCACCCTGTCGCACGCGCTGGCCAACAACCTCACCCTGTGGGACGAGGTGGCGGCGCGCCTCGAGGACCGCTTCCGCGTGCTGCGCTACGACCAGCGCGGCCACGGCCAGACACCCGCGGTGCCGGGCCCTTACGGCTTCGACGACCTGATCGGCGACGTGATCGGCCTGTGGGACGCGCTCGGCGTCGAGCGGAGCCACTGGGCCGGTCTCTCGATCGGCGGCATGATCGGCTACGGCCTGGCAATCCGGCATCCCGAGCGGCTGCTGTCGCTCACCGCCTGCGACTCGCGGCCTGACGCACCGCCGGACTACGCCGCCTACTTCCAGTACCGCATCGATACGGCGCGCGCGAAGGGCATGGCCGGGCTGGTCGAGCCGACCATCGAGCGCTGGTTCACGCCCGAGACGCGCGCCAAGAACCCGCCGGTGCTCGACAGGGTGCGCGCCATGATCGCCAGCACCGACCCGCTCGGCCACGAGGGTTGCTGCGAGGCGCTGAAAACGCTGGCCTTCGGGCCACAGCTGCATCAAATCCGCGTGCCGACGCTGATCCTCGGCGGCGAGCGCGACAAGGGCGCCCCGCCCGAGGCGCTGGCCGAGGCCGCAGCCCGCATCCCCGGCGCCCGCCACGTCGTGATCCCGGCTGCGGGCCACATCTCGGTGCTGGAGAATTCCGAAGATTCGATCGCCGCGATGGAAAGCTTTCTCGCGGCGCAGACGGCGCGCTGATATCAGCGAGGGTAACCGACTCCCAGCTGTCATGCCCGGACTTGATCTACGACTCTCCGGTTACGGCTCGTTCACACCGACCGTCATGGTCGGCGAAGGCCGACCATCCAAGATTTGTTTGTTGCGGCTGCACACTCTGATCTGGTGCAGCGCAGTTCGGCTGCCCCGCCGAAAGCAAAAACTCGTGGATGGTCGGCCTGCGCCGACCATGACGGCCCAGAGAGAAAGGGGGGCGATTCGGTGTTCAATAACCCTCGAACAACGCGCAACAGACAGGACTCTGTCGACGGCGCGATTACCGAAGGCTCACCGCCGCCCGTCCCACACGCTGGCAGGGATCAGCACCTCGCCCTCCATGATGCGGCGCGCGGTGCGCAGGAAGCCGACGCGCTGGATCACGGGCGCGCTGCGGTTGCCATCGAAGAGGATGGAGGTCTCGAGCTGGCCGACCTCGTGCTCGATGTGCAGTGACTGCGCGGGCGCATCGCAGGTGGGCATGACGTCCTCCAGCAGCGAGCCACCGATCACGCTGGCGCCCGAAAGGCACATGCCGCCCACCAGAGGGAAAGTCGCATGCGTCTCATGCGGCACGAAGTAGCGCGCGGTCAGCGAGCCGCTGGCGCGCGGCGGCGACACCATGCAGAGCTTGGGCACCACGCGGCCGGTCGGGTCGCCCATGCCCATGCGCCGCGAGGCCTCGACGCGGATGCGCTCCAGCCGAGCGAAGAACGCGCGGTCGGCGTCGAGCGCGGCCTTGCACTCGTCGCCGCGCTTGCCCAGGTCAGTGGCGCGCAAGATGATCATCGGCACCGCCACGTCGACGCAAGAGACCTCGATGCTGTCGATCACATCGCGCGCATTGCCGGTCGGCAGCAGGCGGCCAGTGATCGAGCCGGTCACGTTGCTGAAGTAGAGCATCACGGGTGCGGCCGTACCCGGCACGCCGTCGATCCGCGCGCTGCCCTCGTAGGTGACCTGGCCGCCCGGCGTCTCGACCAGCGCTTCGATGAGGGCGCCGGTGTTGATGTTGTGGATGCGCACCGTGGTGGTGCCGTCCTGCGCCGCCACCAGGCCGCTCTCGATAGCAAAGGGACCGACGCCGGAGGTCATGTTGCCGCAGTTGGGCGCGTAGTCGACGGTCGGCTTGTCGACCAGCACCTGGCCGAAGAGGTAGTCGACGTCGGCATCGTCGCGCTCCGACGGGCCGACCATGGCGACCTTGCTGGTCAGCCAGGCGGCGCCGCCGATGCCGTCGATCTGGCGCTCGTGTGGCGAGCCCATGACGGCCAGCAGCACCTTGGTCAGGGTCTCGCGGTCGGCCGGCAGGTCGGAGAGATGGAAGTACGGCCCCTTGGAGGTGCCGCCGCGCATGATGACGCAGGGGATGCGGGTCTGACTCATCGCTAGGTCTCGCGCGCGACCTTGCGCTGCAGCAGCGCATCGATCTCGTCGCTGCGGAGTCCGGCCTCCTCGAGGATCTCGCGGGTGTGCTGGCCGAGCCGCGGCGCGTCGGCCGTGATGCCGCCGGGGCTGGCGGAAAAGCGGACGGGAACGCCGGGCGCCAGATAGTCGCCCTCGCTCGGGTGCTGCCGCTGCTCGAAGAAGCCACACGCCTGCAAATGCGGGTCGGCTTGCAGGTCCTCGGGCTCGATCACCGGGAAGGCGGGGATCTGATGCTGGTGGCAGAGCGCCAGCCACTCCGCTGTCGGCCGCCGTTTCACCTCCTCGGCGAGCAGGGCATAGAGCGCGTTCACGTTGGTCGTGCGATCGGTCAGGCTGGCGAAGCGCGGGTCCTCGATCAGCGCCGGCTTGCCGACGATGGCGAAGAAGGCGCGCCACTGCGCGTCGGTGTAAGGCAGCATGCAGAGATAGCCGTCGCTGGTCTCGTAGGGCCGCCGGTCGGGCGACAGCATGCGGGCATAGCCGAAGGGGCCCTCGGGCGGATCGAAGACGAAATCGCAGACGTGCTCGACGAAGTTGAAGGCGACCATGGTCTCGAACATGGGCACCTCGATGTCCTGTCCCTCGCCCGTCCGCTCGCGGTGCAGCAAGCCGGCGATCAGCGCGTAGACCGCGGTCAGCGCCGTCACCTTGTCGCAGATCGTGCCGGGGTAGAAGTCCGGCCGGCCGTGACGGCGCGCCACCAGCGCGGCGATGCCGGAGGCGCCCTGGATCAGGTCGTCGTAGGCCGGCTGCCCTGCATAGGGACCGTCGCCGCCGAAGCCGGTGGCGACGCAGTGTACGATGTCGGGCTTGACCGCCTTGAAGTCGGCATAGGCGAGGCCGAGGCGGGCCATGGCCTGCGGCCGGATGTTGTGGAACACGGCGTCCGCCGTCGCGGCCAGGCGCAGCAGCGCGGCGCGGCCTTCGGGCGCCTTGAGATCGAGCACGATCGAGCGCTTGTTGCGGTGCAGGTTGACCGCCGTGCCCGACATGCCGCGGTGCCGGCCCGGGTTGACGTAGCGCGCGGTGTCGCCGGCCGGGGCCTCGACCTTGATCACGTCGGCGCCCAGGTCGCCCAGGATCATGGTGGCATAGGGCCCGAGGATGACCGAGGAGAGATCGAGGATGCGGAGGCCCGCCAGCGGCCCGCTGGGCGCGGCCTGTGGCCGAGGATCAGCACACACTTATAATGGCGCTCCTTCAACGCTTGCTTGCGCAATTGAACTCATAGCATGGCAGGCCTAAAATCGGAACGTCACCGCCAACATCGGCCGGGGCCAAAGTGAATCGCAGCAGGGAACGCGTCCGCCATGCCCGGAATCGAGAAGGAGCACAAGGAGTTTCACGCCGTCGATCTCGGCAGCGGCTGGGAGGTGCCGCCCGGCTATCCGCCCGGCATCGAGCAGAAGATTCTGGCCGGTCACCTGGACGAAAAGGCCGGCCGCGGCAACCGCACGCGGCTGCTGCGCTTCCTGCCCGGTGTCCACACCACGGCGCCCTTCGTGCACGACTATTGGGAGGAGGTCTACCTGGTCTCGGGCGACCTGATCGTCGGCAACGACAGGAATGGCCAGGGCGGCGAGCCCTTCGCGCCCAACACCTACGCCTGCCGCCCGCCCGGCACGCTGCACGGCCCCTTCAAGTCGGAAGGCGGCTGCCTGCTGCTGGAGATCCACTACTACGACGAGGGGTGAGGAGAGTACCCACGAACGGCAACACCACGCCGTCCTCATGCTTGGCGGCCAAGGCCGTCTGCTTCGCACTCGACAAGCTCAGCATGAGGATGTGCTTTGCTCGAAAGAGCAACGCACCTCACCCTGAGCCTGTCGAAGGGTGAGAGGAACGCGCCACCGGGCCAATCCACCCGGCGTCATGCCTGGACTTGATCCGGGGCTGTCCGGTTAAAGCTCGTTCACACCGACCGTCATGGTCGGCCTTCGCCACTGCTGTCCGGTTTAATTTTGTGGACGTGGTGCATGGCATTGATTCTACTGATGCCCAAGCGTTTCACGACGATTTGGACACGGATGAGGATCAACGCCATG
>JBHJOF010000058.1:0-19738 GCA_050330055.1 Kiloniellales bacterium
CGGCCGCCGGCAACACGCAAGCGGCAGCACAGCAGGCGCCCGCGGAGCCGCAGTCGAGCCAGGTGCCGCCAACGCAGGCGCACTCGGCCGAGGTGCAGTCAAGCCCAGAGCAATCAGCCCAGACGTTGCCCGCCGCCCCGGCACGGCCCGCCAGCCGCCCGCTCGCAGCGATCCAAGACGGGTCATCCACCAAGCCCCACCAGCAGGCGGCGAACGCTGCTGCTGGTGCCTCCGCGAGTCCCGCGGTGTCAGCCCAGCCGGCGTCACCAGCCATGTCCGGCCAGCCCGCCACGCCGGGCGAGCCCGCCCAACCGGCAACGCCGGCCGCGCCGACGACTGCAGCCAATCTCCCGCGGCCTGAACTCGCGCCTGGCGAGCGTGGTGCCGCGACATCCGCGGCCGCACGGCAGGGCGCAACGGGCAGCAGCCCTTCGGCTGACGCCAACAGCGGCAAGCAAGCCGGCAAGGCCAGCGAGCAGCAGAGCGCCGCGCAGCGGGCCGAGGCTCTGGCCGAGCGCTTGGCCGGCACCTCGGCCGCCGAGCGCAACTTCCAGGCCTACCTGCAGCGCGTTGCCGGCGGCGAAGGCCAGAGCACACAGGCACCAGTCGCCGACGACGGCGTGGCCAAGGGCATGCCGGCGCAGCAGCAGGCCGCCAACGCGGCTGACGCGCCGCTCAGCGCGGCTACCGCGCGGCCAGTGCCGACCGCGCCAGGCGCCCAGATCGCCCTGCAGGTTCACAGCGCGCTCACCAGCCATCTGCAGCGCTTCAGCATCCGCCTCGAGCCCGCCGAACTGGGCCGCGTCGACGTGCGGCTGGAGTTCCATCGCGACGGGCAGGTCCGCGCCATGATCGCGGCCGAGCGGCCGGAGACTCTCGACCTGCTGCAGAAGGACGTTCACAGCCTCGAACGGGCGCTGCGCGACGCCGGGACCAATACCGCGAAGCTAAGCTTCAACTTCGGCCTGCAGAATGGTGGGCGCGAGGGCGACGGCTTTGCCGGCAACCAGGCCTCGAATGGCAGCGGCAGCGGTTCCACGGCGGAGGCTGCCACCGAAACCGACGAATCCTCGGTCGCCTCCGACACACCGGCGCGGCGTGTCGACGGCCTGATCGATATAATGGTCTAGGGTCCAGGAAAGGAGCCGTACGATGCAAGTGAATGGCATCCCGATCGTAGACAAGCCGTCCAGTGCAAGCGGCAGCGGCATCACGATCGCAGAAAACTTCGACACCTTCCTGAGACTGTTGACCACGCAGTTGCAGAACCAGGACCCGCTGTCGCCGCTCGACACGACGGAGTTCACCAATCAGCTCACCAACTTCGCGCAGGTCGAGCAGGGCATCAACACGAACAAGAAGCTCGATCAGCTGATCTCGCTGCAGGGCGGCTCGCAGCTTAGCGCCGGCGTGTCGTACATGGGCAAGCAGATCGAGGCGCCGGGCGAGGTCATGCTGTTGCAGGACGGGCGCGGCCGCATCGGCTATGAGCTGCCGAGATCCTCAGCCAGGACGACGATCGCCATCCTGAACAGCAACAACAACGTGGTCGCCTTCTTTGAAGGCAGCACCCAGGCGGGCAAGCACGTTCTCGAATGGGACGGCACCGACGACAGCGGCAACAAGCTTCCGGACGGCAGCTACCGCGCCCTGGTGACCGCCCTCGATGCAGACAACCAAACCATGAAAAGCAGCATGACTTCGTTTGGCAGGGTAACCGGCGTCGAGCTCGAGAACGGCAAGGTCACGCTGGTGATGGACTCGCTCAGCGTCAACCTGGAGGATGTAGTCTCGGTCCATGAGCTGCCGGCTTCGTCGAACCAGGACGCCTGACGCCGGTCTTCCAGCCGCATGAAACACCGGGACAGGATGGTCCCACAGAACGTTAGATTCGATCGCGAGATCGTATGCTGAAGGAGAGCAAGGTATGAGTATCTTCGGTGCAATGAACGCAGGTGTCTCGGGCCTCGGCGCACAGTCGCAGGCCATGGGCATGATCGCCGACAACATCGCCAACGTGAGCACGGTCGGCTACAAGGGCGTCGAGGCCCGATTCTCAACCTTGGTGACGACCGAGCCGACGCGCACCTTCCATACGCCCGGTGGCGTCCGCTCGAACCGCTTCCAGGAGATCAGCCAGCAGGGTCTCCTGCTGTCGAGCTCGTCGAAGACCGACCTGGCGATCGCCGGCAACGGCATGTTCGTGGTCCGCGAGCAGGCGGCCGGCACCGGCAACGAGTTCCTCTTCACCCGGGACGGGTCGTTCATCACCGACAACGCCGGCAATCTGATGACCTCGACGGGCAATCTCTTCCTTCAGGGCCTGCGATTTGACGCGGCCGGCAATCTGCCGACGCTCGCCTTCCAGAATCTGGAGACCGTCAACATCCAGGGCCTCAGCTCGACGGCACAGCCGACTACCTTGATGGAGATAGCGGCCAACCTGCCGGCCGACGACCCCGTGGGCAGCGTTTACCAGATCACCGTGCCGCTCTACGACTCCCAGGGCGCGCAGCAGAACATGGACTACTTCTTCGTCAAGACGGCGACCGACACCTGGGCGCTGACCGGCGTTCCCTCGGGACCCAACGCCCGCTTCGCCGACAACGACACGACGACGGCGACGCTGGCGCAGTCCGCCCTCGCCGTCGAGACCAACTTCACCTTCAACAGCGCCACCGGCAACTACTTTGGCGCGGTGCAGACCGGGGCGGGCGACATACTGGTCGCCAAGTCGACGTCGACCAACACCCGGATCTCGATCGTCATCGGCTCGGAGACCTTCGAGGCCAACTTCCCGCTGACCAACAACCTGCCGGTCGAGACCGAAGTCGCGTATACCTCGTCGACCACGGGTCTGAGCGGCACGGTGATTGGTGCCGGCGGCATCACGGTCACGCCAGGCAGCCCGGTGCAAGTCGATATCGACATCGGCGGTACGATCTACACCGCAACGGTCGCGACGGACGGCGGCGGCGGCGCAGATATCGCGCTCAATGACACGCTGACCTTCACCGACGGCACGGACACTCTGGTGCTGACCGTGCCAGCCGGCTCGGCGCTCATCGGCCTCGACCTCGACGACCCCGGCGATCTCGCCACCTTCGAGACGGCGCTCGACACCGCCTTCGACACCGGCGGCACCGGCACTCAGTTCGCCAGCGGCGCCATCGTCGACGGCACCACCGACCTCAATCCGGGCGACACGCTCACGCTGACCGCGTCCGGCGGCCAGACCCTGCTCCTCGACATCCCTGCGGGCGGCGCGTCCTACGACCTGTCGAACGATGCCCATCTGGCGACCCTGGACGCCAATCTGACCGCTGCGCTGGAGGGCGTGGTCCTGTCCAACAACTCGGTCGGCTTCCGGCTCGCCGATATCGGCTTTGCCGCCAATGGCCGGCTGGATTCGATCACGGCGCGCAATGCGCCCTATGCCTCGGTCAACGCCAACGACGAGATCGAATTCTTCATCGACTTCGACAATAACGCGGCGACCGACATCACGGCCGATCGCAACCAGATCACCCTAAACCTCGGCACCTTCGGCCAGCTCGACGGCCTGAAGCAGTTCGCCGGCGACTTCTTCGTCTCGCAGACCGACCAGGACGGCAAGCGCTTCGGCAATTTCACCACCCTGGAGATCTCCGAGGACGGCATCGTCACCGCGGTCTTCGACAACGGCGCGCGCCAGGCCATCTACCAGCTTGCAATCGCCAGCTTCGCGAACATGAACGGCCTCGAGGCCCGCTCCGGCAACGCCTTCCAGGAGACCGACTTCTCCGGCCAGGCCCAGCTGCTGCTGCCGACCACGGCCGGCGCCGGCGCCATCGCCTCGGGCGCCCTGGAGTCCTCGACCGTCGATATCGCCGAGGAGTTTACCAAGATGATCGTCACCCAGCGGGCCTACTCCGCCAGCGCCAAGATCATCACCACCGCCGACGAGATGCTCGAGGAGCTGCTGCGAATTCGGCGTTAAGGCTAACCTGACGGCGGGCATCTAGAGCCGGGCCGGGGGCCGCAAGTCCCCGGCCCGGCAGCCCTTTTCGGGCCCCGTCCTCGGCCTCCCGCCGGGCCTGCCCCCGGCCCCACCCTGGGCCCTGCCCCGGGCCCCGCCGTGAGCCTGCAAAGTTTATCTTAACTCTTTGATTTAGCGTTTTTTAAATGCGCCGGAGGTAGGCTCAACAACGGCAATGATAGTGTTGTCGCGGAGACTGGTTAATGGTGTCAGACAGCCCAGGTAGGCTAGCGAGCGCAATCGGCCCGGCAGGTGAGCCGCTGACCGTTGACGATCTCCCTCCGCCCGATACCAAGCGTTGGGTCATCCGGCGCAAGGCGGAGGTCGTGACCGCTGTCCGCAGCGGCTTGATTTCGCTGGAAGAGGCCTGCGATCGCTACAAGCTGTCGGTGGAGGAGTTCCTCTCCTGGCAACGCTTGATCGACCGGCACGGCATGCGAGGCCTGCGGACCACCCGCCTGCAGCAGTACCGGCGGTCGGGGCTGGACGAGAACGCGCCGCTCAGCGGGACCCCGGCCAAGGGACCAACATCGAGTTGACGCCGCCGTCCGGCGCCACCGCGGACCCCCTGCCAGCGTCCACCAAGCCAGCCTGATCTCACCCGGCATTCCGGCAAGTCCCGGAAGCCACTAGGCAATTCTTGCCCGCTGTTAACTGCGCCTTTACCCAGGCGCCGTAGCTTGATCGCGCGGGGCGGCTCGGCCATGCAGGTCAGATCGCTCCGGTAAACGTCTCCCTTGGAACGCGACTTCCAGGACGGTCAAGCGTGAGCGCCTTCATAGAAACCTTGCGTAATCTCGGGCCGGCCCGGCTCGCCAGCATGGCAGCGGTCGCCGCCGCGGTGATCGCATTTTTCATCTACCTGACCAGCCGGCTGACCAGCCCGGACATGGCGCTGCTGTATGGCGACCTCGACTCGCAGGACAGCGGCCAGATTGTCTCTCGGCTCGAGCAGCAGGCGGTGCACTACACGCTTGGCCCCACGGGAAGCGAGATCTACGTACCGGCCGACCAGGTGGCGCGGCTGCGTGTCGCGATGGCCGAGGATGGGCTGCCGAGCGGCGGCTCGATCGGCTACGAGATATTCGATCGCTCCGAGGGCCTCGGCACCACAAATTTTGTCCAGAACATCAATCACTTGCGCGCACTGGAGGGCGAGCTGGCAAGGACCATCCGCTCTATCGGCAGCGTCAAGCAGGCGCGCGTGCATCTGGTGCTGCCACGTCGCGAAGTCTTCAGCCGCGAACGCACCGAGCCCAGCGCCTCGATCGTGGTTGCGATGTACGGCAGCCGCCGGCTCGACCGGCAGCAGGTGCTGGCGATCCAGCACATCGTTGCCGCCGCGGTCCCGGGCCTGAAGCCCAAGATGATCTCGATCGTCGACGACAAGGGCACTCTGCTGGCCCGCGGTGCCGGCGATGAGGATGACCCGAAGGTTGCGGCCAGCAACGCCGAAGAGATGCGGGTCGCGTACGAAAGCCGCCTGGCTCGAACCGTCGAGGAACTGCTGGAGCGCTCCGTCGGCCCCGGCAACGTACGCGCTGAGGTCACCGCACAGATGGACTTCGACCGCGTCACCGAGAACTCCGAGGTCTACGATCCCGAGGGTCAGGTGGTTCGTTCCACCCAGGTGGTCGAAGAGACCTCGAACAGCCAGGACGACACCGGCGACGACGCGGTAACAGTCGGCAACAACCTGCCCGACGCTGGCCTGAACGCCGGCGGCGGCGGCAGTCAGAGCCACGCGGCCCGTACCGAGGAGACCGTCAACTACGAGATCTCCCGCACCGTGAAGACGCACGTGCGCGAGGGCGGACAGGTGCGCCGCCTGTCGGTCGCGGTGCTGGTCAACGGCCGAACCTCCCTCAACGAGAACGGCGAAACCGTCTACGAGCCCCGCTCCAACGAAGAGCTGGAGCAGCTTGCCACCCTGGCACGCTCGGCCGTCGGCTATGACGAATCGCGCGGCGACACCATCGAAGTGGTCAACATGCGTTTCGTCGACATCGCCGCCGAGCTCGATGCTCAGGCCGGCTCGACCTTCCTCGGCCTGTCCCGCACCGATCTCATGCGCATGCTGGAGATCGCCGTTCTGGGCATCATCGGCATTCTGGTCGTTCTCCTGGTCGTGCGGCCGCTGATCCGCCGCATGCTCGAAACCCAGGCGGGCGGCGGGCCGGGCGATCAGCCTGCCGATCTGCTGACCGACGGCACCGCGCAGCGCCGGGCGCTGACCGGGCCTCAGACGGCTGGTGCCGGCACCGCCCTTGCCGGCCTGCCGGCCGAATTCGACGACGGCGGCAAGGAACTCGAACAGATGATCGACCTCAACCAGGTCGAAGGCCGCGTGCGCGCCTCGACGATTCGCAAGATCGGCGAGATCGTCGAAAAGCACCCGCAGGAGACGGTCTCAATCCTGCGCGGCTGGCTGCATCAGGAAACCTAGGAAGGGCCCCCTCTTACCATGCGCTTGCGCGAAGACTTCCGTTCGCTGACCGGTCCCGAGAAGGCCGCACTCCTGCTCATGTCAGTGGGAGACGATCAAGCCTCGCAGCTTTTCGAGCTGATGGACGAGGAGGAGATTCGCGAGCTGTCGCAGGTCATGGCGAACCTGGGCAACGTCAGCGCCCAGCTTGTCGAGCGTCTCTTCGTGGATTTCGCCGACCAGATCTCGAGCACCGGCTCTATCGTCGGCAACTACAGCAATACCGAACGCCTGCTCCTCAAGGTGATGGACAAGGACAAGGTCGATACCATCATGGAGGAGATCCGGGGACCGGCCGGACGTACCATGTGGGAGAAGCTGGCCAACGTCAACGAAACGGTCCTCGCCAACTACCTGAAGAACGAGTATCCGCAAACCGTCGCGGTGGTGCTCTCGAAGGTCAAGCCGGAACACGCCTCGCGCGTGCTTTCGATCTTGCCCGAGCCCTTCGCGCTCGAGGTCATCATGCGCATGCTGCGCATGGAATCGGTCAAGAAGGAAGTGCTCGACGACGTCGAGCGGACGCTGCGCAACGAGTTCATGTCGAATCTGTCGCGCACCAGCCGCCGTGATTCGCACGAGCTGATGGCGGACATCTTCAACTTCCTCGACAGCAATACCGAGAACCGCTTCCTCACCGCGCTGGAGGAGCGCAATCGCGATTCGGCCGAGAAGATCAAGGCCCTGATGTTTACCTTCGAGGACCTGAGCAAGCTCGACCCCGGCGCCATTCAGACGGTGCTCCGCCAGGCCGAGAAGGACAAGGTCGCGCTCGCCCTCAAGGGCGGCTCGGAGCCGGTACGCGAGCTCTTCTTCTCCAACATGTCGGAGCGCGCCGCCAAGATCATGAAGGAAGACATGCAGGCCATGGGCCCGGTGCGCCTGCGCGATGTCGACGAGGCGCAGATGTACATGGTGCAGCTCGCCAAGGAGCTGGCGGCCAACGGTGAGATCGTCATCGCCGACAGCAAGGGCGAAGACGAGCTGGTGTACTAGGACCGTGCGGATTACATCATGACGACCTCGCGCAAGTTTCTGTTCGACAACAGCTTCGATCCGCAGCCGCAGGTAGGGGCCAAGCCCGAGCCCGCGCCAGGCAAGCCGCAGCCCGCACCCGAGCCGAGCTTCACCAGGGCGGAGCTCGAAGCGGCCCGCGCCGAAGGCTTCGCAGCCGGACGCGAACAGGGCCAAGGGGAAGCACGGGCGACCGCCGAGCGGGCCATCGCCCAGACGCTCGCCGCGATCGACACCGCTCTCAGCTCGCTCCTGGCGCAACAGGGAGAAGCCCTGGCGGCTCACGAGCGCAGCGCCTTCGCCGCCGGCGTGACCATCGTACGCAAGCTTTTCCCGCGGCTCGCGGCACGGGAGGCCATGAGCGAGATCGAGCAGGTGATCGAAGACTGCCTGAAGCGCCTGCGCTCCGAGCCGCGCATCGTTGTGCGCGTCGCCGATGCCCTGCTCGACCAGTTGCGGGAGCATCTTGACTCCCTGCTTCAACGGGCCGGCTTCGAAGGCAAGATCGTGCTGCTGGCGGACGAGACCCTGGCAGCCGACGCGGTGCGCGTCGAGTGGGCCGACGGTGGGGCCGAGCGCGACAGCGGTGAGATCTGGCAGGCGATCGACGGCGTGCTGGAGCGGGCGCTCGGAAGCGTCCAGTCGAACGGCATCAGTGAGCAGCACCACGGGGAGCCGCAGGCGCCGACCGCGCCCGCGCCAGCAAGGACCGTGACAGCCGAGGCCACGGCCGGCAGCAGTTCCGGTCTCACACAACCGGCGTGACGAACGGCGCCCATTCAGGAGTTCCGCTATGGACGAGAAAGAAAGCTTGGACTTGACCGATCTGGATCAGAACACGGCGGATGCCGATGACCAGCCGGACGCAGCGGCACCCGAGGAGTCCGAAAGGGTACCGACCAACGCCAGAGAGCTGGGCGCGGTCTACGAGATTCCGGTCCAGGTCTCGGCCGTGCTCGGCAAGGCGAACATGCAGGTCAGCCAGTTGCTGAAGCTGGGCCGCGGCGCCGTGGTCGAGCTCGATCGCAAGGTCGGCGATGCGATCGATATTTACGTCAACAACCGCTTGGTGGCACGCGGCGAGGTCGTCGTCGTGGAGGACCGGCTCGGCGTCACCATGACGGAAATCATCAAGACGGAGCACTCGTAAAGAGTGCCCAGGGGCTACCGGGGAGCCGATCAGCATGGCGCAAGTCAGCACAACACAAGCAACGGGTAGCCGCGCCGCCGGCATTGCGCGCGCGAAGGCCGGGCCGAGCATCGACATCGCCACCATCCTTGGCGTGATCGGCGCCTTCGCGGTGATCGGTACCGCCATGGCCGTGAGCGGCTCGCCCAGTTCCTTCGTCGACGTGCCAGCCATGCTGATCGTTGTCGGCGGCACCTTTCTGGTCACCACCATCTCCTATTCGTTGGGGGAGATCTGGCGGGCGCAAAGCGTAATGCTGCGCGCCGTCGTCTATCACGCCGAGCAGCCTGACTTGGCCGCCCTGCGCGTCCTGGCGCTGGCGGACGCGGCGCGGCGCCAGGGCATCTTCACCCTGCAAAGCCACCTCTCCGGCCTGCGCAACAACCGCTTTCTGCAGCAGGCGCTGATCATGGTGGTGGACGGCACGCCGACCGACGAGGTCGACCGGGTCATGAACCAGGAACTGATGGCCACCATGGAGCGCCATCAGCGATCGGCAGGCGTACTGCGCCGCGCCGGCGAGGTCGCTCCGGCCATGGGCCTGATCGGCACGCTGGTCGGCCTGGTGCAGATGCTGGGCAACCTGGAAGACCCCAGCACCATTGGCCCGGCCATGGCCATCGCTCTGCTCACCACCTTCTACGGCGCGGTGTTGGCCAACATGGTCTTCCTGCCGATCGCCAACAAGCTGGAGCGCAACTCGAACCTCGAGGCCATGATCAACCAGATCTACGTCCTGGGTGCCACCTCGATCAGCCGCCAGGAGAACCCGCGGCGGCTCGAGCTGATGCTGAACACCATACTGCCGCCCGCCAAGCGGGTGAACTTCTTCGACTGATCGCACGAAGCGGGAGTTATTCATGCGGCTTCTCATTGTCGGTTCTCTCGACGGCCATATCGTCACTGCGGGCAAGATCGCGCTGCAGCGTGGCGCCAAGGTCGCGCACGTCGACGACATCGGCGCCGCGCTGACCGCGCTGCGCTCCGGCCAGGGCGCCGACCTGCTCATGGTCGACGTGACGCAAGACATCGGACAGCTGATCCGCAGCCTGGAAGGCGAACGCATCTCGATCCCCGTCGTCGCCTGCGGCATCGGTGCCGACAGCAGTCTGGCGGTCAAGGCGATCCGCGCCGGCGCCAAGGAGTATGTGCCGCTGCCGCCGGACGCCGCTCTGATCGCCGCCGTGCTGGCCGCCGTGGCCGAGGAGACCACGGCCTTCATCAGCCACGATCCCAGCATGCAGCCGGCGCTGCGCCTGGCCGAGCAAGTGGCGCCGTCGGATGCCAGCGTGCTGATCACCGGCGAGTCGGGCACCGGCAAGGAGGTCATGGCGCGCTACATCCATAGCCGCTCGAAGCGGGCCAACGAGGCCTTCGTCTCGGTGAACTGCGCCGCGATCCCCGACAACCTGCTGGAATCCGAGCTGTTCGGCCACGAGAAGGGCGCCTTCACCGGCGCCGTGGCGCGCCGCATCGGCAAGTTCGAAGAGGCCAACGGCGGCACCCTGCTGCTCGACGAGATCTCCGAGATGGACCCGCGGCTGCAGGCCAAGCTGCTGCGCGCCATCCAGGAGCGCGAGATCGACCGGGTCGGCGGCACCCAGCCGATCCGCATCAACATCCGCTTGCTCGCCACCTCGAACCGCGACCTTGAGGAGGAGGTCCGCAAGGGCAACTTCCGCGACGACCTCTACTTCCGCCTCAACGTCGTCAACATCGCCCTGCCACCCCTGCGCGAGCGGCCGACCGACATCGAGGTGCTGGCCGAGCACTTCACGCGCAAGTACGCCGAGGCGAACGGCGTGCCGACGCCGCGCATCACGCCGGAAGCGCTGCAGGTGCTGCACAAGCACCACTGGCGCGGCAACGTGCGCGAGCTCGAGAACGCCATGCACCGCGCCATCCTGCTGGCCCAGAACCACGAGATCACGCCCGCCGCCATCATGCTGACCGGCGAGCGGCTGTTCCCGGCCTCTTCCTCCCTTGGCGCCGCCGACGGCGCAGGGGCCGGTGAGGCCGGGCCGGCGACGGCTGCAGCGGAGAGCGTGCGCGGCCTGGTCGGCCGCACCGTGGCCGACGTCGAGCGCGACCTGATCATCGATACCCTGGAGCATTGCCTGGGCAACCGGACCCATGCCGCCAACATCCTGGGCATCTCGATCCGTACCCTGCGCAACAAGCTGAAGCTCTACAGCGAGGAAGGCGTCCCGATTCCCGGCCCGCGCGACGCGGATCGGGCCTCGGCCTGACCGCGCCGGCGAGTCCCTGTCGCTGAGCCCGGCAAGCGGTGCCCTAGGCCATGTCAGACGTAAGCAGCGAGCAGACTGCCGTCGCCCCCGCCGGTGAGGCCGGAGCGGGCGGTGCCACCTTGAGCCGCGTGGTCGCCGCACTGAAGCGCGGCGACATCGCCCTGGCGCTCGGCATCGTCTGCATCCTGGCGGTGCTCATCCTGCCGATGCCGAGCTGGATGCTCGACATCTCGCTGGCCATGTCGATGACGCTCTCCGTCCTGATCCTCATGACGGTGCTGTTCATCAACCGGGCACTCGACTTCAGCTCGTTTCCGACGGTGCTGCTGATCGCCACCATGCTGCGGCTGTCGCTGAATCTGGCCTCGACCCGACTGATCCTGGCCAACGGCCACGAGGGCTCGGCGGCCGCCGGCCAGGTCATCCAGGCCTTCGGCAACTTCGTGATGGGCGGCAACTTCGTCATCGGCATCATCGTCTTCGGCATCCTGGTGATCGTGAACTTCATCGTCATCACCAAGGGCTCCGGCCGCATCGCCGAGGTCTCGGCCCGCTTCAGCCTGGACGCCATGCCGGGCAAGCAGATGGCGATCGATGCCGACCTCTCGGCCGGCCTGATCAACGAGGCCGAGGCACGCGAGCGGCGCAAGTGGCTGGAGGATGAGAGCAACTTCTACGGCGCCATGGACGGCGCCGCCAAGTTCGTGCGCGGTGACGCCATCGCCGGCCTGCTGATCACCTTCATCAATGTAATCGGCGGCATGATCATCGGCATCGCCCAGATGGACCTGTCGCTGTCCCAGGCGGCCGAGAGCTACACCGTGCTGACCGTCGGCGACGGCCTGGTGACCCAGATTCCGGCGATCATCGTCTCGACCGCAGCCGGTCTCCTGGTCTCGAAGTCGGCGGCGATCGGCTCGGCCGACAAGGCGGTCTTCTCACAGCTCGGCGGCTATCCCCGCGCGCTCGGCCTGTCGAGCGGCCTGATGCTGGTGCTGGCGCTGATGCCGGGCATCCCCTTCGTGCCCTTCGTGGCACTGGCCGGCGTCGCCGGCGGCCTCGCCTGGTACAGCAACCAGCGCCAGGAAGACAAGATTCGCGAGGAGATCGAGACCGAGTCCGCGGCCCAAGCGCCGGCGCCGCTGGCCGAAGAGCCGATCGCCAACAGCCTGCAGATCGACTACGTGCGCCTGGAGCTGGGATACGGCCTGCTCGCCTTGATCAATAACCAGAGCGGCCAGCGGATCACCGACCAGATCAAGGCGCTGCGCCGTCAGCTCGCGCAGGACGCCGGCTTCGTGCTGCCCTCAGTGCGCATCCAGGACAACCTGCAGCTTCCGCCCAACAGCTACGTGGTGCGGGTCAAGGAAATCGAGGCCGGGCGCGGCGACCTGCGGCCCAACATGCTGCTGGTCATGGACCCGCGCGGCGAGCGAATCACCCTGCCCGGCGAAGAGACGGTGGAGCCGACCTTCGGCCTGCCGGCCATGTGGGTCGATGAGAGCGCACGCGAGGAGGCGCTGTTCCGCGGCTACACGGTGGTCGACCCGCCGACCGTGATCACCACCCACATTACCGAGATCATCAAGGACAACATGGCCGAGCTGCTGTCCTATGCCGAGACGCAGAAGCTGCTCGACGAGCTGGACCAGGACCAGCAGAAGCTGGTCGGCGACCTGGTCCCCGGCCAGATCGGCCTGGGCGGCGTGCAGCGCGTGCTGCAGAACCTGCTGTCGGAGCGCATCTCGATCCGCGACCTGCCGACCATCCTGGAGGGCGTCTCCGAGGCCTGCGGCTACACCCGCAACGTAACCGTGATCACCGAGCACGTCCGCGCCCGCCTGGCGCGCCAGATCTCCAATGCCTACACTGGCGACCAGGGCTACATCCCGCTGATCACCCTGTCGCACGCCTGGGAGGAGGACTTCGCCGAGTCGCTGATCGGCGACGGTGAGGAACGCCAGCTCGCCATGGCACCCTCCAAGATTCAGGAGTTCATCGCCGCGGTCGGCCAGACCTTCGAGCGCTACGCCATGATGGGCGAGGCGCCGGCCCTGCTGACCAGCCCGGGCATCCGGCCCTACGTGCGCTCTATCATCGAGCGCTTCCGGCCGTCGACCGCCGTGCTGTCGCAGAACGAGATCCACGCCAAGGCCCGCATCAAGACGCTCGGCCAGATCTGATGAGCAGCAGCACGAGCAGTAGAGCAGCCGATGCGTCTTAAGAGCTTCACCGCCAAGTCCGTGCCCGAGGCGATGCGCAAGGTCCGCGACCAGCTCGGTCCGGACGCCGTCATCCTCTCGAGCCACACGGACCCCTGCGGCCTGGTCAAGGTCACCGCGGCGCTCGATGGGCAGCCGGATGCCGGCGGCGCCATGGCGGACTTTTCCGACAGCCTGCGCGCCATCGACGACCTGAGCGAGACCCTGGACTATCACCGCGTCCCGCCGGGCCTGGCCGACCGCCTGATCGCCGCCGCCAGCAGCATCACGACCGACGACGCGACCATGGCGCTGGCCGCCGCGCTCGACGCCGAGATCGCCTTCGCCCCGCTCAACAAGCGGCACGCCGAGCGGCCGCTGCTGCTGGCCGGGCCGCCCGGCGCCGGGAAGACCGCGACGGCGGCCAAGCTCTGCGCCTGGGCGCGGCTGCTCGAGCTCGAAGCCACCATCATCTCGATGGACGACGTGAAGGCCGGCGCGGCGGCGCAGGTCGGCGCCTACGCGACCGCGCTCGGCGCCCAGCTCGACCAGGCGAGCGACGCCAGGGATCTGCAGCACAGGCTGAAGGACGTAGCGCCGGGCGGCTTCGTGGTGATCGACACGGTCGGCACCAATCCCTTCGACGCCAACGAGCAGGCGCAGCTTGCCGAGCTGGCGGAGGCTGCGAGTGCACCAATCACGCTGGTGCTTCCGGCCGGCGGCGACACCATGGAAACGGCCGAGATCGCGCTGGCCTTCCAGGCAAGCGGCGCTCGCAATCTGATTGCCACCAAGCTCGACGCTACGCGCCGCCTGGGCGGCGTCCTGAGCGCTGCGCATGCCGCTGGGCTCGCCCTGGTTGCCGGCGGCACCGCACCCAGCATCGGCAACGGCCTGATCACCATCAACCCGGTTTCGCTGGCGCGCCAGATGCGCCCCGCCCCCGCCGAAGCGACGCCGATCGCAAACTCGGGAAACAGGCCCGCGGGAACCAAGGCCTCGGGAACAAAGGGATGAGCCAGATCACTGCTCTTCACACCGGCATCTCGGCGGCGCTGCCCTGCGCCAAGCTGATCGCCGTCGCCTCGGGCAAGGGCGGAGTCGGCAAGACCTGGCTCTCGGCCGCGTTGACCCATGCGCTCGCCAACCAGGGACGCCGCAGCCTGCTGTTCGACGGCGACCTGGGGCTGGCCAACGTCGACATCCAGCTCGGCCTGACGCCGGAGCGCGACCTGGGCGCCGTGCTGGCCGGCCAGTGCAGCCTGGCCGACGCCATCACGCCGGTCGAGAGCGCCAATTTCGATGTGATCGCCGGGCGCTCGGGCTCCGGCAGCCTGGCCAACCTGCCGGCCAACAAGCTGGCCGGCCTGAGCGACGACCTGGTCAAGCTCACCGAGCGCTACGACGACGTGGTCATCGACCTGGGCGCCGGCATCGAGCGCACGGTGCGCCACCTGGCCGGGCTCGCCGCGACCTGCCTGGTCATCACCACGGACGAGCCGACCTCGCTGACCGACGCCTATGCCTTCATCAAGCTGACCCTGGCGGCGCCGGGGCGGCAGCACCCCCTCGGTCCATCGGGCGCAGACCTGCGGGTCGTGGTCAACATGGCCGGCTCGCGCAGCGAAGGCGAGCGCACCTACGGCACGCTCAGCAAGGCCTGCGCCACCTTCCTGAAGGCCAACCCGCCGCTTGCCGGCATCATCCCACGCGACGCCAAGGTCAAGGACGCGATCCGCCACCAGACGCCGATCCTGCAGCGCCATCCCGGCTCGCCGGCGGCCAAGGCGATCGAGGTCCTGGCGCAGAGCCTGCGACCGAACGGCGGCCGAACGGCGGCCTGATGCGATGAGCCAGGTCACCCTCCAGGGACCCCTGTTCGGCGCCAGCCCTGCCGCGGCGGCCGCGAACGGGGTGCCCGGGGTGATCGCCGATCCGCCGCCGGCCGTCACGCAGCTGGCCAGCGGTCATCTGCTGCAGGGCGAGGTGGTCGGCCGCAACGAGCAGGGCCAGACCCTGGTAAAGACCGAGCTCGGCACGCTGGCGGTCACGACCAAGGCGCAGCTGCCGACCGGCAGCCAGGTCACCCTGCAGATCCGCACCGCCGGCGCGCAGATTCAGATCGCCGTGCTGCAGGTCGACGGCCACGCGCCGCACCTGCGCGGCAGCGGACCCGCGGTCGCCGCCGCTACCGCGCAGCCGGCCGCAGCTGCACCGGCCGCCAGTCCGGCACCGCGCCAGGTGACCGACCAGGTCGTCAGGCCCTCCGCCGGCCTGCCCGGCACCATCGCCGATCCGCCGGCCGGGCTCGCCAAGCTGCCGCCGGGCACGCTGCTGCAGGGCGCCGTGCTGGGCCGCGACGCCGCCGGCCACTACCTGGTGCGCACTGAGTTCGGCACCCTGCCGCTCACCACCGACGTGCAGCTTGCCAGCGGCAACCGCGTCAGCCTGCGGGTCACGAGCGTGCTGCCCCAGGTGCAGGTGCTGGTCACCCCGGCCGAGGGCCCACAGGCGGGCACCGGCGGCGCGGCCCGGGCAACGGGGCCCGTGGGTACGGGGCCTGTGGCGGCTGGCCCCGTACCCGCGGGCATCAATCCCACCGCTGGCAGCCAGCCGGGCCCAATGGCGCTCCGGGCCGCCGCCAGCCCGCACACGGCGAGCACGGTCGACGTCCTCACGCTCGGACAGACGGTGCGCGCACTGGTCATCAGCACGGCCGCCCCTTGGTCCCCTGGGGTGCAGCCGGCCGGCGCCGCCCTGCTTGCCGGGACCGCGCTCCTGCCTGGCGCAGCGACCGACGCGGTCCCCGGCCTGCCGCCGCTACGGGCAGGCGCCGCGATACAGCTTCACATCATCCAGGTGACACCGCCCGACCTGCCGCCGCCGGGGGCCAAGCCCTCCGGACAGGCGGGCAGCAGTCCAAGCGGAGCCGCCCAAGCGGGAACGGGCCAAACTAGCCCCGGCGCCCCTGCCCCACCCGGCGGCCTGCCGCAGCAAGGCCCGCCGCCGCCCGCAGCAGGCAGCGTCCGGCTGGAAGGCCTGGTCACCGGCAGCACGGCGTCGGGCCAGCCCCAGGTGCAGACCGCGGCCGGGCTGCTGACCCTGCAGATCGGCGCCCAGCTCCCGGCCGGCACGCGGCTGGCGCTCGACCTGCCGACCCAGCAGCTCGCCGCCCTGACACCGCCTGGGGTGCCGGGGGCGACGCCTTTGGCGCTGCCGGCAGCCGGCAGCGACGCGAACAGCCTGGCCTATAGCTGGCCGGCATTACAGCTCGCCCTGGAGGGGCTGGAGAGACTCGACGCCGCCGAGGCGCGGGCGCTGCTGTCGCAGCAGGGCCCGACCGCGCCGCTGCCGCAGCCGGGGCCCCGCCTCTCCTCGGCCATGCTGTTCTTCATCAACGCGCTGACCGGCGGCGACCCGGGCGCTTGGCTCGGCGAGCTGATGGGCGGGCATGCCCAGCGGCGCCTTGAGCGGGCCGGCCAGGGCGACCTGCTGGCCCGCCTGCGCGGCGACCTGGGCGGCCTCGCGCGCCTGACCGATGCCGCCGGCGAAAGCTGGCGCCTACTGCCGATCCCGCTCTACGACGGCCAGCAGCTGCAGCAGATGCGCCTCTTCCTGCGCCAGCGCCGCGACGGCTCCAAAGGCCGCGGCAAGGACGCCGAGGCGACGCGCTTCCTGCTCGAGGTATCGCTTACCCGGCTGGGCGACCTGCAGCTCGACGGCCTGGTGCGGCGCAAGCGCTTCGACCTGATCCTGCGCAGCCGCCAGGCGCTACCCGTCGCCATGCGCCAGGACATCAGCGCCATCTTCACCGCCGCCAACGAGGCGAGCGGCAGCGAGGGCAGCATCACCTTCCAGGACTCGCCCGACTGGCAGCCCATGCCGATCGGCGCCGCGGCGACGGGACTGGTGGTGTAATGCCAGGTCCCGATAGTGATGACCGATTGCCCATGCTTCGAGACGCCGCTTCGCGGCTCCTCAGCATGAGGTTGTAGGATGTTGACATAGAACGTCATTCCTCATCCTGAGGAGCGTTCGAAGAACGCGTCTCGAAGGATGGGCCATGAGTCGCTAGATTCGAGACGGCGTATAAGGGAGTCCGGTCCTGACCGAGACCGCCATGGGCTCGACTGCCCGCGCAGTCCAGCTATGGTCCGAGAAGGCTGATCGCGAAGACAGCGGCCAGAAAGCAGACGACCCACAGCAGAATTGGACCTGCCGGGCCGCTGAGCTCAAAGGGCCCAAGGCGGATGGACACGGGCCCTTCCGATGTTTGCTGAAACGCAACCACAACGCCGAAGGCCAGAGCGGCGGCCATGGGGAGGCCTATGACCAGCCCGAAGTTCGCCAGCACGAACTGGGTCCAGGTTTCATGGCCAAAGGTCGCGTCGCAAATCCATCCGAAGAGCAGAGAGAAGATACCGGCCAAAAGGAGCGCCCCGACAGCCAGTCCCAGCCGCGATCGGCTGGTCAATTGCGGTGCGCTCATCGTTCCACCATCGTATGCGCAGCTCGCGGATGGTCACCGCCCATCCCTGTCCTGCGCGTCACGCCGCGGCGCTGACGCGGACACCGACGCCTTGCGTGATCATGACCTTGTTCAGCAGCTTCACGCAGGCATAGACCGCCTGGATCGAGGGCGCGGGCGTGTCCGTAAGGCGCGCGATTTCAAGGATCGAGCCAACCAGGGCCTCGGTCTCGAGCGAGCGTCCGAGCTCGACGTCCTGCAGCATCGAGGTTTTGTGTTGGCCCACCGATTCCGCACCTTGAATGCGCTTTTCGATGGTGTGTCGGAATTTGACGCCGAGCTTCTCGGCCACGGTCTGCGCCTCTTTCATCATGTCCGCCGCCAGCTGCCGGGTCTCCGGGAATTGGCAGATGTCGACGAGGGTTGCGTGGGTCAGCGCACTGATCGGATTGAAGGACAGGTTGCCCCAGGCCTTGAGCCAGATCTCCGAACGAATGTCGGACAGAATGCGCGATTTGAGTCCTGCCCCCACGAGCAGATCGTGCAGCCGCTTGGCACGCTCGCTCTCCCTGCCGTCAAGCTCCCCGATGGGGAAACGGTCGCCCTCCACGTGCTGAATGACACCCGGCGCCGGCACGCTTGCGGCCGGATAAACCACGCAGCCAAGAATGCGCTCAGCATCGATCTTGCGCGTCAAGATTCCCGTAGGATCGAGGCTCTCGAGCCTGTGGCCCTCATAGGGCCCGGCCAAGCGCTGGAAATACCACCAGGGCAGTCCGTTCTGCACCGTCATGACCATGGTATCGGGGGTGAGCATGGCCTCGATGTCGCGAACCGCCTGCTCGAGATAATGCGCCTTGACGGCCAGAACGATGAGGTCCTGCGGTCCAGCCTCCTGCGCCGAGCCGGCAGCCCTCACCGGCGCGACTTCCGCCTTACCGTCCTCCCAGATCAGTTTGAGTCCGGCCTCACGTATCGCGGCGAGCTGCGCTCCGACATCGATCACCGACACGGCATTGCCCGACAAGCTCAGCTTGGCTGCCAGCAGCCCACCGATGGCGCCCGCGCCGACGACACAAACTCGCATGGGCTCCAGCGCCCGCGAGAAATACCGGAACGGAACCTCCTGAATGAACCTGTTGCTCAGTGTCCCAATGCCCTCGATCGACACATCGATGGCATTGCTGGCCTCTCGCATAGCACTGACGCCCACCGATGTGCCGCAGGCGATGACGTCCCCCGGCAGAAGGGTCATGTCTCGAGAGAGGAGGCTCACCAGTTTGGTGGGCGAGAAGAACATGTCGCTCACGGGGTAGTTCTGCTTCTCGACTCCATTGACCGTGGTCCGGACCGACAGCATCGAGGGATCGAGATCGGTAGCGATGACGGGACCGAATACACCGAAGGTGTCGAAGCTCTTGGCTCTCGCCCACTGGGCGAAGGTGGCGTTTTTAGGAATTATGTCTGCTGCCGTTACGTCGTTGACGCAGGTGTAGCCAAAAATGTAGTCGGCCGCCTCCGACTCCGAGGCGTTCCTGCACGGCTTGCCGATGACGACGCCGAGCTCGCCCTCTTAGACAATGTTCCCACTGTAAGACTCAGGGCGACGTATCTGCTCACCATGGGCCAAAAAGGCGCTCGGCGACTTCAGAAAGTAGAGCGGCTCGTCGGGCGCCGGCACCTTCAGCCTCTCTGCCAGGGCATGGAAGTTGTTCCAAAGGCATATCATCTTGCTCGGCGTGCAAGGTGTGAGGGCTTTGACGCTTTGGAGCGACAGGGTCTCGCCGGTCTCCTGTGGGCCGGCGAACATGTCACCTTTGTGAACCACGATGGAGTCGCCATCGAGAGTGCCAAAGCCGATGCGCCCCTCGCTTTCAAACCTGATCCAATGTGCCATTTGCGTATCTCCCCGTCGGCTTACCTCGGAAGCCACCGGACCGTTCGCCGCGGTGCGCCCGCCGCCCTTACCTGTTCAGCCCCAGCTCGTTCAAGGTCCGCCAGACGCTGGCCTGGGTGTGCGGCATCGGCATGTGGGTCACACCCAGGTGGGCGAAGGCGTCGACGATGGCGTTGCTGAAGGCCGGCACGCCGCCGACGTTGGGCGACTCGCCGAT
>JBHJOF010000059.1:0-29148 GCA_050330055.1 Kiloniellales bacterium
CGGGACCCATTGCCCTAGCAGCCGTTGATGCGCCAACGTCATTGGGTCCCGGGGACAAGCCCCGGGACGACAGTGGCGTGTGTAGAGGCGTCGCGAGGCTACCGCGCGAGATGCGTGAATCCTGTGGCCCCGCGGCACCTGCTACATGCTGACCACGTCGCCCTCGACCGCCTCGAGCTCGAAGGCGGCCTTCATCAGGGCCTGGGTGTAGGGGGCGGTGGGCTGGTCGAAGATCTGGTCGGCCTGGCCCTGCTCGACCACCTGGCCCTGGCGCATGACGATGACCTCGTCGGCCAGCGCGCGGACCACCTTCAGATCATGGCTGATGAAGAGGTAGGCCAGGTTGTGGCGATCCTGCAGGTCGCGCAGCAGGTCGACGATCTGCGCCTGCACCGACATGTCGAGCGCCGAGGTCGGCTCGTCGAGCACGACGAAGCGCGGCTTCAGCACCATGGCGCGGGCGATGGCGACGCGCTGGCGCTGGCCGCCGGAGAACTCGTGCGGATAGCGGTGCCGGCTCTCTGGATCGAGGCCGACCTCCTGCAGCGCGCCGATGATGAGCTGCTCGCGCTCCTCGGCGTTGCCGCCCAGGCCGTGCACCTTCAGGCCCTCCTCGACGATCTGGCCGACCGAGAGGCGCGGGCTGAGCGAGCCGTAGGGGTCCTGGAACACCACCTGCATCTCGCGGCGGAGCGGGCGCAATGCCTTCGATTTCAGGCCCTGGATCGACTGGCCCTGGAAGCGGATTGCGCCCTTGCTGGACAGCAGTCGCAGCAGCGCCAGACCGAGCGTCGTCTTGCCCGAGCCGCTCTCGCCCACCACGCCCACCGTGTGGCCGGCGCGCACCGTGACCGAGATGCCGTCGACCGCACGCACGTAGTCCACGGTGCGCTTCAGCACGCCGGCCTTGATCGGGAAATGGACCTTGACGTCCTCGCCTTCGACCACGACCGGCGCGTCGGGCAAGACCGGGGTCGGCTCGCCGGAGGGCTCGGCCTCCAGCAGCTTGCGGGTATAGAGGTGCCGCGGCGCCTCGAAGATCTGCTTGACCGGGCCCTGCTCGACGATCTCGCCCTGGGTCATGACGCAGACCTGGTCGGCCATCTTGCGCACGATCGAGAGGTCGTGGGTGATCAGCAGCAGGGCCATGCCGAAGCGGCGCTGCAGCTCCTTGAGCAGCTTCAGGATCTGCGCCTGGATGGTGACGTCGAGGGCGGTGGTCGGCTCGTCGGCGATCAGCAGGTCGGGCTCGTTGGCCAGCGCCATGGCGATCATCACGCGCTGGCGCTGGCCGCCGGACAGCTCGTGCGGATAGGCGTGGAGCCGCTTCAGCGGCTCCTGGATGCCGACCAGGTCGAGCAGTTCCAGGGTGCGCGCGCGCGCCGCGCTCTGGTTCATCGCCTTGTGCAGGATCAGAGTTTCGTTGATCTGCTTCTCGACCGTGTGCAGCGGGTTGAGCGAGGTCATCGGCTCCTGGAAGATCATGGCGATCTCGTCGCCGCGCACGTCGCGCAGCTTGTGGAAGGGCGCGCCGATCAGCTCTTCGCCCTTGAAGAGGATCGAGCTGCCGGCCGGGTGGCTCGCCGCCGGATAGGGCAGCAGCTGCAGGATGGAGAGCGCGGTCACCGACTTGCCGGAGCCGCTCTCGCCGACCAGGGCCAGGGTCTCGCCCTTGCTGATGTCGAAGCTGGCGCCCTTGACCGCCGGCACCGCTGCGCCCGACATGCGGAAGGAAACGCCCAGATTGTGCACCTGCAGCAGCGGCGCGCCGCCCGCTTGGCCTTGATTCATCGGCCGCCTCCCGTCGCTTGTGGCTGTGCTTGCGCGTGCGGCGTGGTGGTGACGCCGGGCTCGGCTGGCGGCGGCTGGCCGGCGAACAGCTTGCGCGGGTCGAAGGCGTCGCGCACCGCCTCGCCGATGAAGACCAGCAGGCTCAGCATGATGGCGATGACGAAGAAGCCAGTGAGGCCGAGCCAGGGCGCCTGCAGGTTGGCCTTGCCCTGGGCCAGCAGCTCGCCCAGCGAGGCCGAGCCCGGCGGCAGGCCGAAGCCGATGAAATCGAGCGCCGTCAGCGTGGTGATCGAGCCCGACAGGATGAACGGCAGGAAGGTGATGGTCGCGACCATTGCGTTGGGCAGCACGTGGCGAAACATGATGGTCAGGTTGCCGACGCCCAGCGCGCGCGCCGCCCGCACGTAGTCGAAGTTGCGCACCTTGAGGAACTCGGCGCGCACCACGCCGACCAGCCCCATCCAGGAGAACAGCAGCATGAGTCCGAGCAGCCACCAGAAGTTCGGCTCCACCACGCTGGCCATGATGATCAGCAGGTAGAGGATCGGCAGGCCCGACCAGATCTCGATGAAGCGCTGAAACAGGAGGTCGATCCAGCCGCCGAAGTAGCCCTGTATGGCGCCGGCGGCGACGCCGACGATCGAGGAGAACGCGGTCAGCACGAGGCCGAACAGGACCGAGATGCGGAAGCCGTAGATCAGCCGCGCCGTGACGTCGCGGGCTTGGTCGTCGGTGCCGAGCCAGTGCTCGGCGTCGGGCGGCGAGGGCGCCGGCTGCGGCAGGTCCCAGGCCACGGTGCGGTGGTTGTAGTGGATCGGCGGATTGATCATCCAGCCCCTCTCGTCGATCAACTCGACCACGAAGGGGTCGCGGTAGTCCGCCTCGGTCTCGAACATGCCGCCGAAGGCGGTCTCCGGATAGGCCTTCAAGATCGGAAGGTAGAAGCCGCCGTCATAGTAGACCAGGATCGGCCGGTCGTTGGCGATCAGCTCGGCGAAGAGGCTCAGCACGAAGAGAACGAGGAAGATCCAGAGCGACCAGAAGCCGCGTCGGTTGGCCCGGAAGTTGTGCAGCCGCCGCCGCGTGATCGGCGAGATCGCGATGCCGAGGAAGCGGTCGCCGGGCGCGCGCGGGCTCATGGGCGAACCCCTTTTCGCTCGCCCCCCACCCCGGCCCTCCCCCTCGAGGGGGGAGGGAGAGGATGATGCCGAGCGCCACTCAAGTCCCCTCCCCCCTCGAGGGGGAGGGTTAGGGAGGGGGGCACACCGCAAAGCGGTAACGCGATGAGAGGCAGAGAGAGTCCCACCCTCACACCTCCCGGCTCTCGAAGTCGATGCGCGGGTCGACGAGGGTGTAGGTCAGGTCACCGACCAGGTTCATCAGCAGCCCTAGCAGCGAGAAGAAGTAGAGCGTGGCGAACATCACCGGATAGTCGCGGTTGAGCGCCGCCTCGAAGCCGAGCAGGCCGAGGCCGTCGAGCGAGAAGATCACCTCGATCAGCAGGGCGCCGGTGAAGAGCACGCTGATGAAAGCGCTGGGAAATCCGGCGATGACGATCAGCATGGCGTTGCGGAACACGTGGCCATAGAGCACGCGGCCCTCGGTCAGGCCCTTGGAGCGCGCCGTGACCACGTACTGCTGGCCGATCTGATCGAGGAAGGAGTTCTTGGTTAGCATGGTCAGTCCGGCAAAGCCGCTGATCACCATGGCCGTGACGGGCAGCACCATGTGCCAGAGGTAGTCGAGGATCTTCGCCGGCCAGGACAGCTCGCTCCAATTCTCCGATACCAGGCCGCGCAAGGGGAACCAGTCGAGATAGCTGCCGCCGGCGAACAGCACCAGCAGGAAGATGGCGAAGAGGAAGTTCGGCACCGCGTAGCCGACGATCACGACGCCGCTGGTCCAGACGTCGAAGCGCGAGCCGTCGCGCACCGCCTTGACGATGCCGAGCGGGATCGAGATCAGGTAGACCAGCAGGGTGGTCCAGATGCCGAGCGAGATCGATACCGGCATCTTCTGGATCACCAGCTCGACCACGTTCTGGTCGCGGAAGAAGGACTGGCCGAAGTCGAAGCGCAGGTAGTTGCCCATCATCAGCAGGAAGCGCTCGTGCGCCGGCTTGTCGAAGCCGAACATCGTCTCGATCTCGGCGACGAACTCCTCGGGCAGCCCCTGGCGGCCGCGGTAGCCGCCGCCTTCGTCGCTCCGCCCGGCCACGTCGATGCTTTCGCCGGACACCCGGCCGACGATATCGACGCCGGCACCGGTGATCTGGGCGATCATCTGCTCGACCGGCCCGCCGGGCGCCGCCTGGATCACGACGAAGTTGATGATCATGATGCCGAGCAGGGTCGGCACGATCAGGATCAGGCGGCGGATGATATAGGCCAGCATCGCTGTCCCCGCTCAGCCGTGCGACCGGCGCAGCACCTGGCGCACGGCGAAGAAGCCGGCGACCAGGGCCACGCCCAGCGCCAGGAAGCCCAGGGAATCGGCCAGGCCGCCCCGATCGCCGGACGCGCCTCCGTCGCCGCCGGCCTCGGCTACGGCCGCGCGCCGCGTCCGCAGCGCTTCGACCTTGGCCGGGTCGTTCCACCAGTTCGTGATCGACGGTCCGTTCACCGGTACCGTCTCCGGGCGGCCGAACTTGTCCCAGAAGACCAGGCGGTCGAAGGGTGCCGCCAGGTTGGGCACGCTGTAGTGGCCCCACAGCAGCACCCGGTCGAGGGCTTGCGTGGTGGCGACCAGGGTCTCCCGATCTGGTGCCGAGATGACCATCTCGATCAGCTCGTCGACCACCGGGTCGCGAATGCCCCAGTAGTTGCGGCTGCCCGCATCCTCGGCGGCGGCCGAGCCCCACCAGATGCGCTGCTCGTTGCCCGGCGACAGCGACTGGGCCGAGCCGCAGACGATCATGTCGAAGTCGAAGGCGCGCAGGCGGTTGATGTACTGCGAGGTGTCGACGAGGCGCAGGCGCACGTCCATGCCGAGCCGGCGCAGATTGCGCATGTAGGGCAGGATGGCGCGCTCCAGCGCCTTCTGCTGGATCAGGAACTCGAACCTGAAGGGCTGGCCGGTATCCTCCTTGACCAGCTTCATGTCGCGCACCACCCAGCCGGCCTCGGCGAGCAGCTCGAAGGCGCGCTCCAGATTCTTGCGCGGCCAGCCCGAGCCGTCCGTAGTCGGGGGCTCGTAGGCTTGCGTGAAGACTTCGTCGGGCACGCGGCCGCGATAGGGTTCGAGGATTTCGAGCTCGAGGCCGCTCGGCAGGTCGCCGGACGCCAGCTCGGTGCTGAAGAAATAGCTGTCGGGGTGAACGTACTGACCGTAGTAGATGCGCTCGTTGGTCCAGCTGAAGTCGTAGGCATAGGCCATGGCCTGGCGCAGGTCGCGGTTCTGGAACAGCGGCCGGCGGGTATTCATGCAGAAGCCCTGCATCTGCCCGGAGCTGTGGTCCTCGAATCGCTCCTTGATCAGCCAGCCCTGACGGACGGCCGGCACCTCGTAGGCGGTTGCCCATTCCTTGGCCGAGTTTTCGGAGAAATAGTCGATGTTGCCAGCCTTCAGGGCCTCTCGCACCACGGTCTGGTCGCGGAAGTAGTCGTAGCGGATGCGGTCGAAGTTGTGGCGGCCCCGTTTCACCGGCAGGTCGCGGCCCCAGTAGTCCTCGACCCGCTCCAGCTCGACGAAGCGGCCCGCCTCGAACCTGGCGATGCGATAGGGGCCGCTGGCCAGCGGCGGCTCGAGCGTCGTCCTGCTGAAGTCGCGGGTCTCCCAGTAGTGCTTGGGCAGTATCGGCATGTCGCCACCAACGATCAGCGGCAGCTCGCGGTTGACCGTGCCGGCGAAGGTAAACTTGACCCGTCGCTCGCCGACCTTCTCGGCTGTCAGCACGTCCTGGAAATAGAAGCGATAGACCGGGCTCGCCTTCTCCTTGATGGTCTGCAGCGAGAAGATCACGTCGTCGACGGTGATCGGCACGCCGTCGTGCCAGCGCGCCTCGGGGCGCAGGGTGAAGATCACCCAGGAGCGGTCTTCCGGCCACTCGATCGATTCGGCAATCAGGCCATAGAGCGTGAAGGCCTCGTCCTCGCCGCGTTCCAGCAAGGACTCGTTGCCGGCGCCGACCGCCGGGTCGCCCCTGGCAATGTAGGGATTGAAGCTGTCGAACGAGCCTGCCGCGCTGAGCCGCAGCACGCCGCCCTTGGGCGCGTTGGGATTGACGTAGGGAAAGTGGGTGAAGCCGGCGTCGTACTTTGGCGCGCCGTGCATGGCGATGGCGTGCGCCTTGTGCGGCAGGCTGTTCTGCTCGACCGCGGCCACCGGCACCGCCGGCATCTGCTGCTGTGCCCAGGCACTGCCGGAGCCGGCCGCGATCAGCAGCAGCGCAAGGGCAGGGGCGGACAGCGCAGGCTTCATGCAGCCTCTTGTGGTGACGCCGGGCCTGGTTGACACGCCGGTGTCATCTTACCGGGGGTGTCACCTTACCGGGTAAACGGCGCCTTTCCTATGTTGCAACACGGTCGTAACGACAACATTGTGGCGATCTAACGGCCGTCAAGCAGGGCCAGCGCCTCACCGTGCACGCGGCGGTCGCCGGCGGCAACAATCCGACCGTCCGAGTGGAGATCGAGCGGCCGGCCCTGCCAGTCGGTCATCACGCCGCCGGCGCCCTCGACAACCGGCACCAGCGGCAGGAAGTCGTAAGGGCCCATGGTGGCCTCGATTACCAGGTCGGTGAAACCGTCGGCCAGCAGCCCGTAGTTATAGCAGTCGCCGCCGTAGAGCGGCATCCTCGCCGCCCCGCGGACCCGCGCGAAGGCGGCGAAGTGCTGCTCGAACATGTGCGGCGAGGAGGCCGAGAGGACCGCCTGATCGAGCGCCGGGCAGGCCCGCACGCGCGATTCGGCGCTGCCCGCCGGGCTCTGCCGCCGGGTCGGTCGGCCGCTGGCGCCGATCCAGCGCTCGCCCAGCATTGGCATGTCGATGATGCCCAGCACCGGACTGCCCTCGTGCAGCAGGGCGATCAGGGTGCCGAACAGGGGATTGGCGGTGATGAAGCGCTTGGTGCCGTCGACTGGATCGAGCACCCAGACATGGCTGGCCTCGGGCCGGTCGTGGCCCTGCTCCTCGCCGACCACGCCGTGGTCGGGATAGGCCTCGGCGATGAGGGAACGCATGGCGGCCTCGGCCTCGCGGTCGGCCCGTGTGACCGGCGAGCGGTCCGGCTTGACGTCGACCGCGACCGGGGTGCGGAACAGCGGCCGAATCACCGACCGCGCCGTCTCGGCCAGGCGCTCACCGAAGGCGATGAAGGAGTCGGGGCAGGACGCGGGGCCGCTCACCATCTTGGGCATCATCTCGGGCGGCAAACACTCTTGGCCGGATCGGGCCCCGGCGCCGCGCCGCCGTTACTCAGGCAGCGGCGGCGGGTCGTCGCTGAAGGTCCGCAGATAGGCGATCAGCGCGGCGCGCTCCTCGGGCTTCTTGAGCCCGGCGAAGACCATTTTGTTGCCGGGCGCGAAATCCCTGGGGCTCTCGATATAGCTGGAGAGTTTCTCGTAGGTCCAGGTCTCGTCCGCCATGTCCTGCAGCGCCTGGGAATAGTTGTAGTCGTCGCGGTGCGCCACCGGTCCGCCGATCACGCCATAGAGATTGGGGCCGATCTTGTTCGGACCGCCTTGCTCGAAGGTGTGGCAGGCGGTGCACTTGCGCGCCACCCTGGCCCCCGCTTCGGGGTCGGCCGCGGCCAGCAGCGGGCCCAGGCCCGAGGCGTCGGCGGCAGCCTGCTGCGCGTCATCGGCCTCATCCTGCGCCGCTTCGCCTGCCTCATCGGCGGCCTCGCTCGCGCCCTCCGCGGTTTCTTCCGCTGTCTCTTGCACCGCCTGAATCTCTTCCTCGGTCGGCAGCGGCATGGGGCTGTCCGACAGGCCGCGCAGATAGGCGATCAGGTCGGCTCGCTCTTCGACCCTCCTTACACCGGCGAAGCTCATCTTGGTGCCGGGCGCGAAGCCCTTCGGGTCGGCGACGAAGTGGTTCAGCGCCTCATAGCTCCAGTCGCCTTCCATATCCTGCAGTGCCGCGGAGAAGGAGAAGCCGCTGACCCCGGCGATATCGCGGCCGACCACGCCGTAGAGGTTGGGACCGATCCTGTTGGCGCCGCCCTGGTCGAAGGTGTGGCAGGCTGTGCACTTGCGGGCGGCCGTCTCGCCCGCCGCTGGATCGGCCGACGCCAGCAGCGGCAGCACGGGCTCGGGGCCGGTTGGCGCGGCCGGCTTGCCATCCTCCACCGGCTCGGCGGTAGCGACGACGTAGACGTTCTCTTCCAGCCCGGGAGTATGGGTCAGCAGCTCGGCGATGAAGCCGCTGAACATCGCGATGACGGCGGCTGTCAGCACCGCTGCGGCGAACTTGTTGAACTCGAGCGACGCCATCCCTTCCCCCTAGCGGAACCGGTTCATTGCAGCCGGAACTTAGCCTCAGGGCCCCCGCCGTTCAATCCCTGCCGATCCCATTCGTCCATTCAACAGTGGCCGGTCGGGAAAAGCGTTTCCCCACGTCTATCGACGCCGCTATGCTCGCGGCCGCCGCTCGACCGCCCGGTACTTCCGCCCGGTACTTCCAGGACGCGCTGCAAGGAAGCGCAAGAGTGACTGCCCTGCGAAACCCCATCGTCGTCATCCCCGCCCGCCTGGCGTCCAGCCGCCTGCCGCGCAAGGTGCTGGCCGACATTCACGGCGAGCCCATGATCGTCCACGTCTGGCGCCGCGCCATGGCGGCCGGGGTCGGGCCCGTCGTGGTGGCCTGCGCCGAGCCGGAGGTGGCCGCGGCGGTGGAGGCGGCCGGCGGTCGCGCGGTGCTGACCCGGCCGGAGCACCCCTCCGGCACCGACCGCATTTTCGAGGCGCTCGGCATGCTCGATTCGAGCGCGGCTCACGACGTGGTGGTCAACCTGCAGGGCGACCTGCCGACCCTGGACCCGGCGGTGCTGCGCGCCGTGCTGGCGCCCCTGGCCGAGCCGGCGGTCGACGTCGCCACCTTGGTGGCGGCGATCAGCGATCCCGAGGAGCGCACCAATCCCAACGTGGTCAAGGCCGCGGCGGTCTTTCCGGACGGCCGGCGGAACGCCCGGGCGCTCTACTTCAGCCGGTCGCCGGTGCCCTGGCCGGGCGCTTGCGACGACCAGCCGCTCTATCACCACATCGGGCTCTATGCCTATCGCCGGGCGGCGCTGGAGCGCTTCGTCACGCTGCCGCCGAGCCCGCTCGAGGCGCGCGAGCGCCTGGAGCAGCTGCGCGCCCTGGAGGCCGGCCTGCGCATCGATGTGGCGCTCGTTGACACCGTTCCGCTCGGCGTCGATACTCCGGCCGACCTGGAGCGCGCCCGCACGCGCCTGGCGCCCCAGGTTTGTAGGGGGTCCTAGCGGCTTGGCGTTCATCTCTCTGAAAAGGCGGCATTTTTTCCCATGGCCGAAGGCGCCCAGGCGGAACAGCTGTCGGACCAGCGCGGCAAGGACGCTGCGGCCGATCTGATTGCCTTCCAGGGCGAGCCAGGGGCCTATTCCGACATGGCCTGCCGCGCCGTCTTTCCCGACCGCAGGACGCTGGCCTGCGCCTCCTTCGAGGATGCCTTCGCTGCGGTCCGCGAGGGCCGCGCCGGGCTCGCCATGCTGCCGATCGACAACTCGGTGGCCGGCCGCGTGGCCGACAACCACCATCTCATGCCCGCGGGCGGCCTGCACATCATCGGCGAGCATTTTCAGCGGGTTAATCACTATCTCCTGGGGCCGCCGGGGGCCAGCCTGGAGAGCGTGCGCAGCGTGCACAGCCATCTGCAGGCGCTCTCCCAATGCCGCCGCTTCCTGCGCGAGCGCGGCCTGAAGCCGGCCATCCACGCCGACACGGCCGGTGCCGCCGTCGAGGTCGCGGCCCGTGGCGATCCGACCCAGGCGGCGATCGCCTCGGCCCTGGCCGGCGAGATCTACGGCCTTTCGGTGTTGGCCGCCGACATCGAGGACGAGGTCCACAACACGACGCGCTTTGTGATCATGGCGCGCGAGCCGATCGATCCCGACCCGGCCGAGGGTCCGGTGATCACCACCTTCGTGTTCCGGGTGCGCAGCGTGCCGGCCGCGCTCTACAAGGCGCTCGGCGGTTTCGCCACAAACGGCGTCAACATCACCAAGCTGGAGAGCTACATCGTCGACGCCGCCTTCACCGTGGCGCAGTTCTACGCCGACATCGAGGGCCATCCCGACCAGGTCCCGGTGCGCCTGGCGCTCGAAGAGCTCAGCTTCTTCTCCCACGAGGTCAAGATTCTCGGGGTCTATCCGGCGAACCGCTTCCGCTGGAAGCAGTGAGCTGCCGTCAGCGCACTGCGCTTGCGACTCCAGTCCGGTGAGACAGCTGTCCGGTGAGGCAAGCGGGGCGTCTCAGGTCAGGACCGACACCAGCAGCAGAATGCCGAGCGTGGCGGCGTACAGCAGCCACGCGACTGCAACCTTTTGCGAGTCCAGCCGCTTCTCGAACTCGACGTCTTGGCCGCTCATGACATCTCCTCGGCCCCATCGCCGGGGCCACCCAGTTTGGGCGAGTCTGGCGCGTCGCGGCCGGCCGCGCTGTGCTCTATCTCACAAAGTCGTACGACAGCAAACGATCGGCCTCCGCCGCATGGCAGTCGCGGCCTTCATGGCAGAAAATAAGAGAAATCAATAAGTTCGTGGAGCGTGTCCAGGACCGCACGGGCGCTAGTCGCCGAGCACTTCCTCGACCATGCGGCCGAGCTGGGCCAGATCGAGCACGCGCAGCTCGCGGCCGTGCTGCTCGACCAGGCCGCTGCGCGCCAGGTTGTTGAGCTCGCGGGTCACCGCCTCGCGCGATGTGCTGACGCGGCTGGCGATCTCGGCGTGGGTCGGCGCCGGCGTGATGGCGGCCTGGTTGGCGCCGTTGGCGTGGTCGCGCGCCAGCCGCAGCAGCTCTGCGTGGATGCGGTTGTTGACCGCCAGGGTGCTTAACTCGAAGACCCGCTCCGAATAGAGCCGCAGCAGGGCGGTGAGCTGCTTCAGGATTTTGGCGGCGACGGCGGGATGGTTGTTCAGCACGTCCCAGTAGACGCTGGCCGGCATGAAGGCGACCAGGGTCTTGGCCAAGGCGACGACGCTGGCCGAGCGCGGCTTGCCGTCGATCGCGGAGAACTCGCCGAAGTAGCTGCCGGCCTCGATGTCGCGAAACGAGACCTCCTTGCCGGAGACCGAGTAGATCACCACGCGCACGCGCCCCTCGATGACGAAGATGACGTCGCGCGTGTCGTCCTGATAGCCGATGATCTCCTGCTTGGCGGCGAAGCGGCGCCAGGTGCAGCGTTTGCCGAGCGCCTCCAGCTCGTCCGGCTGCAGGTCGCGCAACAGCTCGACGCCCTCGAGTGTCTCTCTCACTGTCCGAGCCCCTCAGCCCACCCCGTTGGATCGGCTTCCCCAGGCCGACCGCTAGTCCGGCGCCATCCTATTACAGCCGGCGCGCGGCGGGTAAGCAACTTTACGGCTTGTAAGATAAGGTAAATTTCAACCCGCCAGCCAGTCCTCGATCAGGCGGCGAGCGATCGAATCGCGCCGCGGCAGGCGGAAGCGCTCGTCCTCCGGCGAGCGCGCGAGCTGCCAGCGCGTGAACCAGGCCGCCGCCTCGAGCTCGCCCTGATTGACGGCGAGCGCGCTGCCGGTCGCGCGGGCGTGAAAGCCGACCATGAGCGAGGCGGGAAAGGGCCAGGGCTGCGAGGAGTGATAGGCAATGTCGCGCAGCTCCAGGCCGACCTCTTCCTTGACCTCGCGGGCCACCGCTTCTTCCAGGCTCTCGCCCGGCTCGACGAAGCCGGCCAGGGTCGAGTGCATGCCGGGCGGCCAGGCTGCCTGGCGGCCCAACACGCAGCGCTCGCCGCCGTCGTGGATCAGCATGATGACCGCCGGGTCGGTGCGCGGGAAGTGGCTGCGGCCGCAGTCGCGGTTGCGGCAGACCCGGATGTGGCCGCCGTTGGCGCTCTCGGTCGGACTGCCGCAGAGCCCGCAGAAGCGGTTGTTCTGGTGCCAGTGCATCAGGCCGCGGGCATAGGCCAGCACGGCGCCGTCCGAGCGCGGCAGCAGCGGCCCGACCTCGCGCAGGTCGCGGAAACGGGCGCCGTTGCCGAGCAGCGCCTCCAGCTCAGGCGCCTCCATGGCGGAGAGGTCGAGCGCGATGAAATGGGTCTCTTCGCGCCGGCCGAGCAGGGCCAGCGTGCTGGCGCGGGCCAGCAGGGGCGTGGCCTGGACCGGCTCGATCCAGGCCGGCCGCGGCTGGCCGGCCGCCGCCGACTCGGCGGTGATCAGGCTGCGGGCGCGCCAGACCGCGACGAAGCGGGTCTGCGGGTCGCGCAGACGCGCCTCCAGCCAGGCGGCATCGGCGCGCCGCTCGTCGAGGCGATCGAGCCCGCCGCTGGCGTAGAAGTTGGGGCCTGGAACCGGCTGCGGCATGGCGGGCAAGGTCGCACAAGGCTTCGGCGCAGGCAATCGGCCGCCCGCCCATAGCCGGCGGCTGGCGGTTGCCCCCCCCGTGAGCCTGTCGTGGCTCATGGATTACAGGCGGCCGCGCCCGCTGCAGGCTCCTGTAAAGCCCCGCTTAACCCTCCGGCAAGGGACCCGGCCTAATCTCCTGGGGCAGCGGGCGGCGCAGCCGGACCGTCCCGGGCGTGGAGCGGTCCTGGCTGCCCGCGATCACACGAGGACCAGCAATTGAGCGAGGCGACGATTCAGCGGGCGGCCGGCCCGATCGCGGTGGGCGACTGGCTCGGCCGGAGCCTGGCACTGCTGGTGGCGCTGGCATTGCTGCTCAAGCTGCATCTGCTGTTCGTCCTCAACGTGAACTGGGACGAATTCCACTACCTGAGCAAGGTCTACAGTTACCTGCGCGGCGAGCTCACTCGCCCGCTGCAGACCGTCCACGTTCATTTCTTCACCTGGTTGCGCCACGTCTCGGAAAACGAGGTCGATCAGGTGATCGCGGCGCGCCTGGTGATCTACGGGTTCAGCTTGGGCTCGGCCTGGCTGTTCTACCGGATCGGTCGCTGCTTCCTCGATTCCACGGCCACGCTCTTCGCGCTGCTCTGCTACTTCGCCCTGTCCTATGTGGTCGAGCACGGCACCAGCTTCCGCTTCGACCCCATCGCCGTCTTCTTCTGCCTGGGCGCGGTCTGCCTGCTGCTCTGCGCCCGTCCGGCTTGGCTGGGGGCGCTTGTCGCCGGACTTGCGCTTGCCGCCGCCTTGATGGTCACCATCAAGTCGGTGCTCTATCTGCCGGTCCTTGGCTGCCTGCTGTTGCTGCCTGTGCTGCGGTCCGAGGATCGCCGGCGCGGCCTGGTGAACGCCGCGCTCTTCGCGCTGGCGCTGGCTGGCGGTTTCGCCCTGCTCTATGCCGCGCACCGCGCCTCGCTTCAGCCGGTCGAGCTGCATCGCTCGGCCGACTTTGCGGTGCGAGCGGCCGACAAGGTCTTCCGCCTCGACGATCTCTTTCCGCGCTGGCCCTTCTTTGTCGTCAGCCTGATCGAGAGCGGGGTCGTTTGGATCTGTCTCGTCCTAGGCATCGTGACTCTGGTCAGGCGGGCTCGCGCCGCCGTGCCGGAGGATTGCGCCACGGCGATTCCCCTGCTGATCTTCCTGCTGCCGCTCATCAGCCTTTTGATCTACCGCAACGCCTTTCCCTACTTCTATGTCTTCATCATGCCGCTGCCCCTGCTTGCCTGCGGCGCCTTCTTCGCCGCCATCGTTCGAAGCAGTCCAGGTCGCGTGATCCGTTCGCCGCGGCTGCTTGCCGCCGGTCTGGTGCTCGCTGTGACGGTCAGCCTGGGCAAGGTGTATCTGGCCTCGGCCGAGCCTGCGCTGGCGCAGCAGCGACAGACCATTGCTTTGGCGCATCGCCTGTTCCCCGAGCCGGTTGCCTACATCGGCCGCACCGAGATGGTCGCGTCCTATCGCAAGGTCGGTTTCTTCATGAGCACCTGGGGCATGGAGAACTACCTCGAGCGGGGCGAGCCGATCTTCCGCGAGTTGCTAGTGCGCGAGCGGCCGCTGTTCCTGATCGCGAACATCGCGAGCCTCGACCCGAGGATGCCGCCGGAGCGGCTGCGCGCACTGGGCGGCTACGCCCTGCTCGACGAGGATCATGCGGTACTCGCCGCCAACTACGTGCATCACTGGGGCGCACTCTACGTGGCCGGCAAGAGGCTCGCCTTGCCGCGGGAAGGCGACGCGCTGTCATTCGAGATCTTGATCCCGGGCGTCTACACGCTGGAGGCCAAGGCGCCCGTGACCATCGACGGCCGCCTGGTCGAACCGGGCAAAAGCCTGCGGCTCGACCCGGGCCTGCATCGCGCAGAGATCGACGCCAACGGCCCGGCGAAGGCGATCCTGCGTTGGGGCGAGGGGCTCCACCGCCCGGCCGAGCCAGCGCCGGAGGGGCCGCTCTTCACCGGCTTTTGAGCCCCGGTTGAGATTGAGCGGGGGCCCGTCGGGGCCCCCGCAACGAGTTCTTAAGCCTCGGGCGCTAACCTTCTCTTCAGCATTTCTCCCGCCGTCGCTGGCCTCGCACCGGCACAGCGACGGGCGGGGCCGGCCCGTTCCGCAGAAAGCCGCGCATGAAAGTCATCGTGCAGATTCCCTGCTTCAACGAGGAGGACACGCTGCCGCAGGTGGTGGCGGAGATTCCGCGCGTGATCGAGGGCGTGGAGCGGGTCGAGATCCTGGTCATCGACGACGGCTCGAGCGACCGCACGGTCGAGGTGGCGCGCGAGATCGGCGTCGAGCACGTCGTGCGCCATCGCCGCAACAACGGCCTGGCGCGCTCGTTCCGGACCGGCATCGAGCGCTGCCTGGCGCTGGGTGCCGACATCATCGTCAACACCGACGGCGACAACCAGTACGCCGGCGCCGACATCCCGCGCCTCATCGCGCCGATCCTGGCCGGTGAGGCCGACATCGTGGTCGGCGACCGCGAGCCCGCCAAGCTGCCGCACTTTTCGCCGCTGAAGCGCCGGCTGCAGGCCTTGGGCAGCTTCGTGGTGCGCCAGCTCTCCGGCACCGACGTGCCCGATGCGGTGAGCGGCTTTCGCGCCATCTCGCGCGAGGCGGCGCTCAACCTGAACATCATCAGCAGCTTCAGCTACACCATCGAGATGCTGATCCAGGCCGGCCGCAAGCGCATGGCCATCGCCTCGGTGCCGATCCGCGCCCATCCCGTGGACCGCAGGTCGCGCCTCTTCAAGAGCCTGCCCGGCTTCCTGCGACGCTCCGGCAGCACCATGCTGCGCATGTACTCGATGTACCAGCCGTTGCGGGCCTTCTTCTACATCGGTTTGACGCTGACCGCCGCCGGCAGCCTGCCGATCCTGCGTTTCCTCTACTTCTACACCTTCGTCGGCCAGGGCGAGGGCAAGCTGCAGTCGCTGGTGCTGGGCGGCGTGCTGGTGGTGATCGGCCTGACCACCTTCCTGATCGGCCTCCTGGCCGACCTGGTCAGCTTCAACCGCCAGCTCATCGAGATGACCTTGGAGAAGGTGCGGCGGATCGAGTTGGCGCAGAGCGGTGCAGCGGCGGGTGACATCAATGCGCTCAAGGCCAGGGTCGAGCGGCTGGCAGCAGATGGCTTTCCCGAAGGTGAGCGCGCAACGGCCCGCCCTGAGGCAGCTGGCCCGGTGCGGCATGGCAAGACTTCCAGGTCGTCGCTGGCTGGCTAACGCTTGTGGGGACGATGAGGAACAGCGGCATGACACCCAACGGCAAGCAGCCTTGCGTCATCTTCGATTGCCATCATCCAAAGCATTTCCTGGCCATACGGCGGCTCGGCGAACTTTGCCGGAACCGCGGCATCAAGCCGATCTGGACCATCCAGGACAAGGACGTGCTGGCCACCCTGATTCGCGAGCACGGCTATGAGCCGCATATCCTGGCAACCGCACAGAAGGGGCTGCTGCGGAAGCTGGGCGAACTCGCAGTCTACGATTGGCGCCTTGCCCGTCTTGCCCTGCACGAGCGGCCCTTGGCGCTGATCGGCAAGACCGTGTCGCTGGCCCAGGTCGGCTGGCTGCTCGGGATTCCGGGCCTGCTCATCAACGACGACAGCGCTGCCGGCAATCCGCAGTATCGCTACCTGGCCTGCCCCTTCGCTCGCCGGGTGATCACTGCAGAATGTCTGGGTGAAGACTATGGCGCGAAGCAGCGTACCTATGCCGGGCTCATGGAGCTCGCGTACCTGCATCCAGATGCCTTTTCGCCCGACCCTGGCATCCGTGACGAACTCGGTGTTGGCCGGGACGAGAGGCTGTTTCTCATCCGACTCGCCGCCTTTGACGCCTATCATGACGTGGGCGGCCAGGGCCTGCCCCGCGCCCTCCTAGAGCGGCTGATTCAGCGGCTCGAAGCGGAAGGCCGCGTCTTCATCGTCTCCGAAGAGCCGCTGCCCGGTTCTCTGGCCCGCTTCCGTCTGCCTACGCCGGCGGCCCGGCTGCATCACGTCATCGCGGCCTGCGACCTCGTCCTGGGCGACGGGCGCACCGTCTGCGTCGAGGCCGCGCTGCTCGGCGTCCCGGCGATTGCCGTCCGCTCCGATATCGACAAGTACAGCTACACCGAGGTGATCGAGAAGCGCTTTGGCCTGATGTTCGGCTTCACGCCCGACCACGAAAACGAGCTAGTTGGCTGCGTAGAAAGCCTGCTGCATCGCCCCGGCATAAAGGAGGAGTGGCGCGGCAAGCACGAGGTCATGCTGCGCGAGTGGGGTGATCCCACGGACGTCTACTGGGAGGAGCTTTGCGCCGCAATCGCGCCTGCGCTGGAGCGCTGTCCGGCATGAGGTCCGCCGCCTACGAACAGGCGCGCCTGCGCAAGGTGGCGGCGCTCGCCGAGGGCCAGTCGGTGCTCGATATCGGCTATGCGCAGATCCCGAATCCCTACCTGGAAGGCCACCACCGTGTCGGCTTCGACCTCAATTCTCCCTCCGAAGGGGCGGTGCGTTACGAGGAGGAGCTACGCGGCGACGTGTGCGACATTACGAAGGTGCTGCAGGGACGCACCTTCGATACGATCATCTGTGGCGAACTAATCGAGCATCTGGAGAATCCCTACGCCTTCCTGCGTGACGTCAGATGCCTGCTCAAACCCGCGGGACGCCTGATTCTCACCACTCCTAACCCCTTGGGGTTTCCCGTTCTCCTTTGCGAGCTGCTGCGGCTGCGGCGCTATTTCTACACTACGGAACATCTCTACTACTTCCTGCCGCGCTGGGTTATGCGCATGCTGGAACACACCGGCTACCGTGTCGCAGCAGTTAAGCCTGTCGGCTGGTGGTTGCCGTTCGGCGTCCTCGGGCTTTGCCCCGTGCAGTTTAGCTATCAGGTCATCTATGTGGCGCAGAATCTGCCCATGACGGCGGATACCTAGGTCGTGTCCAACACCTCCATAACTCGAGAGTTATGCCTCAGGTTTGTCCCGGTGCGTACCTGGGCACACCGCAATCGCCGTGGATTGCGACGAATTGCACTGTGGGTCTCAGTAGCTGTCCTGCTGGCGGGTTTAGTTATCTCAATGCAGGCGCAGCCCGATGTGCTAACGGGGCTGGACTGGCGCTATTTACTGCTGGTGATGCTGCTTGGCGTCCCGCTTATGGTCGCGCTCAACGCCATGGAGTTCCTTCTAACCGGCCGATTGCTCGGTAGAAGGATTCGCATCGTCGATGCGCTTGAGATCACCGTAGTGGGGACGGCAGCGAACATGCTGCCCTTGCCGGGCGGGGTGTTGGTCCGATTGGCGGGCCTCAAGGCGGCGGGCGCGCGCTTCGGACAGGGTGTGGCGGCTAGCTTCTTGATCTTTTTCGTCGCGGCCGGGATCGCTGCCGTCTATTCCGGACTATGGATTAGCTGCCTGGACAGTACGTGGGCGGGCCCAGTAATTGCCGTATCCGGCGGCCTATTGCTTTTGTTGAGCGCCGTAGCTGCCATGCGCCTTGAGGGTGGATTCCCAGCGCTGACGATCATTGCCGCCACGCGACTGGGTCTCGTCCTGGTGACCGCCTCCCGGATATACCTGTGCTTTCTTGCGCTCGGTATTCCGGCCTCCTTTGCACAAGCATCGGGCCTTTCCGTGAGCGGAGTAATGAGCTCGGTCGTGGCCTTTGTGCCAGCAGGACTTGGTGTGCGGGAACTAATAGCAGCTGCGCTCAGCCCGCTCGTCGGTCTGGCCATGAGCTCTGGCTTCATGGTGACCTTTATCAATCGTCTGCTTACCATCATAGTTGTTATTCCCATAGCCATCTTCCTCAACCTAAGGCGCAGCGATGAACTTGCAGTCCAACGCGCGCCTGATCGTATTTGGGACCTACGGTGACGCCCATGTTTAGCAAACATGCTGTGATCATTTGCTCCACTGGACGTACTGGAACCAGCTTCTTCGCACAAAGCTTGCCCGCCATGATCCCCAAGTCCTTCTGCGTTCATGAGCCCGACGTGTGGAGCGGGCTGTCGAGGCGGAGCTTCGATCGCATTAGGCGGTTCGGCGTCTATCACATGGTGGTCGGTCGATTGCTGGGCGCAACCGGTTTGCGGAATCTTTCTCAGGACTTCCTGGCCGGCAAGCTTTCCCTGGAGCAAACCATGGAGGCGCTGCGCCGTCAAAGAGAGGACTACTATAATTCCATCGATGCTGACATCATCGTGGAATCGAACGGCCAATGGTTCGGGCTGCTTCCCCTTCTACCGCGGGTCTTTGCGCAGTACCGCTTCGTCGGGATCATTCGCGATCCGCGTACCTGGCTCGCTTCCACAATGAACTATGGGAGGCTCCACGGGCCGAGAGACCGAGTTTCCCATCTCGGCTATCGCCGTCTGGATCCGACAATGGTCAAGGAAGTCGGTTCTGCGAAGCACTGGCAGGAGATGGACCGGTTTGAACGGATCTGCTGGACCTGGAAGGCCATGAACACGGTCTTGGAGCGGGATATAGCAGCGGATGAGAACGCGAAACTCTATCGCTATGAAGACTTGTTCATCGGTCCGCGCAGGCTTGCGGCGCTTGAGGACATGCTTCGCTTCATGACGCGGTTCCCCGATCGCGACTTTGGTCACAAGGTCGATCAGGAATTCCTGGATCGGCGCATCAATGCCGTATCTCGTGCGGCCTTTCCGGACTGGCCGTCCTGGAGCCGGTCCCAGGCGCAATGTCTGCAAGAGATCTGCGGGCCCTTGATGCTGCGCCACGGCTACGGCCGCGAGCCGGAATGGCTTGCGCTCGTAGGGTGATTGGCCGGAGGCCCTCCCTAGTTCCACTCCCCCCTTGCCGCGGCCGGTCCGAGACCCGATAGTGTGGCCTGGGAGGTTGGCGGCGGACGGGTCGCTCGCCAACCCGGTCAGGTCCGGAAGGAAGCAGCCGTAACGAGTTTTTGGCCCGGGTCGCACGTCCAGCCTCCCACCGCGTTCTGCCTTTCGCTTCGCCGACCTGCTGTGCCGCTTGGTGCGGCGGGCCAGGCGGATCGATGATGGTTTGGCGGCCCAGAGACCGCCGGACTGGCCTCCACCCCGAAGCGAGCGCCCGAATGGCCGAATCCAGAGCCGAGCGGTCCCCCGATCCGCAGCCCGGAGCCGACAGCCTGCTGCCCGAGGTGCCGCCGGAAAGGGCCGCGGCGGCGCCCTACCGGGTGCTGGCGCGCAAGTACCGGCCGGCCAGCTTCGCCGACCTGATCGGCCAGGAGGCCATGGTGCGCACGCTGAGCAACGCCATTGCCAGCGGCCGCCTGGCCCATGCCTTCATCCTGACCGGCGTCCGCGGCGTGGGCAAAACCACCACGGCGCGGATCATCGCCCGCGCGCTCAACTGCGTCGGGCCCGACGGCAAGGGCGGCCCGACCGTCGAGCCCTGCGGGGTCTGCCGGCACTGCACGGCGATCGCCCAGGACCGCGACGTCGACGTGATCGAGATGGAAGCGGCCAGCCGCACCGGCATCGACGACGTGCGCAGCCTGATCGAGGGCGTCAGCTACCGGCCGCTCGCGGCGCGCTACAAGGTCTACATCATCGACGAGGTGCACATGCTGTCTCGGCAGGCCTTCAACGGCCTGCTGAAGACGCTGGAGGAGCCGCCGGCCAACGTCATCTTCATCTTCGCCACCACCGAGATCCGCAAGGTGCCGGTCACCGTGCTGTCGCGCTGCCAGCGCTTCGACCTGCGCCGCGTCGACCAGGAGACCCTGGTGCGGCATTTCGCCCGCATCGCCGAGGCGGAAGGCGTCGAGGCGGAAGACGCGGCGCTCGCCCTGATCGCGCGCGCCGCCGACGGCTCGGTGCGCGACGGCCTGTCGCTGCTCGACCAGGCGATCGCCTTGGCCGCCGCACCGGGTGACGCCTCAGACCATGGCGACCGCATCGCGATCGAGGCCGGCCAGGTCAAGGACATGCTGGGCCTGGCCGACCGCACCCGCGTGCTCGACCTCTTCGAGGCGGTGATGCGCGGCCAGGCGGCCGAGGCCCTGGCCATCCTGGCCGAGATGCACGACGCCGGCGCCGACCCGGCGGTGGTGCTGCAGGACCTGCTGGAGCTGACCCATTTCCTGACGCGGATGAAGCTGGTGCCGGCGATCGCCGAGGACCCGGCCACGCCCGAAGCCGAGCGGGTGCGCGGCCGAGCGCTCGCCGAACGCCTGGCCATGCCGGCCCTGGCGCGCGCCTGGCAGATCCTGCTCAAGGGCCTGGGCGAGACGCGCACTGCGCCGGTGCCGCTGCAGGCGGCCGAGATGGTGCTGATCCGCCTGGCCTACGCCAGCGACCTGCCGACCCCGGGCGACCTGGTGGCGCGTCTCACGAGCGAGGCGGGCGCCGGAGGTGCCGGCGTCTCCGCACCGGCCGCCGCGGCGCCGTCTCCGGGCGCCACCGCCCAAGCGCCTGGCAACGATCCGCCGTCCGCCCGACCGCGCGATGCCGAAGGCGCGCTGCCCAATCCGCCGCCCATGGTGCCAGGGGTGCCAACTGTGGATGCGGCGTCGAGCGAGGGCGAGTCCGAGGCCGAGGAAGTCGCCGATTCCGCGGACGAAGGGATGGCCGCGCCGGCACCGCTCAGCCCTTCGCCCCAGAGCTGGCCCGAGGTGGTAGCCCTGGTGCGCGAGCGGCGCGAGAGCAGGCTGGCCAATCACCTGGCGCACGACCTGCACCTGGTGTCCTTCCAGCCGGGCCGAATCGAGGTGCGGCAGGGCGACCAAGCGCCGAACAGCCTCACGGGACAGCTTCGAAGCTTGCTTGAGACCTGCACCGGGCAGCGCTGGATGGTCGTCGTGTCGCAGGAGCCGGGCCAGCCGACCCTGCACGAGCAGCAGCAGGCGGAGGAAGCGCGCCGGCGCGAGGCGGTCATGCGGGACCCCCTGGTGCGCGCCGTGCTGGAGAGCTTCCCCGATGCCAAGATGACGGCCCGGCGCGACGCGCCCAGGCGCGAGCGCAAGGCTGAAGCGCCACAGAACAGCAGCGACGCGCCGGCAGCGGGCGCGCGCAACGAGCGATAGGGAGAGCGCAATCCATGAAGAACCTCGGCCAGATGATGAAGCAGGCCCAGGAGATGCAGGCCAAGATGGCCGAGCTGCAGGAGCGTCTCGCGCGCAGCGAGGTGACAGGCTCCGCAGCCGGCGGCATGGTGCAGATCACCATGAACGGCAAGGCCGAGATCCGCGCCGTGCGCATCGACCCCGGCCTGGTCGACCCCAAAGACGTCGAGGTGCTGGAGGACCTGATCCTGGCCGCCGCCAACGACGCCAAGGCCAAGGTCGAGGCGCACGTGGCCGAGGAGATGAAGCAGCTCACCGGCGGCCTCAAGCTGCCGCCCGGCATGAGCCTGCCGTTCTAGCGGCGCGCTCGGACAGCCATACGCGCATGGGCCGACGGCGTGCTCGCGCTGAATTGCAGATGATCATATTGTCACCCTCACCCTCCCACGCGTCCTTCGGCCGCGCGGGCCCCTCCCTCTCCCCTCAAGGGAGAGGGAAAAAACGGGCGCGCTCTGGTTCCCTCTCCCTTGAGGGGAGAGGGAGGGGCCCATCGCGCAAGCGATGGGAGGGTGAGGGTGACAAGACGAAGGGCCGTCGTGCGCGCGGCGGCGAAACTTGTCATCCATGGCGATCTCCGATCTCGAGCGTTTGATTCAGCTCCTGGCGCGCCTGCCGGGGCTCGGGCCGCGCTCGGCGCGGCGCGCCGTGCTGCAGTTGATGAAGAAGCGCGAGTCGCTGATGCTGCCGCTGGCCGAGGCGCTGGCGCGCGCCGCCGAGTCGATCCGCGTCTGCTCGATCTGTGGCAACATGGACACCGCCGATCCCTGCGCCATCTGCCGCGATCCGGCGCGCGAGCGCAGCGTCATCTGCGTCGTCGAGGAGGTCGCCGACCTCTGGGCGATCGAGCGCAGCGGCGCCTTCAAGGGCCGCTATCACGTGCTGGGCGGTACGCTCTCGGCGATCGACGGCCGCGGGCCGGAGCAGCTCGGCCTCGAGCGCCTGGCGGCGCGCGCCGGCGAGCCCGAGGTCACCGAGGTGATCCTCGCCCTCAGCGCCACGGTCGACGGCCAGACCACGGCCCACTACATTGCCGAGCGCCTGGCCGGCCTGGGCGTCACGGTCTCGCGCCTGGCGCAGGGCGTGCCGGTCGGCGGCGAACTCGACTATCTCGACGACGGCACGCTCAGCGCGGCGCTCAAGGCGCGGCGTCCGGCCTGAGGCAAGCGAGTCCGTGAAACGAGGACATCGCGTCATGGCACTCATGCTTCGACAGGCTCAGCATGAGGATGTGCTTTGCTCGGAGGAGCAAAGCACCTCACCCTGAGCCTGTCGAAGGGCGCGGCCAGTTTGTTTGCAGCTTCAACGTCCGCCGTTTTGTTGCCGTAGTCGCGCCTCAGGCTGCCGCCGTCTTGCAGGAGAACAAGGAAATAGCCCGATGGACCAGCTTCGTATGATCGGCGCGCCTCTGCGCTTCGCGATCCTGCTCTGTGCAACGCTGTTCCTCGCGACGAGCGCGACCGGTGCGGCCGAGCGGCCGGTCGGGCTCGAGGCGCAGCGGGCGCTGACCGTGACCATCTACAACCGCGACCTGGCGCTGATCAGCGACGAGCGGCTGGTGGACTTCGCGGCCGGCGAGAACCGTATCGCCCTGCGCGACGTCTCGGCCCGACTTCGGCCCGAGACCGTGATTCTGTCGGGCGCGGGGCTGGCGCTGGTCGAGCAGGGCTTCGAGGCCGACCTGCTCGGCCTACCGCGCCTCCTGGAGGAGGCGCTGGGCGAGCGGGTCTGGGTGCGGCGCGGCGAGCCCGGCCAGGAGCACTACGTCGAGGCCGAGCTGGTCTCGATCGCGTTGGGCCCGCTGGTCCGCCTTGACGGCAGGCTGGAGGGCGTGACGCCGGACCGCCTGGCCTTTGCCGCGGGTGAGCAGGGGCTGCGCGACCGCCCGACCCTGGTGGCGACCCTGCTGAGCGAGGTCGCCGGCGAGCGCGCGCTCGGCCTCTCCTACCTGAGCGGCGGGCTGTCGTGGCAGGCCGACTACGTGGCGGCGCTGAACGCGGCCGAGGACCGGCTCGACCTGACCGGCCTGGTGACGCTCAGCAACGACAGCGGCACGGTCTTCAAGGACGCCCGCCTGCGCCTGGTGGCCGGCGAGGTCAACCAGGCGGCCACGCCGCCGATGCCGATGGCCCGCGCGCAGATGGACCTGGTGGCCATGGCCGAGGCGGCGCCCAAGATGGCCGAGCATCCGGTCGGCGAGCAGCATCTCTACACGCTCGAGCGGCCGGTCACCCTGGGCCGGCGCGAGACCAAGCAGGTGACGCTGCTGTCGGGCGAGGGCCTGCCGGTCAGCAAGGAGTACCGCTTCGAGGAGCTGGTGAATGCCTACGGCGGCGCCGAGGAGATCGGCCCGCTCCAGGCGGCGGTGGCGCTGGAGTTCAAGAACGAGGGCGTGCTCGGCAAGCCGCTGCCGGCCGGCGTCCTGCGAGTCTATCAGGAGGCCCCCGATGGCGGCGATGACGGCGGCGCCCCGGTCTTCATCGGCGAGGACCGGATCGAGCACACGGCCGAGGGCGAGACGGTCCGCATCACCACCGGCCGCGCCTTCGACGTGACCGGCGAGGCGCGTCAGACCGTCTTCGAGCGTATCTCCAGCAACGCCTACGACAGCGGCCAGGCCATTACCGTACGCAACGCCAAGGACCGGGCCGTCACGGTCGCCATCGTCGGCCAGCTGCCGCGCGGCTGGCGCATGCTGGAGGAAAGCCTGCCGCACGAAGCTGAGACCGCCAACCGCATCGTCTGGCAGCTCCCGGTGCCCGCCGGCGGCGAGGCGACGCTGAGTTATCGGGTCAGAATCACAAACCCCTAGGCGCGTCCCCAGACGAGGCTAGCCCTGTATTTTCACCCTCACCCTCCCATCGCTTGCGCGATGGGCCCCTCCCTCTCCCCTCCAAGGGAGAGGGGAAAACCACGCGGCAGTAGATAGTTATCCTCTCCCTTGAGGGGAGAGGAAGGGGCCCAAGCGGCCGCAGGTCGCTTGGGAAGGTGAGGGTGAGGTTTGTTCTTCCCTGCCGCCAAAGCAATTACTGAAATATGAGTTAATTAGTGCAATTACTCATATCCAGTTAATCACTGCCTTAGCCGCTGCACCTCGGCCAGGGCGGAGATCTCGGCGGGCTCGTCGCCGAGCTGCAGCGCCTCGATGCGCTCACCGCGCTTGGCGACCTTCTCGGTCGAGATGCGGATCTGGCGGACGTCCTCGCCGGCCTGCTCGAAGTGGCGCTGCAGCCTGCCGACCCGCTCGTCGAGCCGCTCCACGTCCTTCAGCAGATCGAGGATGGCGGCCTGGATGACGCCGGCCTGCTCGCGCATGCGCACGTCCTTGAGCACCGCGCGCACCGTGTTGAGGGTCGCCATCAGGGTGGTCGGCGAGACGATCCAGACCCGCGCCTTGTAGGACTCGCGCACCACGGCCTCGAAGTTGGCGTGCAGCTCGGCATAGACCGCCTCGCTGGGCAGGAACATGAGCGCCGATTCCGCCGTCTCGCCGGGTACGATGTATTTGCTGGCGATGTCTTGCACGTGGCGGCGCACGTCGGCGGTGAAGCCGCGCGCCGCCTGCTGGCGCTCGGCGTCGCTGCCGGCCTCCCGCAGCGCGCGGTAGCTCTCCAGCGGGAACTTGGCGTCGATCACGATCGGCCCCGGCGGATTGGGCAGCTTCAAGAGGCAGTCGGCGCGCCGGCCCTCGCCGATGCCCACCTGGAAGCCGTAGGCCGAGGGCGGCAGGATGGTCTCGACGATGTCCTTGAGCTGGATCTCGCCGAAGGCGCCGCGCGCCTGCTTGTTGGCCAGGATGTCCTGCAGCCCGACCACCTGGCTCGAGAGCTGGGTGATGTTCTGCTGCGCCTGGTCGATCACGGCGAGACGCTCGCGCAGCTCGCTCAGGGTCTGGTGGCTGCGCTGCGAGGAGTCGTTCAGGCTGTCGCCGACCCGCTTGGAGAGCTCGGCCAGGCGCTCCTCCAGCGCCCGGGTCACCACCCGCTCCTGCACCTGCAGCCGCTCGGCGAGCTGGGCCTGCTGCGCCGCCTGCATCTCGGCCATCTGCGCCAGGCGGCCGTTGAGCGCCCCGATTTCGGCCGAGCCGCGCCCGCGCAGCAGCAGGGCGGTGATCAGTCCGCCCACGACCAGCCCGGCCAGGGCCAGACCGATGCCGACCAGGCGCGGGTCGAGCGCGGCGAGGAGGGAGGTATCCATGTCCCTAGGGTAGCACGGGCCGCGGAGTCGGTCAGTCTGTAGGCTACGCCGGTCTCGCCGCTGTCGCGGAGGCGTATCTCGGCTTGAAAGAAGGATCAGATCAGGCCGCACCCTTCCGGGTTGTGGTATCCTGGCCTCGCAGCGGGCGCGGGCGGCGGGACTCTCCAGCTTCTCCTGGACCGCGCCAGGCTCGTCGGCCGGGGCGCGAGGACGCGGCCGGCCTGTGGATCACGCCGAGTTTCTCGCAGGTGATCTCCGGGGCAAGGGCGTTCGCTTCGGCGAACTCCAGATAGGCGATCCTGGCGCCGTCCCAGCGGAAATGCTCCCAGCAGTCGTCCACGACGATGATTCCGCCGGGCGCGAGGTGTTCGTAGAGGATCGGCAGCAGGACCGAGACGGGCTGGTAGACGTCGAGATCGAGCAGGCAGAAGGCGATCGGCGCGCGCGTCGAATAGTCGAACTTGGTGGCGTCGCCCTCGACCAGCTCGACGCCCGCGACCTGGCACTGGCGCAGGGACTCCGCGACCCAGGTCTTCTTGTTGACCGAGAAGGCGTGGCGGTTAATCGCTCTCTTGCCGCGCTCGCGAATCTCGTAGTCGGTATGTTCCGGCAGGAAGCCGGCGAAGGTGTCGAGGGCCGTATAGGGGCGGGTCGAGCCCAGGTGGTCGAGGAACTTCTTGAGCACCACCGTGGTCGCGCCGTAGGCGCAGCCGATTTCCAGGATGTGGCCCTCGACATCCTTTGTCTCGCGCAGGCAGCGCATCAGAAATTCCAGCTGATGCGGCTCGAACATGAAGCGGTAGGTCTTGAAGACGGTCTGCCGGAACAGGCCCGTCTTCAGGCTGAAATCCTTCAGTGCAGTCTGAACCAGCCGGATTCGCATCATATGGATGGCCACCTGTGGCGGGCAGTCAACTATAGCCCTGTCCGTCTCAAGCCGCACACGAAAAGCGGTCAAGTCGCGCACTTGGTGGCGATCAAGGACGTTTGCGCCGGGCTGCTGCTGCGGCTCGATGGCTGCCGCGCCGATTGCCGGAACATCGCGGCCGGTCTGCGCGACGCCAGCCCGACGCCCTCCGAGATTGTGGTGCTCGGCCCGAAGCTCGCGCGCTAGCTCGGCCTGTCGCGGGCGTTCCTTGACAGAACTTCGCGGCGCGGGCCCACTGCCCGACATGGCGGGGGACACGCGAAGACATCGCAGGCGGGGGCTTCATCCGGCCATTCTGCTGGCTGCCTACCTGGTCGTTCTATTCGCACCCCTGGCGCTGGCCTGGGTCGAGAATCTGCCGCCGCGGCTCTGGCTTGACGACCTTTCCTCCGGCCTGGCGATGGTCGCCTTCGCCATGCTGCTGGTCGAGTTCGTGCTGTCGGGCCGCTTCCGGCCGATATCGGGGCGCATGGGCATCGACATCACCATGGGCTTCCATCAGCTCATCGCCCGGGCTCTCCTGGTCTTCCTGCTGCTGCATCCCTTCCTCTACCGCACGCCGCTCGACCGGCCGCTGCCCTGGGACCCGACGCGCCAGCTCACCCTCGGCCTGGAGGGCGCCAGCCTGCTGACCGGCGTCGCCGCCTGGCTGCTGCTGGCGGTATTGGTCATCACCGCGATCGCGCGCAACCGTCTGCCCTTCAGCTACGAGGCCTGGCGCCTGTCGCACGGCCTGGGCGCCGTCCTGATCGCGGTCATGGGCACGCATCACGCGATCGAGGCCGGGCGCTACAGCGGCCTCTTCCCGCTCACCGTCTTCTGGCTGGTGCTGACCGGCATCGCGCTATTGTCGCTGCTGCTCGTCTATCTGGTGACGCCGCTGCTCCACCTGGCGCATCCCTACCGCGTCGCGTCCCTGCGCAAGCTGGCGCGCAAGACCTGGCAGGTGACCCTCGAGCCCGCGCGCGGCGAGGCCATCGCCTTCGAGGCCGGGCAGTTCGCCTGGGTCACCTTCGATCGCTCGCCCTTCGCCCTGCGCGAGCATCCTTTCTCGATCGCCTCGGCACCGAGCCAGCGGCCGCGCCTCGATTTCATTATCAAGGAGTCCGGCGACTTCACCAGCACCATCGGCAGCCTGCCGGTTGGTTGCCGTGCCTATGTGGACGGACCGCACGGCAGCTTTCCCCTGGCGGGCCGCAAGGACGCGCCCGGTCTCGCCTTCATCGCGGGCGGCGTCGGCCTGGTGCCGATCCTCAGCCTGCTGCGCGATCTGCGCGCCTGGGGCGACCGGCGGCCGATGGTCCTGATCTACGGCAACCGCCTGGCCGACCAGATCATCCAGCCCGAGGAGTTGGAATCGCTGCAGCGCTCCATGAATCTAACCCTGCATCACGTTCTGTCCGAGCCGCCGGCGGACTGGAGCGGTGCCCGGGGCCAGCTCGACCGGCAGGTGCTCGACCGCTTGCTGAGCGACCCGGAGCGGACACGCTGGACCTACTTCGTCTGCGGTCCGGCGCCGATGATCGACCACGTCGAGACCAGCCTGACGGGCCTTGGAATCCCGCTGCGGCAGGTCGTGTCCGAGAAGTTCAGCTACGGCTAGGAGCCCCTCCATGCGTCACCGCCTGCTGATCCGCACAGTCTGGGCCATGGCCGCCATCGCCTTGTTGGCCAGCCTGGCTTTCGCGCTGCGCTAGTGGGCCTCGGCGGCCCCATGCGGCCCCCTTCTGGTCTGGAGGGCACGTCTTGACGCCCTGCCGGGAAGGCAATACCTAGGGGCTTGAATCCCTCAGAGAGACAGCTTGTTGCCCAGACCATGGCCATCCTGCCGATCATCGTGGCCCCCGATCCGCGCCTGAAGAAGAAGTGCGCGCCGGTCGCGCGCGTCGACGAGTCGGTGCGCCGGCTGATGGACGACATGCTGGAGACCATGTACCAGGCGCCGGGCATCGGCCTGGCCGCGCCCCAGGTCGGCGTGCTGAAGCGCGTGATCGCGGTCGACGTCGGCGACAAGGAGGAGGGGCGCCAGCCCCATCTCATGGCCAACCCGGAGCTGGTCTGGGTTTCCGACGAGGACGCCACCTACGAGGAAGGCTGCCTGTCGCTGCCGGAGCACTATGCGGACGTTGTGCGCCCGGCCGCCATCAAGGTGCGCTATCTCGACCGCGACAACGAGATTCGCGAGCTCGATGCCGAGGGCCTGCTCGCCACCTGCATCCAGCACGAGATGGATCATCTCGACGGCATTCTTTTCGTCGATCACATCAGCGCGCTCAAGCGCAACATGATCCTGCGCAAGCTGCTCAAGGCCAAGAAGGCGTCTGCCACTCCGGAGCCCGCCGCCGTCTAGCGGCGGCGGCCCCACGCCTTGAACTAAGCTATGCCCCGCCTGCGCCTCGCCTTCCTGGGGACACCGGACTTCGCGGTGCCCAGTCTGGCCGCGCTGGCCGAGGCCGGGCACGAGATTGCCTGCGTCTACAGCCAGCCGCCGCGTCCCGCTGGGCGCGGCCACAAGGCGCGGCCCTCGCCGGTCCAGGCCCTGGCCGAGACGCGCAGCTGGCCCTTGCGCACGCCGGTCAGCCTCAAGGACCCGGCCGAGCAGGCGGCCTTCGCCGCGCTCGGGCTCGATGCCGCCGTGGTGGT
>JBHJOF010000060.1:0-17431 GCA_050330055.1 Kiloniellales bacterium
CCGCCATAGCGCCGTCTTCAGGGGACCGAAAGCATGATCGGCACGTCCAAGCGCGCCAACCGCGACTGGTGGATTCCCTGGTCTTTCGTCGCCTTCTTCGGCGTCGTGCTGCTGGCCAACGGGATCATGGTCTTTTTCGCGCTCGAGAGCTGGACCGGTGTCGGCACCAGTGACGCCTACCGGAAGGGCCTGGCCTACAACGAGCAGATCGCGGCGGCCGAAGCGCAGGCCGAGCAGGGCTGGCAGGCAACGCTCGACTACGCGCCCGAGGGCGGCCTGAATGGGCGCCTGAGCCTGGCCTTGAGCGACCGCTACGAGACGCCTCTCAGCGACGCGCAGGTCCTGGTCGAGCTGGTCCGTCCCACGCACGAAGGCGAGGACTTCACCGTCGCGCTGGCGCCCGAAGGCGCCGGCCGCTACGGCGCCAGCGTCGACTTCCCGCTCGCCGGCCTGTGGGAGGCCCGCCTGACCGCCGAGCACGAGCGCGGCAGCCATCGCCTGACCGCGCGGCTGATGGTGCGGCCATGAGCGTCGTGGAGAGCACCACCGACGCCCCAACGGCGGCACCATCGAGCTGCTGCAAGACCAAGGCCGCGCCGCCCCGCGATGCCCAATCACCTGGCTCCGATTTCGGTGCCTATGTCGAAACCGGCGCGGACGGCACGGCGCGGCTCCACCTCATGGTCGAGGGCATCCACTGCGGCGGTTGCATCCGCAAGATCGAGGGCGCCCTGCAAGCGCTACCGGCTATCGAAGAAGCGCGGCTCAACTTCACCACGCGGCGGCTGCTGGTGCGCTGGAAAGGCGCGCCGCAGCGCGCCGGCGAGATCGCCGGCGCAGTCACCAAGCTCGGCTATCGCGTGGTGCCCTTTGCGCCGGCGCGCCTGCAGTCGGCCGATGCACGGGAAGAGACCGTACTGCTCCGCGCCCTGGCGGTTGCCGGCTTCGCCGCCGCCAACGTCATGCTGCTCTCGGTCGCGGTCTGGGCCGGCTACTTCCAGGACATGGGGCCGGCGACGCGCGGTCTGCTGCACTGGTTCTCGGCGCTGGTCGCGCTGCCCGCCATCCTCTACGCGGGCCGGCCGTTCTTCACCGCCGCCTTCGCCGCGATCAGCGCCGGGCGCACCTGCATGGAGGTGCCGATTACGCTCGGCGTGCTGCTGGCCTCGGCCATGAGCCTGTTCGAGACCATCCGCGGCGGCGAGCACGCCTACTTCGAAGCGGCCATCACGCTGCTGTTCTTCCTCCTGATCGGCCGCTACCTCGACAAGCGGGCGCGCGGCCGGGCGCGTTCCGCGGTCGAGCGCCTGCTGACTCTGGACGCGACCGCCGTCACGGTGCTCGAGCCGGACGGCCGCCAGGTCATGCTGCCGCCCGAGCGCGTGGCGCGCGGCGCCGTCGTGCTGGCCGCGGCCGGCGAGCGCATCGGCGTCGACGGAGAGGTGATCAATGGACACTCCGACATCGACACCAGCTTGATCAGCGGCGAGACCGCGCCGCGCGCCGTCGGGCCCGGCGATCGGGTCTTCGCCGGCACCGTCAACCATTCGGCGCCGCTCAAGATCCGCGTGCTGGCGGTCGGCGCCGACACCCTCTTGAACGAGATCGTCCGCCTGATCGAGCTGGCCGAGCAGCGCAAGGCCCGCTTCGTCGGCATCGCCGACCGGGTCTCCCGCAGCTACGCCCCGGCGGTGCACGCCCTGGCGCTTCTGACCTTCCTCGGCTGGGCCTTCGTCATGCAGGCGCCCTGGCAGCAGGCGCTGCTCTACGCCGTGGCGGTGCTCATCATCACCTGTCCCTGCGCGCTCGGGCTCGCCGTGCCCGCCGTGCAGGTGATCGCCAGCGGCCGCCTGCTGCGGCGCGGCATCCTGCTCAAGTCGGCCACGGCGCTGGAGCGCTTCGCCGCCGCCGACACCGTGGTGTTCGACAAGACCGGCACGCTCACCCTGGGCCAGCCCGAGCTGGTGGGCAGCGTCGATGACGGCGCCCTGCGCGAAGCCGCCGCCCTGGCCGGCAACAGCCGCCATCCCCTGGCCCGCGCGCTGGTCCGCGCGGCACCGGCCGTTGCGGTCGCCGACGGCGCCGAGGAGGTGCCCGGCTGTGGCCTGCGCCTGTTGACGCCGGCCGGCGAAGTCCGCCTCGGCAGCCGCGCCTGGTGCGGCGTCGCCGAAGACGAAGCGACCGCCGCCGGACCCGAGCTCTGGTTCATCCGTCCCGGCCAAGCGCCGCAGCGCTTCGCCTTCAGCGACCCGCCGCGCGCCGATGCCGCGGCCGTCGTCGCCGCGCTGAAACGCGACGGCTACGAGGTCGCGCTGCTGTCCGGCGACCGGCCGGCGACGGTGGCCGCCGTCGCCGCCGAGCTCGGCATCGAGCACTGGCTGGCCGACTGCCGCCCGGACGACAAGTGCGAGCGCCTGGCCGAGCTGGCCGCGAAAGGCAGTCGCGTGCTGATGGTGGGCGACGGCCTGAACGACGCGCCAGCGCTGGCCGCCGCGTCGGTCTCGCTTTCGCCCTCGACCGCCGCCGACGTCAGCCAGACCGCGGCCGACGCCGTGTTCCAGGGCGAGCGGCTCGATCCCGTGCTGGAGCTGCTGGCCGTGGCGCGCGGCGCCGACCGGCTGGTCAAGCAGAACCTGGGCCTCGCCTTCGGCTACAACGCGCTCACCGTGCCGCTGGCCGTGCTCGGTTATGTCACGCCGCTGGTGGCCGCGCTCTGCATGTCGGCTTCGTCGCTGATCGTGGTCGGCAACTCGCTGCGCCTGGCAAGGGTGCGGCGGCCATGAGCGGCATCCTCTACCTCATCCCGATCGCGCTGCTGCTCGGCGGCCTGGGCCTGGCCGCCTTCCTCTGGTCGCTGAAGAGCGGCCAGTTCGACGACCTGGACGGCGCCGCCCAGCGCATCCTCTTCGACGACGAGGAGGACGAAGGGCGGGAGCAAGAACCGCTTAAGCGCGGCTAACACTCGCCCTTGCCACCCCACGCTGTCGTCCCGGCACTTGTTGCCGGGACCCATTGGCCTGTCAGTGCCACGCTGTTACGCCAATGGGTCCGGGGGACAAGCCCCGCCTGCGCGGCCGAAGCCGCTTCGGCGCGGCGAAGGCCCGGGACGACAGTGGTATATGCATAGAGATCACGACACCTCCGCCCGGCTTTTCCGGGCCGGCCGTCCCGGCTATGGTGCGGCCGCCCAGTCAGGGGAGGTGCAGACAACCATGACCATGAAACGTGGCAGCGATCATGCCTTTACCGCCAAGGACCTCTACGGCCTCGCGGTCGAGCCGACCTATGCCGGCGCGCTCAGCTTCCTGCGGCGCAGGTACAGCAAGGACTTGACCGGCGTCGACGTGGCGGTCACCGGCGTGCCGCTCGATCTCGCCACCACCAACCGCCCCGGCGCCCGCTTCGGCCCGGCCGGCATCCGCCGCGCTTCGGCCCACCTCGCCTGGGCGCAGCCCTGGCCCTGGCCGGTCGATCCCTTCGAGGTGCTGGCGATCGTTGACTACGGCGACTGCCTGTTCGACTTCGGCCGGCCCGAGACCATTCCCGACGCGATCGAGCAGCACGCCGCCAAGGTCATCGAGACCGACACCTCGCTCCTGACCATGGGCGGCGACCACTTCATCGCCTACCCGCTCTTACGCGCCCACCACAAGCGGCACGGCAAACTGTCGCTGATCCACTTCGACGCCCATTCCGACACCTGGGCGGATGAGGACGGCCGCGTCGACCACGGCACCATGTTCTGGCACGCCGCCAGGCAGGGCATCGTCGATCCGGCGCGCTCGGTGCAGATCGGCCTGCGCACCCACAACGACGAGACGCACGGCTTCAACATCCTGGACGCCGCCTGGGTGCACAATAACGGCCCTGAGGCCGTGGCCGCCGAGGTCAAGCGCATCGTCGGCAGCCACAAGGCCTATCTCTCGTTCGATATCGACTGCCTCGACCCCGCCTTCGCGCCCGGCACCGGCACGCCGGTCTGCGGCGGCCTCACGAGCTGGCAGGCGCTGGAGATCATCCGCGGCCTGGTCGGCCTCGACATCGTCGGCATGGATATCGTCGAGGTGGCGCCGCCCTACGACATCTCCGACATCACCTCGCTGGCGGGGGCGACCATCGCCGCCGAGTACCTCTGCCTGCGCGCGACCAACAAGCTGGCGGCGGAGGCCTAGTCTGCTTCAGTTCACAAACTCCCCCTCACCCTCCCAAGCGCCCTTCGGTCGCTTGGGCCCCTCCCTCTCCCCCGGTGGGGCGAGGGGAATCGGATCGCGGCTATTTCTCCCTCGCCCCTTGGGGGAGAGGGAGGGGCCCATCGCGATAGCGATGGGAGGGTGAGGGGTAGAGCTTGGTTACAGACGAGCCGGATCAGCTTTTGTCCGGGCGGTAGCGCAGAAAGCGGCTCAGTAACAGCAGGTCCTTGCGTGGGCCGCTGACGCGCCAGGTGACGGACCAGTGATCGTCGCCTTGCGCGGCGAAGCTGCCCCGGTAGAGGTCCTGGCCGCAAAGGTGCTCGGCCTGCCAGGCACCCGCGGTCAGATCGAGGTCGTGGAAGACGCGGCCATCCCGGAATCTCACCGTGGCGCGGCCGGGCGCCTCAAGACAGTAGCGATAGCCCTGGGTCGCGACGCCCCGATAGCCCGGCAGCAGCATCTGGCCGCGCTCGCGGTAGTCGAGACCGCCCTCGCATTCGGTGAACCAAGCCCAGCCGAGGAAGCTGCCGCGCGTGCCCTGGCGCCGATCCTCGATCAGGCGGGTCATCATCCACGCGCCGGCCAGGTAGCAGCGCAGATCGGCGACGGGCCAATGGGCCGCGGCGATTGGCGGCGTCTTACACAGTGTCTGCACGGCAAGCACGTGGTGGGGTTCCCGGCTACTTGAACTCGACCTCCATGAAGGCGAAGTCGTGTTCGTTGGCGTTGATCACATCGTGCTCGACCCCGGCCGGACGGAAGTAGGGCTGGCCGGTGACCAATTCGGAGATGGTCTCGCTGCCGTCGGGATGGACGATCTTCAGCTTGCCTGTGGTCAGCGGCACGATGACGTAGTCGTACTCGTGGCGATGATGGCCGGTCGCAGCGCCCGGCGCAAAGCGCCATTCGATGACGCGGGTCCGCTCGTTGTCGATCTTGAGGTGCGGCTGGGCAGCTTTGCTCGTGTCGGTCATCAATGGGATTTCTTTCGTTTTCGGTCGGATCAGGAAACCTGGTCGGGTAGCTCGGCCTCGCGCCGCGCAATGAAGGCGCGCAGGGCCTCGTCCACCGCCGGATCGAGCCTGGGCGCAGTGTCCTCGTAGCGATCGAGCAACTGCCGCGCCTTCTCCAGGCCGCGCGTGTTGGCGTCCTTGCCGCCTTCGGCCTGCCACTGCTCGAAGGAGTTGTTGTCGAGCAGCTCCGGCATGAAGAAGGCGGTCTGGAAGTGGTCCTGGGTGTACTGGGTGCCGAGATAGTGGCCGCCGGGCCCGATCTCGCGCACGTCGGCCAGCGCCGCCTGCAGGCTCGCGAGCTCGACGCCCTGGCCGTAGCGGTAGAGCATCGCGCTCTGCTCGGCGTCGAGCACGAACTTGGCGAAGCTGGCAGTCAGGCCCGCCTCCAGCCAGCCGGCCGCGTGGAAGATGTAGTTGGCGCCGGACAGCAGAACCGAATGCATGGTCATGATCGATTCGTATGCCGCCTGGGCGTCGGCCAGCTTGGAGCCGTTGATCATGCCGCTCGAGCGCAGCGGCAGGCGATAGCGCCGCGCGAGCTGGCCGATCATGTAGTTCATCAGGCAGATCTCCGGCGTCCCGGCCATGGGCGCGCCGGACTTCATCGATACGGTCGCGAGGAAATGGCCATAGACCATGGGCGCGCCGGGCCGTACCAGCTGGGCGAAGGCGATGCCGGCCAGCGCCTCGGCATTGAGCTGGGCGACGGCGCCGACGCTGCTGGCCGGCGTATTGGCCCCGGCCATGACGAAGGGCGTCATCAGCACCGCCTGGTTGTGCCGCGCGTGCACCTTGACCGCGTCCAGCATGGTCGAGTCCCAGACCAGCGGCGAGTTGCAGTTGCACACTGTGGTCAGCACCGTGTTCTGCTCGACGAAGTCGTCGCCGAACACGATCTTGGCCATGGCGATGGTGTCCTCGGCGCGCTCGCGCGCGGTCGAGGCCCCCATGAAGGGCTTGTCGGAATGTTTGAGGGCGCTGTAGGCGATGTGCAGGTGGCGCTTGGCGACGGGAACGTCGATCGGCTCGCAGGTGATGCCGCCGGTCATGTGCAGGGCCGGCGAAAGGTAGGCCAGCTTGTGGAAGTCCTGCAGGTCCTTCAGCGTGCTGTAGCGCCGCCTGCCCTCCAGGTCGAGCACGTAGGGCGAGCCGTAGCTCGGCACGAAGATCACGTTGCGGCCGCCGACCTCGACCGAGCGCTCCGGGTTGCGCGCCGCCATGCGGTAGCTCTCGGGCGCCTTGCCGACCAGTTCGAGCAGCATGTCGCGGCCGATCCGCACCCGCTGCTCGCGCACATCGGCGCCGGCGTCGCGCCAGATCGCCAGCGCCTCGTCGTCGCGGAAGTCGATGCCGACCTCTTCCAGGATGGTCATGGATGCGTCGTGGATCAGCTCGACGCCCTCCTCGTCCAGCACCTCGTAGACGGGGATCTGCCGCACCAGCGTGGGCAGCGACACCACCGGCGTCGCCAGGCGTTCCTCGCGCCGCGCCTGCCGGCCGCCGCGCCGCCTGCCGGCCTGGGACCCTGCCGGAGCCGGGCTCGCTGCCGTCTGCACCCCAGAGTTTTGTCCCACGGGCCACCTCCCTGCAGCCGCGAGCTTAGCCCAAAGCGCGGGCGGGCGCCGCTTTCGATTTGCCGGCCGATTTGCCGGGACGGCCGGGCGGGGCGCTGAGGTCAGTCTGCGCCGTCGCCCTTGGCCGCGGCGTCAGCGGGACGATGGCGCAGCAGCAGCGGCGCCTGGGCCAGGGCGAAGACCAGGGTCAGGCCGAGGATGCCGAAGACCTTGAAGGTCACCCAGAAATCGGTCGACTGGGTGCGCCAGACCAGCTCGTTCAGGCCGGCCATGGCCAGGAAGAACAGGGCCCAGCGCAGGCTGAGCCTGTTCCAGCCGCGGTCGTCGAGGCTGAGCGCGCTGCTCAGCAGGGCCTTGAGCAAGGGCCGGCCGACGGCCAGCCCGCCGAGCAGCACGGCGGCGAACAGCGCCTGCACGATGGTCGGCTTCATCTTGATGAAGGTCTCGTCGTTCAGCCACAGGGTCAGGCCGCCGAAGACGCCGACCACGGCCGCGGTGATGAGCGGCATCATGGGCAGCCGCCGCTCGAGCGCCAGCGTGAGTACCAGGGCCACGGCGGTCGCCGCTATCAGCGCCGCCGTCGCCGGCATCAAGCCCCAGAGCACATAGGCCAGCAGGAAGACGACAAGCGGCCCGTACTCGGTCGCCGGCCGCAGCCAGCCCAGCTTGGCTTGACCCGGCGCCGGCGCCTGCTGCGCGTTACTGTCTCTGGATCCCTCGGACATCGGTCCTAAAGTAATGGCCTGAGCGGCAATGTACAGGGCCCGCACGGCGCCGCGCCCGAGCCTTTGTGTTGGACATTGCGGCCATTCCAGCACGACAGAGACTTGCCTGCCGTTGTTCGCTTTCGGCGCTTCGCGCCCTGTGGTCCCCGGGGCCCCCTCCGGCGCTGCGCGCCGCCTCCCCCTCGAGGGGGGAGGCAAAGAAGATGCCGCCGCGCCTCATTTCCCCTCCCCCCTTGAGGGGGAGGGTTAGGGAGGGGGGCTTCAACAAAGCGGACAACGGAAAGCACGGGCGCGCACTTAGCCCGACGGTCACAGGCCTCACTAGGCCATGATGCGGTCGATCTCGCCCTGGTCCATCGTGTGCTGGTTGCCGTGGATGATGGCGCTGGCCATGTCGATCAGGCGGCGCAGTTTGCCGGTCACGGTCTCGACCAGGCTGCGCAGCCGCTCGCCGTCTCCCTCCGCCACGGCAGCGGTGATGTCGGCCAGGCCCTTGGCGACCAGCGCGTCCATACTGGCCACCACGCGGTCGAAGGGCTGGCGATGGTCGGCCGGCGCGTTCTCGTAGGCCAGGATCGCCAGCTCCTTGTCGGCGAAGCTGCTGTCGCGGAAATGCTCGACATAGCTCTTGGGCGCCCAGGCCTGGGCCTCCGCGAGGCAGTCGGGCATGTCCGGGACAAGCTCCAGGACCATGATGATTTCGTTGAAATGGTTCAGGTAGTCCGTCGCCAAGAGGGTTGTCTGATTGATGTTCTTGCCGCGGACCAGCAGGCTCAGGGTGCCCTGATGACTGACCGGCCGCATCGGCGGGGCCGCCTCCCAGACCTGGTCCTGTGTCGCCGTTTCGCCTTGCATTTCGCCGATTCCCCGTTTTGACCGGTCGCGCCGCCGGTCGGCCGGCAAGTTTAGAGTCCAGGCCTTAACAGCTTGTTAGCCCGAACTACCTAGACTTAGAGCCAAATACATAGCCAGACGCTCCGAAGCTGCCTGCGCGATACCCTTGCCCGGCGCTTTTTGCTAGCCTACCTGGGTCTGCCATCCGGCGGCGAGGAAGGAGCTGTGCGGCGCATGCTGGCGAGATCTGCCCTGGTGCTTTGCCTGTTGGCTGCCGGCGCTTGGCTGGCGGCCCCGCTTCTGGCGGACGATCCGCCATCCAATGGGGCTACGGACGGGGCGCCCGACTACCACCAGCAGAAAGCCGAGATGGTGGCCCTGATCGAGCTGGAGATGCTGATCACCGGCCAGCAGACCGGAATCACCGAGCTCAACCCGGATGTGAAGACGGCGCTCTACGACGTGCCGCGCCACGCCTTCGTGCCCGAGGAGCTGCGCCCCTACGCCTATCGCCATGGCCCGCTGCCGGTCGGCTACGATCAGAACATCTCCTCGCCCTTCCTGATCGCCCTGATGGCCCAGCTCGCCGGCCTCGACAAGAGCAAGACCGTGTTCGAGACCGGCACCGACGCCGGCTACATGGCGGCCGTGCTGTCGCGCCTGGCCGCCAGCGTCTACAGCGTCGAGGTGATCGAGCCGCTGGCCAACGAGGCGGCGCGCAGGCTCAAGGAGCTCGGCTACGACAAGGTGGAGGTGAAGCAGGGTGACGGCTACTACGGCTGGGCCGAGTATGCACCCTATGACGCGATCGTCGTGAAGGAAGCGGTCGACCACATCCCGCCGCCGCTGCTCGCCCAGCTCAAGCCGGGCGGCCGCCTGGTGATCCCGCTCGGCCCGGCGCGCGGGCCGCAGGTGCTGACCCTGGTGCAGAAGAACGGCGAGGGCCGCCTGCGCCGCACCGAAATCCTGCCGGTCGTCTTCTCACCGCTGCAGGGCGGAGAGCGGACCTAGAGCATTTTCAGGCAAAGTGGAAGCCGGTTCGCCATCCGAAAATGCGACCAATCAAGAATTTATAGCGCATGATCCGATTCAATCGGATCATGCTCTAGAATCAAACAAACTGATTTGACACGGATGAACACGGATGAACGCTATCTCGTTCATGCATACACGCCGAGCGTTCCCAGCAGTGCAAGCCGCGTTGCATTGCGAGGGTAGGCTTATTGAAGTTTGTGTTCATCCGTGTTCATCCGTGTCAATCATTCTTGTTCTCTCATATCGGACTCACCGATAGCCGGTATATACGCCCCAGTCGAAATCGTACGTGCTCCCAACCTCATCCTGAGCCTGTCGAAGGATCAGGATTGAGATCTGAGCAGCCGATCAAACCGCGTCCGCCTCATGCTTCGACAGGCTCAGCATGAGGAATAGCGATGCTAAGACTTTACCAGCTGTTGCGCAGCTCGCGCAGCTTCAGGAACACGGTCTTGGCGTCGGGCTCGTCCGGCAGGTCGGGGAAGGCCTCGCGCAGCTTGGCGATGACCGTCGGGCTGTGCAGCCGGAAGAAGGTGTTGATCTCCTTCTCGAGCGCCAGCGTCGAGACCAGCGCGTGGGCCGGGTCTTGTTCCGCGACCTCGTCGAGCAGCTGCGCGGCGCGCGCATTGTCCGGCTCGCGGTCGAGGGTGAAGCGCAGGTTGTTGGCGATGTAGTCGTGCCCCGGATAGACCAGCGTCTCGTCCGGCAGGCGTGCGAGCTGGCCGGCGAAAGTCTCGTAGAGCTCCTTGGGATGGCCGCCGTTGTGACAGTTGCCGGCACCGGCGTTGAACAGCGTATCGCCGCAGAACAGCGCCGGCCGGTCGGCATGCGACAGCAGGCAGACGTGGCTCATGGTGTGGCCCGGCGTGTCGAGCGCCTCCAGCTCTACGGTCCTACCGACCTTGATGACATCGCCGGCACCGAGCCCGCGATCGATGCCCGGGATCTTGTCCTTGGCGTTCCTGTGCGCCAGCAGCTTGGCACCGGTCGCCGCGATCACCGCCTTGTTGCCGCCGGTGTGGTCGCCGTGCTCGTGCGTGTTGAGCACCTGGGTGATGTCCCAACCCTTCTCCTTGGCCTTGGCGAGGCATTTGCGATGGTCGAGCGGATCGATCGCCAGCGCCTCGCCGGTCTCGGGACAGGCGATCAGGTAGTTGAAGTTGCGATAGGCGTTCGCGGTCCAGATCTGCTCGACGATCACGGTATCTCTCCTGCTTATGCTCACAACTCCGGGTCGCTAGATCGAACCCAGCAGCGTTGTGGCTCCAATAGTTCGCTCCGCGATATCCAAGTATGTCATTGCCGGGCTTGACCCGCCTGCGGGGCCGAAGCCCCTACGGCGCGGCGAAGGCCCGGCAATCCATGGCGCCGCTGCACGATGGATGCCCGGATCAAGTCCGGGCATGACATCGAGGAAGTACCAAATGTCAGAGTTACAACATTAATCCGCAACGATCAGCTTGACCAGTTGGCCGGGCTGCATGGCCTGGTCGGCCCGCAGGCCGTTCAAGATGCGGAAGCGGTCGAGCTGCAGGCGCTGGTAGGGCAGGCGCTGTGCCAGCTTGTCCGGGCTCTCATCCGCCGCGACCCGGTGGGTCGTCAGGCGATAGGGCTTGAGCTCGGCCTTCTCGGCGGCGGTCAGGCGGCGGAAGCTCTCGACCGTTTCCTTCGCCACGGCGGACAGTGCGCCGGCCGCCGTACTCGGTGCCGCCACAAGGAAACGGAAGATCTGCCCCGGCGCCGTCTGGATCGCCGCCAGCCGCAGCCCGGTCTCGCCGCCCTGCTGCTGCAGGCTGAGCGCCGCGGTCGCCGCCGGAAAGCCGCTCACCGTGGTGCGCTGCAGCTCGCGGAGCGGCTGGTCCTTGGCCCAGGCCTCGGCGATGTAGCGCTCCGGCGGCAGGTCCCCTTGCTCCGGCGCCCCGGGCGCCAGGTCGAAGCGGATCACCGCGCCGTCCGGTCCCTGGGCGATCACCGCGCTCTGGCCGTTCAGCAGGTGGAAGCCTTCCGGCACGGCGAAGCGCAGGTCGAGCTCGGGATGGGCGAAGACCTGTCCGCGCACGAAGCCCTGCTCCGGGTCGTCGCCGTACAGCATGCCGTCGATCTTCTGCAGATAGAGCTCGCGCTCGGTCATGGGTTCATAGACTGCGGTAGCGTGCGCCTGCGCGATGGAGCGCGCGACCCGATCGGCGGTGCGCGGATGGGTAGCGAAGAGGTTGAACTGGTCGCTGGCGCCCTCCCGCCCGGCCAGCTTGGCCTCGAGGTCGGTCTGCGCCTCCAGCTTGGCGAGGAAGCTCGCCATGGCATAGGGGTCGAAGCCGGCGCGCGACATCGTGCGCACGCCCAGCATGTCGGCCTCGTGCTCGTGCTCGCGCGAGAAGCTCTGCAGCGCCATCGCGGCGGCCGGCATGGCGGCGTCGGCCATGCCCTCGAGCTGGGTGCCCCTGGTCAGGACGCCGAGCAGGCCGACGATGCCCTGGGCCATGACCGCGCGGCTGTAGCGCTGCGCCGTGTGGCGCGCGGTGACGTGGCCGATCTCGTGCGCCAGCACGCCGGCCAGCTCGGCCTCGCTATCGGCCAGCGCCAGCAGGCCGCGCGTCACGTAGAGATAGCCGGCCGGCAGTGCGAAGGCGTTGACGATCGGGCTGTTGAGGATGGTGACGCGATAGGTGATGTCGGGGCGGGCCGAGGCCTGGCCCAGGAAGTCGACCAGGCTCTGCACGTAGCGCGTCAGCCCAGGATCATCGTACGCGCCGCCGAACTGCTCGAGGATCCGCGGGTGCTCCTGCGCCGCGACCTGCTTCTCCTGCTCCTCCGACATCAGCAGGTCGGTCAGGAAGTCGACCTGCGCCAGGGCCGCATTGCCTGTCGCGTCGGCAAGCGTAACAACGGCTACCAGCACGGCGGCAAGCTGCCGCACTCCGACCCGTCGCAGATGGCGCCAAGCCCGCATGTCGTTCGCCGAAGCCTTCGCTGTTCCAGGATCGCCTAAGAGATACGCCAAGAGACTGGGGTGCATCCCCAAAGGATGCAAGAGCGGCCGGCTAAGGCTCGTTCACACCGACCGTCATTGTCGGCGAAGGCCGACCATCCACGTGCTTCCTTTGTTGCGACTGCTCAGTCTGATCTGAGGCAGCGCAGCTCAGCTACGCCGCCGAAAGCAACAAACTCGTGGATGGTCGGCCTTCGCCGACCATGACGGGGTGAGGGGCAATACAGCCGTGGGTCAAGCCCGGCAATGACATGCCTGAAAGTTCCAGTGCCCCCCACAAGAGTCATAATTTTTGCGACCTTAGGCCCTGGGACGGACGCGGTAGGCACAGCGCCGCGCGCCGGCGAGAATATGGTCCGTGCGCTCGACCGACACGTCGTCGCCAAGCGTGGCGCGGAACACCGCCAGCTCGGCGGCGCAGAGGCCGGTGCAGGCGGCGGCCGCGGCGCAGATCGGGCAATGGTTCTCCACCAGCAGGAAGCTGCCGTCGTCCTGCGGCTCGACCGCCGCCATGTAGCCTTCCTCGCTGCGCAGTTCCGCCAGCCGCCGCAGGCGCTCCGGCAGCGGCCGGCCCGGGCCGATACGCTGGCGATAGGCGGCGATCTGCTCGCGCGTGCGCACCGCCAGGAGGCGCTCCAGCCCCTCGCCGCCGAAGGCTTCGCCCATGGCCGCCAGCAGCGATAGGGTCAGCTCGGCGTGGCCGTCCGGGAAGAAGGCGTCCGCATCCGGCGTCAGGCGCCACAGCTTGGCCGGCCGCCCGAGCGGCCGCGCCTCCTCCTCGTAGGCGACCAGGCCCTGCTCCTGCAGGTCGTAGAGATGCTGGCGCACCGCCATGGCCGAGACCCCCAGGCCGGCCGCCAGCGTGCCGGCGTCCTGAGGCCCCTCCTGCTTCAGCCGGTCGAGGATCGCGCGGCGGCGGCGCGCCGGCGCGGCCTTGGCCGTCTCGGTCGCTTGCTTGCCCTCTGTTGCCATGGGGGCTTTCTAAAGAAAATCCTTGATAAACTCAAGGGCCGCCCCCAAGATGGTTTCTAAAGAAAAGCCTATCGAAAGCCGGCTTGTGATTTGCCGCCGTCCGTCCGGCGCCCTAGCCTGTCCTCGCCAAGGGAGATCGATCGATGCACGCCCCCGCCCCGCTCGCGACCAAAGACCGCCCCGCCGATGCCGAAACTGGAGACTGGGTCCGGGTCTGCGCGCTCGACGCGCTGCAGCAGGCCGGGCGCAAGCTGGTCAAGGTCGGGCGCAAGCAGATCGTGCTGTTCCATGGCCCAAAGGGCGTCTTCGCCTGCAACAACCGCTGCCCGCACGAGGGCTATCCGCTTATCGAGGGCAGCCTGGCCGAGGGCTGCATCCTCACCTGCAACTGGCACAACTGGAAGTTCGACCTGGAGGACGGCCAGACCCTGGTCGGCGGCGACCGCCTGCGGCGCTATCCGCTGCGCATCGACGATGGTGCAGTGTGGCTCGACGTCAGCGATCCGCCGGCGGCCGAGCGCGCAGCCGCGGCGCTCGAGAGCCTGCGCGACTGCCTCGACGACCACGATTACGACCGCATGGCGCGCGAGATCGCGCGGCTGCAGCTCACCGGCACCGACGCGCTGGAGGCGGTGCGCCGCGCCATCACCTGGACGCACGACCGCTTCGAGTTCGGCACCACGCACGCGCACGCCGCAGCCGCCGATTGGCTGTTCCTGCGCGAAGTCTTCGCCCGCGACGAGGCCGCGCGCCTGGTGCCGCTGGTCGAGATCGTCGGCAGCCTATCCTGGGACAGCCTGCGCGAGCCGCCCTATCCCTATCCGGCGGCGAGTGCCGCCTTCGATCCGGATCGCCTGGTCGCGGCGATCGAGCAGGAGGACGAGGCCGCCGCCGTTGCCCAGGTGCGCGGCGCACTGAAGCAAGGTCTCGGCTTTGCCGCGCTGGAGCGGCCGCTCGCCCGGGCGGCGCTGGCGCACTACCAGGACTTCGGCCATTCGGCGATCTATGTCTACAAGACCCGGCAGCTTGTCCAACGGCTGGGCGAGAGCGTCGCCGAGCCGCTGCTGTCGTTGCTGGTCCGCTCGCTGGTCTATGCCTCGCGCGAGGACCTGATTCCCGAGTTCCGCGCCTACGGGCCGAGCCTCGCCGCCCTGGACGCCCGGAGGGACGGACAAGGGACGCGCCGTGTCGGCGCCGACGACTTCCTCGGGCTCGACGTCAAGCGCGCGCTGGCCCTCACGCTCGAGGCGAGCGGCGACGTGGCCGCGCTCTACGACGCGCTGCTCGGCATCGGCGCCCGCTACCTGCTGCACTACGACCTGGCCCACCAGGAGCGCACCGACGGGCCGGTGTCGCACAACGTCGGCTGGCTCGATTTCACGCACCACGTCACCTTCGCCAATGCGGCGCGCGCGCTCTGCAGCAAGTATCCCGAGCTCTGGCCGCAGGCGCTGCTGCAGCTCGCCTGCTTCGCCGGGCGCAACGCGGCCTTCGTCGACCGCGAGCTCGACGGCAGCGAATGGCAGGTGAAGGATCCACGGGCCTTCATCGACGGCGCAATCGCCCGCCTGTTCGATCACGGTCAGCCCGAGTACATCGTCTCGGCGCACCTGGTGAAGCTGCTGGTCGCCGCGCGCGAGGAGGCGCTGGCCGCCCCCGACGCGCCCTGGGTTTCCGACCTGCTGGCCGGCGTCAACCGCTTTCTCCACTCGCCCCTGAAGCGCAAGCACGCCACCCGCGTCGCCCGCCAGGCCATGAGCTTCGTGGCGTTGGAGGGATAGGAGTGCGGTGCCCACGCTCCGCCTGATTGCGTGCCTGACGATTGGCCTCGCCGCCGCGGCCTGCGGCGGCATGTCGCCGGAGCAGGAGCTCAAGCTTCTCACGCCTGAGGAAGCCAGAACGCCCGGCGGCGCGACCATGACCCAGGGGAGCGCCGTCACCCTGGTCACATTGGCGCGCGAGCACGAAGCCAGGCTGCGGTCCCTGCTCGAAGAGGTCGAGCAACGCGCCGCGCGGGGCGAGGCGACCGCGACCGACGTGGCCCAGGTGGAAGCACGCCTCGCCGCCGCCAGGGCGCGCCGGAGCGCGCTGGAAGGCGAGCTGGCGGCAAGCTGCGCCCGCTTTCGGGAGCTGGTCGGCCAGCCGGCGCCGGGCTGCGCGCCCTAGCGGAACCTTCGTGCGGCGCTGTCGTTAGAAGGTAGTATAACCGAAAGGGGGACTCCCGCCCGCCAAGCGCGCTAACATGGCGGCGCCATGCCAGAGCTGCCCGACGTAGAGCTGTACAAGCGCCGTCTCGACCGGCACGGCCTGAAGCATCGCATCGCCAAGGTGACGGTGAGCGACGAGCGCATCCTCGCCGGCCTGCCGGTGGCGCGCCTGAGCAAGGCGCTCGAGGGGCAGCGCTTCGAGACGAGCCGGCGGCACGGCAAGCACCTCTTGGCGCGGCTCGACAGGAACGGCTGGGTCACCTTCCACTTCGGCATGACCGGCGATCTGGTGGCGTACGATACCGACGGCGAGGAGCCGCGCTATACGCGGGTGCGGCTCGATTTCGCCGACGGCGGCCACCTGGCCTACGTCAACCGTCGTATGCTGGGCCACGTCGGCCTGACCGAGGACGCGGAGACCTTCATCGCCGATGAGAAGCTGGGGCCCGATGCGCTCGATCCGGACTTGGACGAAAGGACATTCTTGGCCGCGCTCGGCAGCTCACGGCGGACGCTGAAGGCGGCGCTGATGGACCAGAGCGCGGTCGCCGGCATCGGCAACATCTTCGCCGACGAGATCCTGTTCCAGGCCAGGCTGCATCCCGAGACCAAGCTGGGCGCGCTGAGCGACGCCGAGCGCAAGCGCCTTTTCGAAGCGACACGCACGGTGCTGCAGGCCGCGATCGAGCATGGCGCCGGCTCCGAGCAGTTCGAGGAGCGGCTGCCCGCCGGCTTCATCATCCCGCAGCGGCGCAAGGGCGGCCGCTGCCCGCGCTGCGGCACGGCGATCGAGAGCTTCAAGGCCGGCGGCCGCACCGCCTATCTATGCCCGAACTGCCAGAAGCCGAAGAGCTGATGCCGGACAGCGAAGACAGACCCGAACACAAGCAGGCACACCTGCGCCTGGTGATCGACCCCTTGGTCGCGGCGCGCTGGCTCGAGCCGCGCCTGCCCGACTTTCGCGAGCGGCACCCGGAGATCGACCTGGCGGTCTGGCATGACGACAAGCTGCCGGACACGAAGAAGGAAATTTCGGCGGTGCTGATCGGCGACGGCGACTGGCCCGGCTACCAGGGCGAGCTGCTGCTCGAGCTGGACGACTTTCCGGTTATGAGCCCGGCGCTGCTGAACGGCTTGCCGGGCCTCTCGCGAGTCTCAGAGCTCGGCCGATTCACGCTCTTGCACGCCGGCTCCACCGTGACCTGGCAACACTGGCTGACCGCCGCGGGCGCACCGGAAGTCGACGGCACGCAAGGCGCCATCTTCGACGACGCCGAGGACTGCCTAGCCGCCGCCGTCGAGGGCGAGGGCGTCGCGCTGGCCAATGAGCTCTCCGTCGCGCTGCTGCTGATGGACGGCAGCCTGGTCAAGGCCCTGCCCGTCACCGTGCCGAGCCGCCAGGCCGTCTACCTGGTGACCGCGCCCGATGCCGACAAACGGCCCGGCGTCGCCGCCTTCCGGCAGTGGCTCGGCCGCGAGCTGCGCCGCCGCGCCGCGACGTGAGAGCTTCAGCGGTCTGCCCTCCCGTCGCAATCGCGTTGAACTCTTTGTTTTGTCACCCTCGCCCTCCCACGCGCTAACGCGCGCGGGCCCCTCCCTCTCCCCTCGAGGGAGAGGGAAAATAAGGGCGCCGGTTTGTTCCCCTCGCCCTTGAGGGGAAAGGGAGGGGCCCAACGCGAAGCGTTGGGAGGGTGAGGGTGAAAACGAGGCCTGCACGCGTCGGCGCATGCGAAAGCGAAGGAGAGCAGTTGGATACTACGGAGGCGAACAAGACTGCATTCGAGACAATACGATTCGAGCAAAGCCTCACCGCCTGCGCTTCTCGACCAGCACGCCGCTTTCGGCCAGCGCCGCGATCTCCGCTTCGGCGAAGCCGAACTCGGCCAGGATCT
>JBHJOF010000061.1:0-2661 GCA_050330055.1 Kiloniellales bacterium
GGGCGCAAAAAGGCAAACAGACTCCGTCCTAAGGCTCAAACTAGGCAAAGCCTTGCACTAGCCTTGGGGACCCCCGACGCTCCTACCGCTCGTCCGAGCGCAGGCGGCGGGTTTCGGCAGAGGCGGCGACAAGCCGCAGTTGCCCAAGTAGTATGGAACAGGGGCTTGGGAGACAAAGCACCATGGACAAACTGGACAAGCTTAAGGGACTCTACGCGGCCGGCAAGATCGACCGCCGCGAGTTCATGACCGGCGCGCTGGCCGTCGGCCTGACGGTCACCGCGGCCAATTCCTTCGTCAAGCAGGTCAAGGCGGCGACGCCCAAGAAGGGCGGTCACTTCCGCCAGGGCCTGACCGGCGGCGCCACCAGCGACGTGCTGGATCCGGCGCAGACGCTCGATTCCTACATGATCAACGTGAGCTCCGGCCAGCTCCGCAACAACCTGACCGAGATCGCGCCGGACGGCTCGCTGATTCCCGAGCTGGCGGAAAGCTGGGAGGCCTCGGGCGACGCCATTACCTGGACCTTCAAGCTGCGCCAGGGCGTGGAGTTCCACAACGGCAAAACGCTCGACGCCAACGACGTGGTGGCCTCCTTCAACCACCATCGCGGCGAGGACGCCAAGTCGGCAGCCAAGGGCATCGTCGAGCCTATCGAGGACGTGCGCGCCGACGGCAGCGACACTGTCGTTTTCCAGCTGAAGGGCGGCAACGCCGACTTCCCCTTCCTGATCAGCGACTATCACCTGACGATCTGCCCGGCCAAGGACGACGGCACCATGGAGTGGGAGTCGGGCGTCGGCACCGGCGGCTATGTGCTGGAGCGCTTCGAGGCTGGCGTGAACACCGTCGTCAAGCGTAACCCCAACTACTGGAAGGAAGGCCGGGCGTTCTTCGATTCGATCGAGAATCTCTTCATCGCCGACGCGACGGCACGCACCAATGCCGTCAAGACCGGCGAGATCCACGCCATGTCGAACCTGGATCTCAAGACGTTGCATCTGCTGCAGCGCGACGAGAACCTCAACGTCTTCCCGATCACCGGCAACAAGCACTGCACTCTGCCGATGCTGACGGACACGGAGCCCTTCAAAGACAACAACGTCCGTCTCGCGCTGAAGCACGCCATCGACCGCGAGGATGCCCTGCGCAAGATCATCCGCGGCCAGGGAGAGGTCGGCAACGACAGCCCGGTGGGACCGGCGAATATCTACCGCGCCACGCCGGAAGAGATGCCGCAGCGGGCCTACGACCCGGACAAGGCCAAGTTCCACCTCAAGCAAGCCGGCATGGAGAACCTTTCGGTCGAGCTGCACGTCGCCGATACCGCCTTCGAAGGCGCGGTCGACATGGCGACGCTCTACGCGGAATCGGCCAAGGCGGCCGGCATCAATATCAAGGTGGTGCGCGAGCCGGATGACGGCTACTGGTCGAACGTCTGGCTGGTCAAGTCCTGGAGCGCCAGCTACTGGGGCGGCCGTCCGACCGAGGACTGGGTCTTCTCGCAGATCTATTCCGCGGGCGCCGACTGGAACGAGGCGCGCTGGAACCACGATCGCTTCAACAAGCTGCTGATCGAGGCGAGGAGCGAGCTCGACACCACCAAGCGGCGCGAGCTCTACGTCGAGATGCAGCGCATCGTCAGCGACGAGGGCGGCTCGGTGATCCCGCTCTTCATGGCCTACACCCACGCGGTCAGCAAGAAGATCGGTCTGCCCGAGCAGATCGCCAACAACTGGGAGCTCGACGGCCACAAGGGCGGCGAGCGCTTGTGGTTCGCCTGAGTTGGCGCAGGGCGGCCTAGGCAGTCGCCCGGCGAAGCTTTCGCGAGGCATTCAGGGGGGCGCGGCCTTAGGGTCGCGCCCCTTCGCTTTGCAGCGTCTCCATGTGAAGTATCTGCGTCGCCGGCTGCCCGGCCTCGATGCCGAGCGCGGCCAGCCGGCCCGCGGCCGGCTCCGCGACCAGCGCGAGACGCGTCGTCTGATTGAGGGCCGGTGGCCGCAGCCAAGCGAAGTCGGCACCCGCCTGTCCCTTGGCCAGGGCCGTGGACAGTTGCGTGCGCCGTTCCGCATTGTCGTCGCGACGCGAGCGGCCGCCGAGACCGGCGGTGAGCCAGGCGTTGGCCACCACCTCCGGACCCTCGTGCACGAAGGCGGCATGCTCCAACCGCTCGATGATGCAGCCTTCGCCGGCCCGCGCGCCGGCCAGGATGAAGATCGCCGGCAGCGCGATCGGAGTCTCGGTCAGCGCGGCGCGGGCGGCGGCATAGTCGCGGCAGCTCTCGAACACCTGGCGCAAGAGATGGGCCGGCGGCAGGCCCTGGCTGCGCCAGACACGCAGGCGCCCGGCTGCCCAACCGACCGGAAGAAAACGCAGGTGCTCGCGCATCGGCGCCTGGTTGAAGCAGGCGGCGAAGCGGCCCGGCGCCGTGGCCTGTATGCAGCCGACGAAGCCCGGCCAGGTGAGGTTGATCCAGGGCCCGGCCGGCGCCGCGAAGCGGGCCGCCACCACCGCGGCGCCGAGCCCCTCGAGCGACCAGTCGAGCACGCGCAGCAGCCGCGGCGGCGCAGCCGGGCCAGCGCCCGCTTGCCGCGCCTTGGCGCCGGCCGTGACGGCGCTGGTGCAGGCCCACTCGTAGTTCAGGTTGAGGAAATGGGCGCC
>JBHJOF010000062.1:0-3557 GCA_050330055.1 Kiloniellales bacterium
CGGCCCGATCGCCAGCACCGGGTCGCCCGGCGGCAGCAGGCGCGCCGCCTCGGCTTCGTGCTTGGGCGCAAGCCACACCCTCGGCGCCGGCGGCGGATCGATGCCGAGCAGCGCGCCCAGCTCCTCGACCCGGTGGTACCGTCCCGCACGGCCACGCCCCACCAGGCGCCGGCGCGCCGGTATCAGGTAGCTGATCACCGAGTGGCGCAGGTCGACCACCTGGTCCCAGACGTGCGCCACGGTCTGGTGCCACAATTTGAGCCAATGCAGGTTGTAGGGCCGCTTCCTGACCGCATGGATCGCCTCCAGGCCCGGCACCGCCTCGAACAGCGAGGCGGTCACGGGACCGCACGCGACGGTGACGCGCACGCCGGGGTTCTGCCTGATGAAATGCTCGAGCACGCCGGTCGAGAGCACCGCATCGCCGATCCTGGTCGCCGTGATGAAGAGCAGTCGCATGGGGATGAGCGCGCAAGGGGAAGGAGGGGGCTGCTACTGTCGGTCGGAGCCGGCAGCGCGTCAGGGCCGCTGCCAGGCCCCTTATAGGGAGCGGGCCAAGTCTTGCCAAGCGCCGCGCCTATGGCCATTTGCACAAGGCGTCCAGGCGTCTAGGCCGGCGCAGATGCGGCGGAAGGGAAACGACGAAGCAATGACCGCGCCACAGGCTGTCGTGCTGCAGCACCGCGGCGTGCTCCGCGCCGAGGGGCCGGACGTTCGCAGCTTCCTGCAAGGCATCATCTCGAATGATGTCGAGCAGGTCGGCCTGGAGCGCGCCATCTGGAGCGCCTTCCTGACGCCCCAGGGCAAGTTCCTGCACGAGTTCTTCATCGCCGAGCTTGGCGGTGCGTTGTTGCTCGACTGCGAGGCCGAGCGCCGGGCCGACTTGCAGCGCCGCCTGTCGCTCTACAAGCTGCGCTCCAAGGTGACGCTGACCGATAACAGCGAAGGATCGGCCGTCGCCGCGCTCTTCGGCGATACGGCCCTCGAACGGCTCGGGCTGCCGGCCGAGCCGGGCCGGGCCAAGGCCTTCGAAGGCGGCGTGGCCTTCTGCGATCCGCGGCTTGCCGGGCTCGGCGCCCGCGCCATCCTGCCGGCCGGCGATGCGACGGCCACCCTCGCGCGCGCCGGCTTCGCCGCCGGCAGCCTCGCCGACTACGACCGCCTGCGCATCGCCCTCGGCGTGCCCGACGGCAGCCGCGACCTCGAGGTCGAGAAGTCGATCCTGCTGGAGAACGGCTTCGAAGAGTTGCACGGGGTCGACTGGAACAAGGGCTGCTTCATGGGCCAGGAACTGACCGCCCGCACCAAGTACCGCGCCCTGATCAAGAAGCGCCTGCTGCCGGTCGCCATCGAGGGCCCGGCGCCCGCTCCCGGCACCGTGGTCCTCGCCGCCGGCAAGGAGGCCGGCGTCCTGCGCTCGACCAGCGGCGACCTCGGCCTCGCCCTGCTGCGCCTCGACGCCCTGGACGGCAGCGGCGGCGCCCTCACCGCCGGCAAGGCCCTCCTGACCCCCCGCAAGCCCGACTGGGCGGTGTTTTAGTTTTTTTCACCCTCACCCTCCCAACGCTTCGCGTTGGGCCCCTCCCTCTCCCCTCAAGGGAGAGGGGTTTGTAGCGCGCCTTTGTTTTCCCTCTTCCTTGGAGGGGAGAGGGAGGGGCCCGCGCGCGTCAGCGCGCGGGAGGGGGAGGGTGGCAAAACAAAGGGCCGGCGCTAGCCGTCCTTACCAGTCAACTCAGCACTCACCGCAGCCACGCGGGCGAAGGGGCTTTCGCCTTCGTCCAGCGTCAGATCGCCGGCCCGCTTGACTCCCTGCGTGCCGAAGCGGCTCCGCACCGCCTCGCGCAGCCAGTGCTCCGCCTGCGCGTGGCGCGCCGCGGCCAGCCGGCCTTCCGCAGCGAGGTACGCGGCGTGGCGATCGAGCGCCGCGACCAGATCGTCCAATCCCTGCCGCGTCTGCGCCGAGACCGCGAACACCGCGACCTCCCAGCCATCCGACGCCGCGCCGAGCGAGAGCGCGCCGCGCAGGTCGGCAAGCGCCCGCACCGCAGCGGCGCCTTGATCCGCCTTGGTCACCACCGCGACCTGCGGGATCTCGACGATGCCCGCCTTCATGAACTGCAGCGAATCGCCGGAGCCCGGCTGCACGCAGAAGACCACCGTGTCGGCGGCGCCGGCCACGTCGGTCTCCGACTGGCCGACGCCGACCGTCTCGATCAGCACCACGTCGTAAAGCGCGCGCATCAGCACCATGGCCGCCATAGTCTCGGCCGCCAGGCCGCCCAACCGGTCGCGCGCCGCCATGGAGCGCACGAAGAGCCCTTCGTCCTCCGGATCGCTGATCAGGCGCAGGCGGTCGCCGAGCAGCGCCCCGCCGGAACGCTTCGAGGAGGGATCGACGGCGATCACCGCCACCGTCTCGCTGCGCCGCCGCAAGAGGCCGATCAGTGCGCCCAGCAAGGTCGACTTGCCGACCCCCGGCGGCCCGGTCACGCCGATCACCCTGGCGCGCGGCGCCGCATAGGCCGCGTTCAGCAGCGCGAGACTTGTCGCGGAATCCGGCTCCCGCTCCAGCGCAGCGAGCGCCTTCGCCATCGCCGCCTTGCCGCCGCGGCGCAGCGCCTCGAGCGCGCTGGTATCAGCCCCGTGCATGGCCCCGACTGAGGCCCAACTGCTCAGTCCTGCGCCTGTGCCGCCTGTGCCGCGGCCAGGCGGGCGATCGGCACGCGGAACGGCGAGCAGGAGACGTAGGTCAGGCCGACCTTCTGGCAAAAGGCGATCGAGGCCGGATCGCCGCCGTGCTCGCCGCAGATGCCGAGCTTGATGTCGGGCCGCGTCTCGCGGCCGCGCTCGGCGCCGATCAGGACCAGCTCGCCGACGCCGTCGACGTCGAGGCTGATGAAGGGATCGTGCTTCAGGATGCCGCGCTGCTCGTAGGCGCCGAGGAAGTTGCCGGCGTCGTCGCGCGACAGGCCGAAGGTGGTCTGCGTCAGGTCGTTGGTGCCGAAGCTGAAGAACTCGGCCTCCTCGGCGATCTGGCGCGCCCGCAGGCAGGCGCGCGGCAGCTCGATCATGGTGCCGGTCAGGTACTTGATCTCGACGCCCTCGGCCTTCATCACCTCGGCCGCGACGCGGTCGACCAGGGCCTTGAGGATCGACAGCTCCTCACGCAGGGCGATCAGCGGGATCATGACCTCCGGCTCGACCGTCTCGCCGGTCTCCTTGGCGACCAAGGCGGCCGCCTCGAAGATGGCGCGCGCCTGCATTTCGTAGATCTCGGGATAGGTGATCGCCAGGCGGCAGCCGCGATGGCCCAGCATGGGGTTGACCTCGGACAGCTTCAGCGCCCGCGCGCGCAGCTCGTCGAGCGGCGCGCCGGCCGCTTTGGCGACCTCGGCCAGCTCGCCCTCCTGGTGCGGCAGGAACTCGTGCAGCGGCGGGTCGAGCAGGCGGATGGTGACCGGCAGGCCGCGCATGATCGTGAACAGCTCGACGAAGTCGGCGCGTTGCATCGGCAGGATGCGCGCCAGCGATGCGCGCCGGCCATCGGCATTGGAGGC
>JBHJOF010000063.1:0-8408 GCA_050330055.1 Kiloniellales bacterium
CCGTCTTCGAAAGAGCCCCGCTATTTCAAGTGCTTAGCGATGACCCACTAAACCCAGAACCCCAGGACTCGGATAACCAACTGAAACTATTCACTTAAACGTTGGGACACTAGTGGGTCTGACCCCTTTTTTGCGGCGCCGTCAGTGGCCATCGCGGATCAGCTTGCCTAGACTGGCCGGCGGAGCAACGGGTCAAGGGGAGATCGGGCCATGGAGCTGCGAGCCCGCGCCGAGCTGGCGGCGCGCGAAACCTGCACCGCGCTCGGCGCCAAGCCGACCGACGCGCAGTCGCGCGAAGTGGCGAGCATCATCGAACGGGCCATCGCCGACGCCGTGAAGGCGGCCTCGCGCAGCAGCCAGAGCGCCGCACGCGCCTGCTGCGAGGCCGACGAGGACCTGGCGCACAAGCTGGCCCGCGAGATCGAGCGCGCCAACATCGCCCTGATCGCCAACCTCTCCGCCATGCGCTGAGTGCGCCGGAAAAGGGGACTGTTCCCTTTTCTCTTCCTTTTCCCCTACGGCCAGGCCGCCAAGGGCGGCAGGGACATGAGGATCGCCTCGACGTTGCCGCCGGTCATCAGGCCGAACTTGGTGCCGCGGTCGTAGACCAGGTTGAACTCGGCGTAGCGGCCGCGGCGCACCAGCTGGTGCTGGCGCTGCTCGGCCGTCCAGGGCTCGGCCATGTGGGCGCGCACCAGCTGGGGATAGACCGCCAGGAAGGCGCGGCCGACGTCCTGGGTGAAGGCGAAGTCGGCCGCCCAGTCGCCGCTGTCGAGATAGTCGTAGAAGATGCCGCCGACGCCGCGCGCCTCGCCGCGGTGCTTGATGACGAAGTAGTCGTCGCACCAGGCCTTGAAGCGCCGGTAGTAGTCCGGGTCGTGCTGGTCGCAGGCCGCCTTGAAGGCGGCGTGGAAGGCGCGCGTGTCGGCCTCGACCGGATACATGGGATTGAGATCGCTACCGCCGCCGAACCAGGCCTTGCTGGTGATTATGTGGCGCGTGTTCATGTGCACCGCCGGCACCAGCGGCGACTGCAGGTGGGCCACCAGCGAGATGCCGGCGGCCCAGAAACGCGGGTCCTGCTCGGCGCCGGGAATCTGCGCCGCGAACTCCGGCTGGAACTCGCCGAACACGGTCGAGATGTTGACCCCGACCTTCTCGAAGACGCGGCCCTTCATCAGCGCCATCTCTCCCCCACCGCCTCCCTCGCGCTGCCAGGCCTTGCGGGTGAAGCGTCCCGGCGCCAGCTCGGCGAAGCGCGCCGCGTTCTCGCCAGTGAGCTCGTCCTCCAGCGCCTCGAAGGCAGCGCAGATGCGGTCGCGCAGCTCGGCGAACCAGGAAACGGCCCGTGCCTTCTGGGCTTCGCTCGGCAGGCTCATGCGCGTTCCTCTCCTTCCTTGGCGGGCCGCGGAAAGGCGTCCAGTTGCCGCAGCGCCTCGCCCAATACCATGGCGGCGGCGAGAGCGACATTGAGCGATCGCAGGCCGGGCCGGAGCGGGATCACCAGCCGGGCATCGGCGGCGGCATGGACCGCCTCGGGCACGCCGGCCGACTCGCGGCCGAGCAGCAGGCTGTCGCCGGTCTGATAGGGGAAGTCGCCGTAGGCTCGGTCGCCCTTGGTGGTCAGCAGCAGCAGTCGGCCCGGCGCAGCCGCGGCGGCACGCTGCTCCCGGTAGGCCTGCCAGGAGCTGTGCCGCAGCAGATCGACTCTATCAAGGTAGTCCAGGCCGGCGCGCCTGAGGCGACGGTCGTCCCACAGGAAGCCGCAGGGCTCGATCACGTCGACGGCCACGCCCAGGCAGGCGCCGAGCCGCAGGACGGCACCGGTGTTCTGCGGAATATCAGGCTCGTAGAGAACGAGGCGCATGACCTCCCTGGGACCTTCGGAGAGGCGGTCAGGATGATTTTTGGGGCTTTGCGTTCCCGAGAAATTTCCTCTATGTCTGTGCCCCGACGCAAGCCGTGTGGGGGCGCGGCGGCTTCTTTTCACGACGCCGTCCGCCCGGCTCGCGCTGGCTCTAGTGCCAGGGCTACCGGGTTCGCTCGCTTCGAAACGGCGTCGCGGCCCCCCTTTAGGGCTTGCTCGGGGGCCGGGAGAGATCAACGAGGAAGAGTGATAATGGCTAACTCGTCGACGACTGCTTCCCACGGCGGTGCCGCGGACGAAGGCGAGACGCGGCGCGACTTTCTCTATCTTGCCGCGGGCGCGATGGGAACGCTGGGCACCGTGATCGCGCTCTGGCCCTTCGTCGATTCGATGAACCCTTCCGCCGAGGTAGAGGCGCTGGCCTCGATCGAGGTCGACCTCTCGCCGATCGAGCTCGGCCAGCGGGTCACGGTCATCTGGCAGAGCAAGCCGGTATTCATCGACCATCGCACCGAGCAGCAGATCGCCGCGGCGCGCGACGTCGACCTGGGCGAGCTGCCCGATCCGGAGCCGGACGAGGTGCGCGCACCGACGCCTGAATGGCTGGTGATGGTCGGCATCTGCACCCACCTGGGCTGCATCCCCAAGGGCCAGAAGTCGGGCGATCCGATCGGCGACTACGGCGGCTGGCTGTGCGTTTGCCACGGCTCGCAGTACGACACCTCCGGCCGCATCCGCAGGGGACCGGCGCCGACGAATCTTCCCATTCCGCCTTACGAGTTCCTCGACGATACCACGATCAAGATCGGCTAGAAGGGGGCGCTGGACCGTGAGCGGCCTACAACTCAAGAACCCGGTGCTGCGCTGGATCGAGTATCGGCTTCCCATATTCTCCTGGATCGACCATTCGATCGGCAGCAGCTATCCGTCGCCGCGCAACCTGAACTATTGGTGGAACTTCGGCTCGCTGGCCGGCCTGGCGCTGGTGATCATGATCGTCACCGGCATCACCCTGGCGATGCAGTACACGCCGCACGTCGATCACGCCTTCCACTCGGTCGAGCGGATCATGCGCGACGTGAACTTCGGCTGGCTGATCCGCTACATCCACATGAACGGCGGCTCGTTCTTCTTCATCGTGGTCTTCATCCACCTCTTCCGCGGCCTTTACTACGGTTCCTACAAGTACCCGCGCGAGCTCCTGTGGATGCTGGGCGTGGTCATCCTGCTGCTGATGATGGCGACCGCCTTCATGGGCTACGTGCTGCCCTGGGGCCAGATGAGCTTCTGGGCCGCCACCGTGATCACCAACTTCTTCACCGCCATCCCGGTGGTCGGCGACGCCGTCACCACCTGGCTGTGGGGCGGGCCGGCGGTCGGCAACGCGACGCTCAATCGCTTCTACGCGCTGCACTACCTGCTGCCCTTCATCATCGTGGCGGTGGTGATCCTGCACATCTGGGCGCTGCACCGCTTCGGCTCGAACAACCCGCTGGGCATCGACACGAAAGGGCCGCAGGACTCGATCCCCTTCCACCCCTACTACACGGTGAAGGACCTCTTCGGCATCGGCGTCTTCCTGATCATCTTCTCGCTCTTCGTGTTCTTCGCGCCGAACGCGCTGGGCGAGCCGGACAACTACATCCCGGCCAATCCGCTCAGCACGCCGCCGCACATCGTGCCGGAATGGTACTTCCTGCCGTTCTACGCGATCCTGCGCGCGGTCGAATTCGATTTCCTCTGGATCGTGCCGGCCAAGCTGGGCGGCGTTATCCTGATGTTCGGCTCCCTCGCCATCCTCTTCGTGCTGCCCTGGCTCGACCGCTCGCCGGTCCGCAGCGCCACCTTCCGGCCCTACTACAAGTGGTTCTTCTGGATCCTCGTGCTCGACTGCATCGTGCTCGGCTGGGTCGGCAAGAATCCGCCGGACGGCGATTTCCACGGCATTCCCTTCATCTGGATCGGCCAGTTCGCGACTTTCTGGTACTTCTTCCACTTCCTCGTCATCCTGCCGCTGCTGAGCGTGATCGAGCGGCCCAACCCGCTGCCCAACTCGATCGGCGAGCCGGTGCTGCGGGGCGGCGGCAAGCCCGCCGGGGCCACCGCCAAGCCGATGGAGAAGGCGTGATGAAGAAGCCAGCGTTCGGCGCGCTCGCCGCTGCCCTTGCCATCGTCGTTTCCCTGGCCGTCCTGCCGGCAATGCCGCGCGGCGCCGCAACGGCTGCGGAGCAGATCGAGATCCCGAGTCGGAACTGGTCGTTCGAGGGCATCTTCGGCCACTATGACCGTGCCGCGGCGCAACGCGGGCTGCAGGTCTACCGCGAGGTCTGCTCGGGCTGCCATTCGCTCGAGTACATCGCCTTCCGCAACCTGGTCGATCTCGGCTACAGCGAAGGCGACATCAGGGCCTTCGCCGCCGAGGCCACGATTACCGACGGGCCGGACGACGAGGGCGAAATGTTCGAGCGCGAAGGCCGGCCGGCCGACTACTTCCCCTCGCCCTTCCCCAACGCGCAGGCCGCGGCCGCGGCCAACAACGGCGCCGCCCCGCCCGACCTGTCGCTAATGGTCAAGGCTCGCGTCGGTGGCCCCAACTACCTCTACGCGCTGCTGACCGGCTACGAGGAGCCGCCGGCCGATTTCGAGCTGCTCCCCGGGCAGAACTACAACAAGGTCTTCCCCGGCCACCGCATCGCCATGGCGCAGCCGCTCTACGATGATTCGGTCACTTATGCCGACGGCACCGAGGCGACGGTGGAGCAGCAAGCCCACGACCTCACGGTATTCCTCGCCTGGACGGCCGAGCCGGAGATGGAAGCGCGCAAGCGCACCGGCATCAAGACGATCCTCTTCCTGCTGGTCCTGACCGGCCTGCTCTACGCAGTCAAGCGCAAGGTCTGGTCCGACGTGCACTGAGCCGCGTCACCGGTCGTTATCCGCAGAGGGCTGCTCCCGACGGAAAAAAATGGGGGCGGCCCTTTGTCCTTTCGTCTCGCCGGCCGACTGCAGGCTATTTTCGGGGCACAGCAGCCAGCAAAGACCCTGGCGGCTTCACAGGGCAGAGGTCTTCGAGTAAACCGGACTGGGGCCAGCTGGGACTCGGGGGTTGGGCATGGCAGCAGCGGGAACATCGCCGGTCATCGGTGTGATTGGCGGCAGCGGCATCTACGAGATCGAAGGGCTGGAAGGCGCCGAGTGGCGCCAGGTCGAGACGCCCTTCGGCGCGCCATCGGACGCGCTGCTGTTCGGCAGCCTGGACGGCCAGCCCATGGTCTTCCTGCCGCGCCATGGCCGCGGCCACCGGGTGCCGCCCTCGGAGCTGAACTTCCACGCCAACATTTACGCCCTCAAGGCGACCGGCGTCACCGAGGTGCTGTCGATGAGCGCCGTCGGCTCGCTGCGCGAGACCATTCCGCCCGGCACCTTCGTGCTGGTCGACCAGTTCATCGACCGCACCTTCGCACGGCGCAAGTCGTTCTTCGAGACCGGCCTGGTCGCCCATGTCTCGATGGCCGAGCCGGTCTGCGGCCGCGTCGGCGACGCGCTGGAGGCGGCGGCGCGCGAGGCCGGCATTCCCTTCCGGCGCGGCGGCACCTATCTGGTCATGGAAGGCCCGCAGTTCTCGACCCGCGCCGAGTCGGAGCTCTACCGGAGCTGGGGCTGCGACGTGATCGGCATGACCAACATGCCGGAAGCCAAGCTCGCCCGCGAGGCCGAGATGTGCTACGCGACGGTAGCCATGTCGACCGATTACGACTGCTGGCACCCCGGCCACGCTGACGTCACGGTCGAGCAGATCGTCCGCGTGCTGCTGGACAACGCCGACAAAGCGCGCGCCCTGGTCAAGGCGACGGTGCCACGCCTGACGACGCGCACCACGGCCTGCGACAAGGGCTGCCACAGCGCACTCGACGCCGCGCTGATCACGCAGGAGGCGGTGCGCGACGCGGCCGTGATCGACAAGCTGCGCACCATCGCCGGCCGCGCGCTCGGTGCCTGAAGCGGCGGCACAGGAGAGCCTGTCCCATGAACGTCGACGGCAAGGCCTATCGCACTATCTGGCTCGCAGCGGACGGCTGGGCGGTCGAGATCATCGATCAGACGCGCCTGCCGCACGAGTTCGTCACGGTCCGGCTCGAGAGCCTCGAAGACGCGGCGCACGCGATCCGCGCCATGCTGGTGCGCGGCGCGCCGCTGATCGGCGCCACTGCCGCTTACGGCATGGCGCTGGCGGCGCGAAACGATCCTTCCGACTCGGCGCTCGCCGAAGCCGGCAAGACGCTGCTCGCGACCCGGCCGACCGCGGTCAATCTGCGCTGGGCGGTCGACGAAGTTGCGCGCCACCTGAACGCGCTGCCGCCGGCCGAGCGCGCCGCCGCCGCCTATGCCCGCGCGGCCGAAATCTGCGACGAAGACGTCGCCATCTGCCGCGCCATCGGCGAGCACGGCGGCAAGCTGATCGCCCGGGCCTGGGAGCACGCGGGGCGCGACCGGCCGGTCAACGTGCTGACCCATTGCAACGCCGGCTGGCTGGCTACCGTCGACTGGGGCACGGCGCTGGCACCGATCTACGTGGCGCACGATGCCGGCGTGCCGCTGCACGTCTGGGTCGACGAAACCCGGCCGCGCAACCAGGGGGCCGGCCTGACCGCCTGGGAGCTGGGCAAGCACGGCGTGCCGCACACCGTGATCGCCGACAACGTCGGCGGCCACCTGATGCAGCATGGCCAAGTCGATCTCTGCATCACCGGCACCGACCGCACGACGGCGAGCGGCGACGTCTGCAACAAGATCGGCACCTACCTGAAGGCGCTGGCGGCGCACGACAACGGCGTGCCCTTCTACGTCGGCCTGCCCGGCCCGACCATCGACTGGACGGTAAGCGACGGCCTGCACGAGATTCCGATAGAGCAACGCGACGGCCGCGAGGTTTCGGAGATTACCGGGCGTACAGCTGGCGGGGCGATCGCCACCGTGCGCATCACGCCCGAGGCCAGCGCCGTCGCCAACTACGCCTTCGACGTGACGCCGGCCCGCCTGGTCAGCGGCCTGATCACCGAGCGCGGCCTCTGCGTTGCCTCGGCGGAGGGCTTGGCCGGCCTCTATCCCGAGCTGGCGGGCCGCCGCGAGAAGCGCGCGGGGAGCGCCTGATGGACGCGCTCCGAGCCTCCCTTGCAGGGCAGCCTGCAGAGGAAGCGATCGGCGAAGCCGCCGGCGGCCGATCTCCGATCCGGGGAGTCGATCACGTGCTGGTCGGCGTCGCCGACCTGGAGGCCGCGCGCCAGGCCTGGCTGCGGCTCGGCTTCCTGCCCTCGCCGCGCGGCCGGCACATCGGCTGGGGCACGGCCAACTACTGCATCATGTTTCCGGGCGACTACATCGAGCTCTTGGGCATCGTCGACCGCAAGCAGTTCACCAACAACCTGGACCGCTTCCTGGAGCGGCGCGAGGGCCTGCTCGGCGTCGCCTTCGCCAGCGACGACCCGGCGCAGAGCGCCGCCACGCTGCGCGCGCGCGGCATCGCCACCAAGGCACCCAAGGACCTCTCGCGCCTCATCGAGCTGCCCGGCGGCGACGCCAGGCCGGCTTTCAAGCTGCTCGAACTGCCGCCCGAGACGACGCCGGCGGTCTCCGCCTTCATCGTCCACCACCTGACGCCGGAGCTGGTCTGGCGCGAGGCCTGGTGCCGCCATCCCAACGGCGCCCGCGGCCTGCTCGCGGTGACCGCGGTGGTCGAGGACCCGAGCGCCGTGGCGATTCCCTATGCCGAGCTGTTCGGCTTCGACGCCGTGCTGGTGCGCGACGGCTCGGTCGAGGTCGACAGCGGCGGCGCGCGGCTGGTCTTCGCCGCGCCGGACGCGCTGCCGCTGGTGCAGCCGGGCCTCGCCGCCTATCCGGTGCACCCGGTGCCCTGGCTGGCCGGGCTGCGCCTGGCGGTGGAGTCGCTCGCAGCCACCGCCTATTACTTCGAACAGATGAGCGTGCCCTGCCGCGCCCACAACGACGCGCTGCTGGTCGCCCCGCCGCTCGCCAACGGCGTGATCCTCGAGTTCGTCGAGGGGTGAGGATGGGTCGGGCGACTAGAATTGACGGGCCCGTGGTGCAATCCACCTGCTGTCATGGCCGGACTTGATCCACGGCTGTCTGGTTAAGGCTCGTTCACACCGACCGTCATGGTCGGCGAAGGCCGACCATCCATGTGTTTCTTCGTTGCGGCTGCAACCGGTCGCGAAAGGACGATCAAGCGCTTGCGGCGCGCATGCAAGGTGCGGCTGATCCGAAGTACCAACACGGATTGGGCAGACATCTACGACACTTTGATCTGATGCAGCGCGGCTCAGCGACTCCGCTGAAAACAAACTCGTGGATGGTCGGCCTTCGCCACTGCTGTCCGGTTTAAACAATAAAGCCTTCGTGTTGTCCGCTTCGCGGACGCCCCCCTCCCAACCCTCCCCCTCAAGGGGGGAGGGAAAAGATGAGCGGCGACGGCCCTTTAGTTTGCCTCCCCCCTTGCGGGGGAGGCGGCGCACAGCGCCGGAGG
>JBHJOF010000064.1:0-7344 GCA_050330055.1 Kiloniellales bacterium
GCCCGGATACTTCTTCTTCGCCTCCTCGTCGCTCACCGAGGGCGGGATGATCACGTCGTCACCGGGCCGCCAGTTCACCGGCGTCGCCACCGTGTGGGCCGCATTGAGCTGAATGGAATCGAGCAGCCGCAGCACCTCGTCGAAGTTGCGTCCGGTGCTCATGGGATAGGTCAGCATGGCCTTGACCTTCTTGTCCGGCCCGATGACGAAGACCGAGCGCACCGTCAGGTTATCGACCGCGGTGCGGCCCTGCGAGCTGTCGCCCGCCCCGGCCGGCAGCATATCGTATGCCTTCGCGATCTTGAGCTCGGGGTCGCCGATCAGCGGATAGTTGACCTTGTGGCCTTGGGTCTCCTCGATGTCGCCGACCCACCTGGTGTGATCGCTCACCGGGTCGACGCTGAGGCCGATGATCTTGGTGTTGCGTTTCTCGAACTCGGGCTTGAGCCCCGCCATGTAGCCGAGCTCGGTGGTGCAGACCGGCGTGAAGTCCTTGGGATGGGAGAAGAGAATCGCCCAGCCGTCGCCGATCCAGTCGTGGAAGGTGACCTTGCCTTCCGTGGTGTCGGCCGTGAAGTTGGGAGCTTCGTCTCCTATTCTGAGCGCCATGGCACGCCTCCGGTTTGTCTCTGGTTGAGCGGGAAAACCTGTACGATTTCTGGGGTTTCCCATGCGGATTGAGAGCGGATCATAGCAGCCCCCCAGCCGCCGATGAAGTCCCCGCGGCCATCACGATTCGGCCAGCTCAATCAGCCGGCCGCCGCAGGTAGACAAGCCAGTAGACCAGCGCGACCAGGCCGCCGCCGCCGACGATGTTGCCAAGAGTCACCGGCACCAAGTTGCCGAGGAAGCCGCCGATGTCGATGGCGCCAGCGGCCAGCATCCCGGCCGGGATCAGGTACATGTTGGCGACCGAGTGCTCGAATCCGAGCGCCACGAAGGCGGTGATCGGAAAGATGATGGCCAGGATCTTGCCGGCCACGTCGTGCGCCGCGTAGCAGAGCCAGACTGCCAAGCAGACCAGAACGTTGGACAGGATGCCGCGGGCGAAGGCCTCGAGGAAACCAAGCCGCAGCTTCCCCGCGGCGATCGCGGCCGCCGTCTCGCCCACCGCGCCGCCGCCCAGCTCGAGCGTGCCGGAGAAATAGACCAGGACCACCGTGCCCAGCGCCCCGGCGAAGTTCGCCACGTAGACCAGCGCCCAGTTGCGCAGCAGCGCCGCCGTGCCGACCTTGCGGCTCGCCCAGGCCATGACGATCAAGCTATTGCCGGTGAAGAGCTCGGCACCGCCGACCACGACCAGGATCAGGCCGAGCGAGAAGGCCAGGCCGCCCAGCAGACGGCCGGGGCCGAAGCCCAGCTCGTTGCCGGTCATGACCAGGGTATAGAACATGGCGCCGAAGGCGATGAAGGCGCCGGCCAGGAGACCTAGGGTCGCCGTCTGCAGCGCCGGCAGCGCCGCCTTGCGTATGCCGACCGATTCGACCAGAGCGGCCATCTGCGGCGGGGTGTAGGCGTCGATGTGGTTCGGCGATATGGCCTCACTCATAGTGCTGCTCCCGCTCAAGCAATCTCGCACCAACGAAACGACAGAACGATTCGCCGCGCAGGATCGGCCGAACGGCCATGCACAGCAAGAACCACGACCTGAATTTCACGGCTGATTGCACCGGCATGGTGACGCAGAGGGAAACTGGGCAGCGCTGGCGGGCGCTTCGTCGCTCAGGGCCGCGCCACGCGGCTAGAGCATGATCCGATCCGATCGAATCGGATCATGCTCCATAATTTCTTGATTGGTCGCGCTTTCGGACGGCGAACCGGCTTCCACTTCGCCCGAGAATGCTCTAGTCGCGTTGGGCCTGGTCGACGATGTAACCGACGCCGGCTCCTACGGCGCCGCCGATTGCCGCGCCGCAGGCGACGCAGCCGCCGGTGATAACGGTCCCCGCTGCGCCGACACCAGCGCCGATCGCGCCACCGGAGAGCACGCGCTGCTCCGTCCTGTCGAGCCCGGAGCAGGCGCCAAGTGCCAGTCCGGAGAGCAGCACGACAGCAATCGTAAGAGATCTCATGGCACTTTCTCCGTCATCTCCACCCCGTACGGAATGGCCGGCCAACGACTCGGCGGCACGGTCATCCCTCCAGGCATGGAGACATTGACCCGTCAGCCCGAGTTGTCAAGCGCCGGCCGAGGATTGACTCGGTCGACAAGTGTGCGTAGCGGGCCGCAGTCGCCTCAATGCCAGCGCGGATTTGCCGGGCCGCTGGCCGCGCAGAACGCCATGTCGAGCTCTCGCTCAGCCCCCAAGCCAGTCGGCAACAATGGCAATCTGGGCCTGGTCCATCAGGGCCGGCGCATGGCCGCAGCCGGGGATCTCGACCAGCTCGGCCTTGGGGCCGCGCCGGGTCATCTCGGCCGCGGTCTCCGGCAGCAACAGGTCGGACCGGGCGCCGCGCAGCAGCAGGACCGGGATCGTGATTGCGTCCCAGACCGGCCAGAGGTCGACGTCCTCGGGTTCGCCGGCGAAGCCCCGGGCGATCGCCGGGTCGTAGCGCAGCCGCAGGCCGCCCTTCTCCCCCGCTGCCGGCCGCACCGAGTGCTCCGTCAGGTGCCGCCACTGGGCGTCGCCGAGCGCCCCAAAGGGGGCGTGAACCTGGCGGATGTAGGCCTCGGCTGCGTCCAGGTCGGCGAAGATCGGGTCCTGTCCCAGGTAGTCGGCGATGCGGGCCAGCGCCGCCTTGGGGATGAAGGGCCCGACGTCATTGATCACCAGGCGACGCAGCGGCGTCTTGGGCTGGGCCGCCAGCATCATGCCGATCAGGCCGCCCATCGAGGTGCCGACCCAGCAGACCTGCTCGACCCCGAGCCGGGCCAGCAGCGCCGTCGCGTCGGCCAGCATCTGCGGATAGCCGTAGCCCGCCGGGTCTGCCAGCCAGTCGCTGGCGCCGCGCCCGACCACGTCCGGGCAGACGACGCGCCAGCCCTGCTCCGCCAGGGTGCCGGCAAGCGCATCGAAGTCGCGTCCGCTGCGGGTCAGGCCGTGCACGCAGACCACCGTGCGCGCCGCATCGGGCGGGGCCCATTCATAGTACGCGAGGCGGTGGAAGCCACCGGCCGACAAGCCCAGCAGGCTGTGCTTGCGCATGGCTAGCCTTGTAACTCTGACACTTGGTTCCTCGTCGATGTCATGCCCGGACGGCATCCACGGCTGCCCGGTTTAATGGCTTGGCGAGTGCCGCCTCGGCGTAGGTTACTGCCTGTTGCGCCCTGTTCGAGGATTCCTGGACAGTGACTCATCCCCACGCCGTCATGGTCGGCGAAGGCCGACCATCCACGTGTTTGTATTCGGCCAGGTAACTGAGCTGCGCTGGATCATTTCGGAGTATCGCAGATGTCGGATCAATCCGGGTTGGTACACCGAACGAACTCGTGGATGGTCGGCCTTCGCCGACCACGACGATTGGTGTGAGCCAGCCTTGACCGGACAGTCGTGGACTTGATCCGGCAATGACAGGCTTGGAGACCGTGGACCAACTGCAGGAACCACAACACTAGCGCGCCGGCTCGATGCGCCCTGGGGGCACATCGTGCACCTGCACGAAGGTCTCCGGATGGAAGCCGTTGAAGTGGGTCGCCATGGCGTTCGAATAGGCGCCGATGCGGTCGATCTCGATCCAGTCGCCCTCGCGCGCGTCGTCCGGCAGGCTGAAGGTGCCGGGCAGCACGTCGAGCGAATCGCAGGTTGGGCCATTGAGCGCGAACTCGGCGAAACGCTCCGAGGGCGTGCCGTCGATGCGGATCAGGCGGGCCGGCAGCCTGATGCCGCCCTGCACGGTCTCCGACAGGCTGCCGTAGATGCCGTCGTTGATGTAGAGCCGGTTGTCCTTGCGCAGCTGCACCTGGACCAAGAGCGAGCAGCCGTTGGCGACCAGCGCGCGGCCCGGCTCGGCGAAGACCTCGACCGTCGGCCGCAGCTTCAGCGCCTTCAAGCCGGCGCGGATCTCGGCCATGAAGTCCTCCAGCGGCGGCAGGTTCATGCCGAGGTACTCGGAAGGAAAGCCGCCGCCGACGTCGATGCAGACCGGGGCCACCCCCGCCGCCTCCAGGGTATCGCCGACCAGCGCGAGCGCATCGCTGTAGGCCTTGGGATTGTGACACTGCGAGCCGACGTGGAAAGAGAGGCCGGTCTCGCAGCCGCGCCGCTTGGCTTCTTTCATGAGCGCCGCGGCCTCGGGTACTTCGGCGCCGAACTTGGAGGCCAGGTGATAGAGCACGCCTTCGGCCGGCGGCGTCTTCAGTCGGACGATAATCACCACGTCGTCTCCGCCGGTCACCTCGATCACCTTGTCCAGCTCGCTTTCGTGATCGACGACGAAGTAGCGCACGCCATAGATCGAGTAGGCGCTGCGAATGACGGCGCGGCCCTTGACGGGATGCATGAAGTAGGCGTGGGCGTCGCCGTAGGTCTCGGCGATCTGCGCGATCTCCGGCAGCGAAGCGGTGTCGAAGTGACGCACGCCGGCGCGATAGAGCGCGTCCAACACCATCGGATGCGGGTTGCACTTGACGGCGTATAGCACGGTACCGGGAAACAGCGTTATGAAACGCCGCGCGAACGCTTCGAGCACGGCCGGGCGCAGGCAATAGACCGGATAGCTTGGGGTTAGCGCCATGGCGACGCTGGCGACATCGGGAAAGGACCGATGGTTGTCGAGCAAGCGAACCTCCGACGAAGGGGCCGCGCCCGGGCCAAGAAGCGCGCCGCCGGCCCCTATCTACAGCGCCGGACCGCTCCTGAAAAGAGCGGCTCAGGCGGCGCCCCGCCGCACCGACTTGGCCAGCGTGCGCACCTCCGGCCCCATGGCGATGGCGCCGCGCTGCATGTAGGCCTCGTGGTTCTTCTCGATGTCGTCGACCACGTAGCTGTAGTTGACCATGAGGCCGGCCGACTGGCGCAGGCCGTTGGCCGAGGTGTCGCCGAGCCAGTTGATGCGCTCCAGCCGCGCGCCATTGCGCAGGTGGAAGCGCGCCACCGGGTCGATCGGGTCGCCGGCGGGCCGGCGTTCCAGGAAGTAGAGGGTACAGAGCCGGAGCAGCGGCGCCCTGAGCGCGGTCGCCGTCACCGGGTCCTGCCACCAATCGGGCCGCTCCAGAATTGCCTCGAGGGCCTCCTGCAGCTGGTCGCTGCCGCCCAGGGCGCGTACCCCGCCCTGCTCGTCCTCGCTCAGGAGCGCGGCGATGGTCGCGGCCGTAGCCCTGTCCAGCCAGGCGCGGAAGCCCGGCACCGGCGACAGGGTGGCAAAGCTCTTGAGTCGCGGCAGGTCGTGGCTGAGCTCATGCACCACCCGCTTGATCAGGTAGTCGCCGAAGGAGATGCCGCGCAGCCCCTTCTGGGTGTTGGAGATGGAATAGAAGATCGCGGTATCGATCGCCTTGGGATCGACCGCCGGGGCGCTTTCGTCGAGCAGCGCCTGGATGCTGTCGGCCATGCCCTTGACCAGGGCGACCTCGACGAAGGCCAGCGGCTCCTCGGGCATGCGCGGGTGGAACAGGGCATAGAGCCGGCGGGCGGAATCGAGCCGGTTGCGCAGGTCCTGCCAGGAGCGGATCTCGTGCACCGCCTCGTATGCGATCAGCCGCTCCAGCAGCGAGGCGGCGGAATCCCAGGTGATGCGGCGCAGGTCGAGGAAGCCGACGTCGAACCAGGAGACCAGCAGCTCGCGCAGGTCGCGCTCCAGGCCGCGCAGGTAGGGATCGTCGCCTTCGATCTTCAGCAGGTCGGCGCGCAGGTCGGTCAGGAACTTGACGCCCTCGGGCAGGGCGTTGAACTGGGTCAGCAGCTTGACCCGGGGCGGTACCAGGGTGCGACGCAGCGACTCCTCCGCCGCCATGCGGGCGGCGGCGTCGGTCGCCTCGACGTAGGCGGTGATGCGCTCGATCACCTGCTCCTGGTCGGTGGCGAAATCGCGCGCCAGAACCTCCAGGAAGCGCCGCTTGTCGTCGCCCTCGAGCTCCAGGTAGGTCTTGCCCAGCTCGGCCGCGCGCAGCCGCGCCGAGACCTCGCCGCCACGTGCTTCCAGGCACTCGGCCATAAGGGCACGCCAGGCCTCGGGGCTGCGCCGGGGAGCGACACCATTGAGCCGCACCGTGCGGGCGGCGCCGGCCGCGACATCGCGCCAGGCGCTTGCCAGGTTGGCCAGAGCCCGCTCGAAAAAGCTATCGCCTTGCGTTTCGGCCATGGGAATCCGTGCAAGTCCTCGTCACAGCTGGCGCCCCATCAAGACATCCGGCAGCCACGAGGCGATCTCCGGAAAGATGCAGAGCAGCACGATGCCGACGACCATGCAGAGCATGAACGGCAGCGCGCCGCGGAGAATGGCCGGCAGCGGGACATCCGGGGCGATACCGTTTATCACGTAAAGGTTAAGACCTACTGGCGGCGTGATTAGGCCGATCTCCATGTTGATGGTCAAGACCACGGCAAACCATATGGGGTCGAAGTCGGCCAATTCGATGATCGGCACCCGCGTCGGCACAGTCATGAGAGCCGCCGCCGCCGGCTGGGGCGAAGCGCCCATAGGCCTACGATTTGCCGCCGGACGGCGGCTCGTCTATATCGAGCCCGGAAAAAGGCAGGAAAACCGGCGGCGAAGGCCATGAGCGACAATCTTTACGAGCTGTTCCAGGCACGCTTTCCGGCCGATCGCGGGCACGGATTCATCGAGACCGAAGACGGGCAGATCTACAGCTACGCCGATTTGGAGGCGGCCTCGGGGCGCATGGCCCGGCTGCTGGGCGAGCTGGGCGTCCGGAAGGGCGACCGCGTGGCGGTGCAGGTCGACAAGTCGCCCCAGGCGATCTTCCTCTACCTGGCCTGCCTGCGGGCCGGGGCCGTCTACCTGCCGCTCAACACGGCCTACCAGGGCGCCGAGGTTGCCTATTTTTTGGGCGATTCCGAGCCCACGGTGGTGGTCTGCCAAGACGAGCGCGAGGCCGAGATCGGCGATCTCGCGCGCCAGGCCGGCGTCGCGGCGGTGCTGACCCTGGACAGCGCCGGCCAGGGCAGCCTGACCGCGCGTAGCGACGGCCTCGACCCGGATGCCGGCTGCGTGCCGGCGGCGCGCGACGACCTGGCGGCGATCCTCTACACCTCGGGCACCACCGGGCGCTCCAAGGGTGCGATGATGAGCCACGGCAACCTGGGGGCCAACGCCCTAACCCTGCACCGGGTCTGGGGCTTCCGGCCGGACGACGTGCTGCTGCACGCGCTGCCGATCTTCCACACCCACGGGCTCTTCGTCGCCACCAACGTGATGTTGCTGGCCGGCGGCGCGATGATCTTC
>JBHJOF010000065.1:0-34136 GCA_050330055.1 Kiloniellales bacterium
GCGCCCGATCCCGACCGGCTGCGGCGCGACCTGGAGGCCGTGCAGGCCAAGGTCCAGGCTGTCGAGCACGATATCGTGTGGCACCACGACGGCGGCTGGAAGGCCATCGGCCTGGTCACCGCCGACGGCGACATCGAGCAGAACCGCCTGGCCGCCAGGAGCCGCTACGAGAAGACCGCGGCCATGGCCCACTGCCCCTACATCGAGGCCTTCATCGAGGGCCTGGGCATAGCGACCCGGCGCGTGCGGCTGCTGAGCCTGGCGCCCGGCGGCCGCGTCTACTGGCATCACGACGCCACAAAAGCGATGGATGGCCACCATGACGGCCACGTCGCGCGGGTGCACGTGCCAATCGTCACTGCCGCGGAGATCGACTTTCAGATCAGCCACGAGACCTGCGTCTGGCAGCCGGGCGAGGTCTGGTGGGGCGACTTCTCGTTTCCCCACCGGGTGGCCAACCGCTCGCCGGTGAACCGCGTCCACCTGGTCATGGACCTGGTGGTCGATAACGCCTTCCTCGCGATGATGCCGGAGTGGTTCCGGACGCAGCGGGCAGCGCGGATCAGGGCCAGGCGCCTGGCTGTGACGGCCTGCAATGCCTGGTACCTGCACCGCGAGTACCGGCCGCGTGCCCTGGTGCGGCTCAAGCGGCGCCTGATCGGCTCGGCCTTCTCGCGGACCAGGCGCGCCGCGAGATGAGCGCAGGTATCCGGCGCAACGAGACAAGGGCCGGCTCGCAGGAGCCGGCCCTTCGCCGTTCAGCGGACGTCCGATGCGGTAGCGCCAGGCGAGCTGCTAGCTTCCCACGACTTCGCGGAAGCGCTTCTCGGCTTCGGGATCGGTCTGCAGGTAGGAGTCCATGGAATCGTCCATGGCCTCGAGCCAGGGCGTGTGGTGGACGGGCGCCATGGTGCCGGTCATGAGCGAGCGATAGGCGTTGTCGCGGAAGCCCATGATGTTTTCCAGCTTGTGGTGCTCCCAGTCCATGAAGGTCTTGTTGACGCCGTCGACGTCGAAGCTCGGATAGTCGGTGACGGCGATCAGGTCCTTCACGTAGTCGCCCTGGTAATAGATCATCTTCTCGGCATCATCGAGCGTCGCCTCGCGGTCGATCCAGGCCTGCTCGTCCTTCTCGCGCTCGGCGCGGGACGGCAGCTTGATCCGGCCCAGGATGACGTCGCGCGCGTACCAGGCCTGCGCGTCGAACATGTTGAAGGTGTAAAACTGGTCCTGCATGCCCAGGTAGGAGAGCTTCGGATTGTTCTGCCAGACCACGCCCTTGTAGAGGCCTGGCGCCCACATGCGGTTGGCGGTCTCGAGCCGCAGGTCGTCCGGCAGGAAGGGGAAGTGGTGCAGGTAGCCCGTGCACATGATGATGGCGTCGATCGACTTCCTGGTGCCGTCCTTGAAGGTGCAGGTCTTGTTCTCGACCTTCTGCAGCAGCGGTACCTGCTGCCAGTTGTCCGGCCAGGTGAAGGCGGTCGGACCTGAACGGTAGGACAGCGTGACCGACTTGCAGCCGTACTTGTAGCACTGCGAGCCGATGTCCTCGGCCGAGTAGCTGCGGCCGATGATCAGGATGTCCTTGCCCTTGAACTCCAGCGCGTCGCGGAAGTCGTGCGAATGCAGAACCCGGCCGTTGAAGCCCTCCAGGCCCGGGAAATAGGGCACGTTCGGCGTCGAGAAGTGGCCGGTCGCCACCACGACGTAGTCGAACTCCTCGCTGGTGGTGTGGTGCTTCGTGAGGTCCTGCGCGGTGACCGTGAACTTGCCGGTCTCGTCCGAGTAGGTGACCATGCGCACCGGCGTGCGGAAGCGGATCCAGTCGCGCACCCCGGCCTTCTCGACGCGGCCCTTGATGTAGTCCCACAGCACGGCGCGCGGCGGATAGGAGGCGATCGGCTTGCCGAAGTGCTCCTCGAAGGTGTAGTCGGCGAACTCCAGGCACTCCTTCGGGCCATTCGACCAGAGATAGCGGTACATGCTGCAGTGCACCGGCTCGCCGAACTCGTCGAGGCCGGTGCGCCAGCTGTAGTTCCACAGTCCGCCCCAGTCCTCCTGCTTCTCGAAGCAGACGACCTCGGGAATCTCCGCCCCTTTGGCGGCGGCGGACTGGAAGGCCCGGAGCTGCGCCAGACCAGAGGGACCCGCGCCGATGACGGCGACACGTGTTGTCATGGAAGCCTCCTTGCTTTCATTCGTGCTGTTCTTTGACCGGCAAGCCCGGCTCGTCCAGGGGCGGGACCCGATGCGCCCTCCGGCTGGTCTGGCCCCGGCTGATCCGGCCGCTGGCCGTCCCGCAACGCAGCCTGCCGTCCATGGTCTTAATGCATCACCCCGATGAACGCATGTTGTCGTCCGGGAACGCAATGCCTGATCGTCCCGCCAAGAACGCGCTCCGGACCTCCTCGTCCAAATGCAATCCCCGTTGCCCTGGCCGGCGCAGCCTTCGTCCTACCACGCTCGGCACCAGGAGTGATCCGCCGCGCCGCGCACTGCGGAAAACCAATTTTGCACTGTCACCAACCGATATTCAACCAATTCCAGCCCACTTGCGCTCGCTCTTTGCTCCAGGATCGGGCTGCGGCGCGCCGCATTCGGCTCGCCAGGCACACAGTCGAGCCCGGGACTGGTGAAATAAGCTATTTTATTTCAGAAGTTTATTTCCGTTTCGGCAGATCTGTCCCGGCGCAGCACCGGGCTCATCGGCGTGAAACGTCGTCGGCTCAATTCGAACCATTTTCGGACCAGCGAGGCAATTCGGTTGAATGTCAGGCTCGGTTCAGAATAGACTTTGCCGGTAGCCACCAGGCATTCGGCCGCGCGGGCGCCAGGCAGGCCTCGGTTCGAGCGCGGGACACACAAGAACGAACCGCCCGGGCGCGCCGACACGAGCGCAGGATGCACCGGGCAAGATCAGGGGAGGCGGGCTTGCCGCAAGACCGTCGCCAATCTTGAGGCGCAACGCGCCGGCGCATGGCCGGGCCATGCCATCCGGAGCCGGCGCCCGCTGCTACGGCGAAAACGAGACCGTCTAAAGCATCACCAGGCCCGGGCCATAACCGCCAAGGACAAGCACGCCCAAGGACGACCACGCTCAAAGCCAAACAAGCAGGGAGAACCGTCATGTCATCAGGCTTCCTTCGCCGCCGAATCGGCCGCAGAAAGTTTCTCGGCACCACCGTCGCCGGCGCGGCGCTCGCCGCCACCGCCATGCCGCGCATCAGCTACGGTGCGAAGACCGTGAAGATCGGTTTTCTCGCACCGCTGACCGGCGAGGTCGCCGCCTGGGGCCTGCCCGGCCTCTACGGCTGTCAGATCTGGGCAGAGCAGGTCAACGCCGCCGGCGGCATCAGGATCGCCGGCGAGCCGCACATGGTCGAGCTGGTGTCCTACGACAACGAGTATGCCCCCGACAAGGCGCGCACCGGCGCCCAGAAGCTGATCCACGAGGACGGCGTCAAGTTCATCATGATGCTGGGCGGCGACACCTGGCCGGCCGTGCAGCCGGTCGCCAACCAGGCGCGCATGCTGGTCTCGACCCTGCTGCCGAGCGATCTCTCGCCCGACACGCCCTTCCTGATCGCGCCCTGCGAGGTGCACCCGATCTACAACGTGACCGGCGTGCAGTGGCTGGCCGAGAACAAGCCAGATCTCAAGACCGCGGTGATCTGCGCCCAGGACGACTCTCTGGGGCGTCCGTCGGTCGCCACCTACCTGGCCGCCTTCGAGGCCACCGGCATCAGCCTGCAGACCGACCCGCTGTTCTTCGACCTCTCGACCACCGACTTCGCGCCGGTTGTAACCAGGCTGCTGTCGACCAACCCACAGATTCTCTGCCTCGATACGGCCTATGCCGACTACGTGCATCCGATCGTCGAGCAGGCCTATCTGCAGGGCTACAGGGGCCAGATCATCTCCTGCACCGCGGATTTCTATGAGCAGCTCATCGACAAGACTTCGAAGGAATTCATGGAAGGCTTCATCTTCCAGTTCCCCGACTTCGACGACCCGGCGCTGAACGACCCGCGGGTCAACTTCTCCGACCCGAACGGTTTCTATGCCGAGTACAGCAAGCGCTGGCCCGGCGAGTGGGGCGCGGTGTCGTGGGAGTACGCCTCGATCCTCGACCTCTGGAAGGCTGGCGTCGAAGCCTCCAACAGCGTCGATCCGGCCAAGGTGCTGGCCGGCATGAAGGCCGGCGGCAAGGGCAAGCACGCCTTCGGCGAAGCGACCTGGTGGGGCAAGGACCTCTTCGGCATCGACAACGCCCTGGTCGGCGACTGGCCGGTTGTTGTGATCGAGGACGGCAAGGCCAGGATCAAGGAGTTCAAGTCGATCCCCGCCTGGTGGGAGAAGAACGGCGATACGCTCATCAAGCACTTCGAGGCGATGGGCGAGATGTACTATCAGCGTGGCTGATGCTTTGACCGGTCAGGCCGCCGCGCCCACCGTGGCGCGGCGGTTTTGTTTCACTGCGATGTGCTTCTAGCCGCCCATGATCGAGCTGCTTCTGCAAACCGTGGTCAATGCGGTCTATGCCGCCAGCTTCATGGCGTTGATCGCCGTCGGGCTGGTGCTGATCTTCGGCGTCATGGGCGTGATCAACTTCGCGCACGGCGAGATCTACATGCTGGGCGCCTACACCGTGGTCTATCTTTACGCCGACAATGCTCTCCCGTTCTATATGGCGGTCATCGTCAGCCTGATCTTTCTGGGCCTCTTCGGCGCGCTGATGGAGCGCGGGCTGTTCCGGCCGATGCGGGGCAACCCGCTGGGCGGGCTGATCGTCTCGATCGGCCTGCTGCTGATCCTGCAGGCGCTGATCGCAATGGGCTTCGGTGTCCGCATGGCGCACGTGACGTCGCCCTATCAGATGCCGATCGCGCTGTTCGGCCTGGAGGGCGTGAGCATCCCGGCGCAGCGCCTGATCCTGATCGTCGCCGCGGTGGTGCTGCTGGGCGGGCTCTGGATCTTCCTGCGCCGTACCCGGCTCGGCTGGGCCATGCGGGCCTGCGCTCAGGATCCGGAGGCGGCGGCGCTGCAAGGCATCTCGATGAACCAGACGGCGCGTATGGCCATGTGTATCGGCGCGGCGCTGGCCGGCGTCGCCGGCGCGCTCACCGCGCCCCTGGTGCGAACTTTTCCCTACATGGGCCACTCGGTGATCGTCGCCGCCTTCATCATCATCATCGTCGGCGGCATCGGCAGTCTGGAGGGCGCCATCATCGCCGCCATCCTCTATGCCTTCGTGCACACCTTCGTCACTACCTTCGTCGACGGCGTGATCGCCGACATCGTCGGGCTGGCGCTGATGATGCTGGTGCTGGTGATCCGGCCGACCGGCCTGTTCGGGACCAAGGAACGTGCGTAGCGGCACGCCTTCGGGCTGGAGCCTGAGCTGGATCCTGGGCGGCTTCGCGCTGCTCTACGCCGTGCTGCTGACGCTGCCGCACCTGGTCAGCTTCTCGCAGAAAGAGATCCTGGTCTTCCTGCTGATCAACGTGCTGCTGGTGGTGAGCTACCGCCTGCTGACCCTGACCGGCGAGTGGTCGCTCGCCCACGTCGTCATCATGGGGGTCGGCGCCTATGGCTCGGCAATCTATTCCAAGGCGGTCGGCGTGCCGGTGCCCCTCGCCATGCTGCTGGGCGCCGCGACGGCGGCCGCGGTCGCCTTCGTGCTCAGCTTCCCGCTGTTCCGCATGAAGGGCTTCTACTTCCTGATCGGCTCCTTCGCCGCCGGCGAGATCATCCGCCTCTTGTGGAAGCGATTCCGCGAGCCCTTCGGCGGCCCCAAGGGACTGAAGCTGCTGCCGTCAGTCCCGGATATCCAGATCGGCGATCTCACCATCGCCTTCTTCAACCCGGTCAACTACTACTATCTCTGCCTGGTCGTGGTGACGCTGTCGCTGCTCATCCTCTACCGGCTGGAGCGCTCGCGCCTGGGGCTCACATTCCATGCCGTGCACTGGCAGGACCGGCTCGCCGAGGCGATCGGCGTCAACACCTGGCGTTACCGCACCCTGGCCTTCGTCACCGCGTCGTTCTTCGCCGGCCTGGCCGGCGCCCTGCTCGCCCACTACCTGACGACCATCAATCCCAATCGCTTCGACGTGGCGCAGATGGTTTACGTGCTGATCTGGGTGATCGTCGGAGGCACCGCTACCTTCTATGGGCCGATTCTGGGCGTCGTGGTGCTGACCATCATCAACGAGGTAATACTGCGCGAGCTGGGCGTCGATCAGGCACGGCCGCTGATCTATGGCGTCATCCTGATCGCGACCATGCTGTTTCTGCCGAACGGCCTGGAAAGCCTGCTGCCCAAGGCTCGGGCGCTCTTTGCGCGAGGTTCCCGCAAAGCGGGCAGAAAGGCCGCGGCGGACAGCCCTTCCGGCGCGGAGTGGGGTGCCGGATAGCTGTTGCCTCATATTTGGCCACTTTTTTGGCCCGCCCGCATAGGTCTAACCTGTATAATCTCAAGGCATGAGGGAGCGCCCCCACTACACGATGTCCCTGCGGGAGACCGCCCGGCGTTTCGGCGCCTCCAGGGCTCTACAGATGTTGCTGCTGCGCCTGCTCAGGGTTCGCCCCGTTGTCATGCTGGCGCGCCCTGCCGTTGCCGCGGATCGGATTCTCCTCGAGAGCGATGGCGTCCGGCCGGCGACGCTGGAGGATGCCCCCCTGTTCGACAGGGCCGGCTTCCCAGGTATGCTGGAGCGCAAGCTGGCCGACGGTCCGGGCTGGATCAAGCTGGACCAAGGCCGGCTCGTGGCTTGGTGCTTTCTCGGGTTGACCCATAGCGAAATCTCCGACTGGCTGGTCATCCACGCGGGCAGCCCGACGGCCTTGTGGGGCGCAGGTACCTGGGTGCACCGCGACTATCGCGGCAGCGGCGTTGCGGCCGAAATCCGAAGCCATTCCTTCGTTTGGTACCGGGACCAGGGCTATCGCGAGCAGTTCTCCTGGATCAACCTGACCAACCGCAGCAGCTTGCGCTCCTCGCGCAAGCTCGGAGCCCGGCCAGTCGGCCGCATCATCTTTCTCCGCTTGTGCGGTGTCGCTCTGGTCTATGACGGGCGGCGGTGGCATCTGGGCCGCTGGACGGCGTCGCGCCCGCTGGTGCTGTCGATGGAGGAGATCCGGCGCGACCGTGGCGACGCCACCCCCGAACATGCCGCGGCGGCAAGCCCTTCGGCGCTTCGCAGAGGCTGACAGCCCCAGGCGGCGCCGGCATGGGATTCGGCGATGCCCGCTCGCCATGCTGTAGTCACAAGCCATGCGAACTCATGCCCGCTACGCCGTCACGCCACTTGAGACCATGCATCATTTCGGCGTGCTCAAGGCGCTGCTGCTCTTCGCATTGAAAGCTCTCCGCATCCGGGCGGTCGTCTTGATGGCTCGGCCTCCCAGAGCGACGGCACGGGGGGAGAGTGAATGTCTTGGCATCCGCAGGGCGAGGCCCGACGACGGTCGCCTGTTCGAGGCAGCCGGCTTTGCGCAGACCATGCTGGAAGCGAAGCTCGCAGAAGGGCCGGGTTGGATCCGCGTGGTCGACAGTCAGTTGGTCGGGTGGAACTTTATCGGCACGCAGCAGAGCAAGATCGCCGACTGGCTGATTCTCCGAACGGGCAGCGACACGGCGGTGTGGTCGACCGGGACCTGGGTACGTCATGATTTGCGTGGCGGCGGCCTGCTCAACACCTTCGCCGGATATGGCGCCGCTTGGTGTCTCGAGAACGGCTACGGCGAGATACTGAGCTGGATCGAGCTGACCAACTACGCCAGCCGGCGCGCCACGGCGAAGCTCGGCTGTCGGGAGATCGGGCGGGTCACTGTGCTGTTTCGGCTAATGGGCGTGGCCCTGGTGCATGACGGGCGGCGCTGGCACCTGGGCCGTTGGACGGACTCACACCCGCTCGTGCTGTCGATAGCGCAGATTCGAAAGGATCATGCCGGCCAGACCGTCGGCCAAGGCGCGGAGTCGCCGCGGCCCAGCGCCCCCTCCGGCGTCAGGTAAGACGCGGAGCGATCAAAAAAGCACAACGGCCCAAGCAAGTTATCCATTAGTTAACGCATTCTTAAGCACCGCGGCAGCAGACTGCGGGCCGGTACTGGCACCCCCTTTTGCCTCCAAGGAGATTCCAGCGGTCATGGAAGGCACTCCCGACGGTTACAGCGTTCTGATCGTGGACGACAACAAGTCCACGCGGCAAAGCATCGCGAGCTTTCTCGGCGCCCGCGGCATCACCTGCCTGGCGGCCGAGGACGGCGAGCGCGCGCTTGCGGCCATCGAAGCGCACCATCCCGACGTCGTGCTGCTCGACATCATGATGCCGGGCCTGAACGGCATCGAGGTCGCCACACGAATTGCCAAGCTCGATCCGCAGCCGAAGGTCATCCTGATGTCGGGCTACGCCGACGCCATGAGCGAGGCGACCAAGGCCAAGCTGAACGTCTATCGCACCATCTGGAAACCAGTGCCGCTGAAGCAGCTCGGTCAGTTCCTCGAGATGGCCATCGCGCACGACGGCGGCAAGGCGCGCGCGGCAGGCTAAATCAAGTCCGAACTCCGTCTCACGCGCGCCAGAACGGCTTGCCGGATTCGCGTGCTATCTGTTCGCGCGTCAGGCCGACGTCCTTCAAGTCACGCTCGCTGAGACGATCGAGGTGCGTGCGCTCGCTCGCGCGCTGCTGCCACAGCAGGAGCCGCTCGAGCAGGGCCTGCGGCAGCCGCCTGATGAAGCCGATGAAGCTCTCCCGCGGTCGTGGATCGAGGCGCACCAGCGTCTTGATGGTCTGGCCGTGCTGGCTCTGCGGTCCCATGTCTGCGGCTCCAATGCTGAAACTTTTCTCTAGATCGGCCAACGGCTTGGCCGGCCCTGGCGGGGTCCGGTCGCGGCCGCTGTCCTGGCCCTGTTCATCGCATGGGCAGCCCCGCTTGTCATTCGGAGACGATTCGTATAGTATCGAAATATGGATGCAGAACCCTCGATCGCCGGCATCGGCGCGCTGCTCGGCAGTCCGGCGCGGACCGCCATGCTGAGCGCCCTGATGGACGGCCGGGCGCTGACCGCGACCGAGCTCGCCTACCACGCCCGCATCACGCCGCAAACCGCGAGCAGCCACCTTGCCAAGCTGACCGACGCCAAGCTCCTGGTCGTGGCGCGCCAAGGCCGGCACCGCTACTACAGCCTGGCGAGCCCGCGCATCGCCGAGGTGCTGGAGCCGCTGACCACCATCGTCGCGCACGCCCCGGTGCCGCACCGCAAGCCCTCGAAGGAGCTGTTGCGGCTGCGCGACGCGCGCCTCTGCTACGACCACCTGGCCGGGCGGCTCGGCGTCGCGCTGGCCGACGCGCTGCAGCAGGGCGGATGCCTGACGCCGGCCGAGCGCGACTTCACACTGACGCGCAGCGGCGAGCGATTCTTCGGCGAGCTCGACATCGACCTGGAGGCCGTGCGCCGGCAGCGCCGTCACTTCGCCCGCGCCTGCATCGACTGGAGCGAGCGGCGCCCGCACCTCGGCGGCGCGCTCGGCGCGGCGCTGGCCGGGCGCCTCTTGGAGCTGAAGTGGATCAAGCGCGAGCTGCGCGGCCGGCGGGTTGCGCTCAGCGAGAGCGGCTTGCGGAACCTGCCGAACCTGCTGCCGCAGCTTGATCTCGGAAGTGAAAGCGCGTAGCGGCAGGCCGCATCAATCGTCAACAGCAATCAGCAGCGCCGCCGCCATCAGCTTGCGGCCGTCGGTGAAGCCGGCCGGCTTGTCCTTGCGCCAACGGGCGAGGCGATCGTCGTCGCTCGTCGCTCTGGTCTTCAGGGCCAGGGTCGCGGCGCGGCCTTCCGCCGCGAGGGCCTGATAGCGCTCGCGCGAGAACTGCTCGTAGCCGCCTCTGTGCTTCGACTCCAGGCGCAGGTGAAAGGTCGAGGAGCGGGCGCGGCGCTCCGGCTTCATCGACTCGATCCAGGCGGGTGCTGCGTCCCAGATGCGCAGGGCCTCGTCCAGGAGGTCGCCGGCGAGGCTGTCGTCGCCGGCGCGGCGCAACGCCACGGCCTGGTTGGCCAGGCTCGCGGCCAGGCGCGGATCATTCGCGGCAAAGTTGGCACGGGCGAGGCGCAGCGCCTCGGCCCAGAGCGGCGCGGCCTGTTCGTCCGGCGCGGACGCAGCCCGTTCCTGCAACCGCTCCCACTGCAGGTCCTCCGCCCGCCAGCCGGCGGCGGCCAGCGCCAGGGGATCGGGGTTTTCGCCTTCCTGGTTGTTCTCCGGCGAACCCGCCATGCACCCCCTCCCTAACCCTCCCCCGTCGAGGGGGAGGGACTCTTGATCGTGCCTGACTTTGATTCCTCCCCCCTTTGACAGGGGGAGGTTGGGAGGGGGGTGATTCCGGCCATCGCGCAGACCGCAAACACGCAGGCGCTACCCACCGAGATAGGCGCGCCGCACGTGGTCGTTCTCGTGCAGCTCGAAGGCGGGGCCTTCGAGGGCGACGCTGCCGGTTTCCAGCACGTAGGCGTAGCTCGCCAGACGCAGCGCCAGCTCGGCGTTCTGCTCGACCAGCACCACCGGCACGCCGCGCCGGTTGATCTCGACGATGATCGAGGCGATCTCCTGCACCATGACCGGCGCGAGCCCCATGGAGGGCTCGTCGAGCAGCAGGATCTTGGGATCGGACATGAGCGCGCGGCCGATCGCCAGCATCTGCTGCTCGCCGCCCGACATGGTCTTGGCCCACTGCCTGCGCCGCTCCTTGAGACGCGGGAAGTGGTCGAAGACCATTTCCAGGTCGCGCTCCACCGCTTCCTTGTCGCGGCGCAGGAACGCGCCGGTGCGCAGGTTCTCCTCGACCGTCAGGTCGGGAAAGATGCGCCGCCCTTCCGGCACGTGGCCGATGCCGGCGGCGACGATCTTCTCCGGCGCCGTGCCGTCGATGCGGCGATCGCCGAGCCAGATGGCGCCCTCCGAGAGCGGCACCAGGCCGGAGATGGCGCGCAGCGTCGTGCTCTTGCCGGCGCCGTTGGCGCCGATGATGGTGACGATGGCGCCCTCCGGCACCTCGAGGCTGATGCCCTTGAGTGCCTGGACCTTCTTGTAGTGGACGCGAGCCTCTTCGATCCTAAGCAGCATAGTCGGCGGTCCCCAGGTAGGCTTCGATGACCTGCTGGTTCTTGCGGATCGCCTCCGGCGTGCCTTCGGCCAGCAGGCTGCCGAAGCTCAGCACCGTGATCTTGCCGCAGAGACCCATGACCGCCTGCATGTCATGCTCGACCAGCAGCAGGGTGACGCCGCGCTCGCTTACCCGCTGCAGCAGTTTCATCATGTGACGAGTCTCTTCTGGGTTCATGCCGGTGAAGGGCTCGTCGAGCAGCAGCACCTTGGGATCGGCGGCCAGCGCCACGGCGACGCCGAGCGCGCGCTGCAGGCCGTGCGGCAGGTTGCTCGCCAGCTCGTCGCGGCGCTCGGCCAGATCGAAGACGGCGAGAATCTCCTCGGCCCTGTCGCGCACCGCCGACTCGCGCGTCCTGTTGAGGCCGAAGAGCGCCGAAAGAAAGCCGCCGCGCGCCTCCAGGTGACAGCCGACCAGCACATTGTCGAGCACGCTGAACTCGTGGAATAGCACGGTCGCCTGGAAGGTGCGCACCAGGCCGAGCTCGGCGATGCGGCTGGTGCGCAGGCCCGAGATGTCCTGGCCCCGGTAGAGCACGCGGCCGCCGGTCGGCCGGTAGAAGCCGCTGATGGCGTTGAAGGTGGTGGTCTTGCCGGCACCGTTGGGGCCGATCAGGCCGTGGATCGCGCCCTCCTCGACGGAGAAGCTCAGCTTGTCCACGGCGGTCAGGCCGCCGAAGCGCATGGTCAGGTTCTCGACCTCGAGGATCGGCATGATGGCTCCCTGTTCCTGCCCTCTTGACGGCTGAGCGGCCGGTCGCGCGGGCAGCGCGCGCCGGCTGCGGCAGTCTAGCAGAGGCCGCCGGGAAGTGGGCGGGAAATCCGGCTGAAACCTTGAAAATACGGGCGATTCCGGAGGCCGGATGGGCTCGGGGCAGGACGCCTAGGGACATTCGACAGCGCCGTGCCGATCCGCCATTATGGGCCCCCAGCAGCCATCGGCAGCCCGGGAGAGAACCATGAGCGGCCCCAAGAACGACAGGGTCACGGTCGCCTGCATCCAGAACTGCGCGACGCCCGATCTCGAGGCCAACATCGCCGAGACCAAGTCCATGACCCGCGAGGCGGCGGCCAAGGGGGCGCGGCTGATCTGCCTGCCCGAGTACTTCAGCTGCCTCGACGTTGAGAACGGCCGCCTGAAAATCCCCGCCTTCGCCGAGGACAGGCACCCGGCGCTGCCGGACTATCAGGCCCTGGCCGACGAGCTCGGCGCCTGGATCCTGGCCGGCTCGCTGCCGATCGAGGCGCCCAGTGGCAAGGGGGGTGGCAAGGGGGGCGGCAAGGCGGTCAATCGCAGCTACCTCTTGGACGACAGCGGCCGCATCGTCGCGCGCTACGACAAGGTCCACCTCTTCGACGTCGACCTGGCTGAGGGCGAGAGCTACCGCGAGTCGGCGACCATCGCGCCGGGCGGCGAGGCCGTGGTGGCGGCGACGCCCTGGGGCAGGATGGGCCTCTCGATCTGCTACGACCTGCGCTTCCCGCATCTCTACCGGGCGCTGGCCCAGGCCGGGGCCGCGATCCTGACCGTGCCGGCCGCCTTCACCAGGACCACCGGCGAGGCGCACTGGCACGTGCTGAACCGGGCGCGGGCGATCGAGAACGGCGCCTTCGTCATCGCGCCCTGCCAGAACGGCGTGCACGCCGGCGGTGCCGCGACCTACGGCCACTCGCTGATCATCGATCCCTGGGGCGAGGTGCTGGCCGACGGCGGCGAGGAGTCTTGCGTCGTGCTGGCCGAGATCGATCCGGCCGCGGTCGCCAAGGCGCGCGCCATGATCCCCTCGCTGCGCCACGACCGGCCCTTCACCCTGCACCCGCCCAGTGAGGTCAAGGCAGCAGAGTGAAAGAAACTCAAACAAACATGACTGACGCGGATGAACACAGATGAACGTTAGCGCGTTGCTGCAACGCCGCGACTACCCGTGCCAATCCGTGCCAATCCGTGTTCATCCGTGTCAGTCAGCTCTTCTTCGCTTCATCTTTCCCGATCGTAAATGACACGAGTCAATTAGATTGAACACGATGATCCAGCGCCTCGCTAACGTTCATCTGTGTTCATCTGCGTCAAATATCCTTTCTATACCGCAAGCCGGTTATCGCCTCTTAGTCTGCCGCTATCTGAGCTGCTAGCGGTCCTGGGATTAGCTGGCAAGCATGCTCGACCCGCTGGCGCGCAGGCTGATCGATCCGCCGCTGGGCGTTGCGGCCAGCCATCTGGTGCGGGTCGGGCTTTCGGCCAATGCGGTGACGGTGGCGGGATTTGCGGTCGGGCTCGGCGCCGCAGGAGCCATTGCGTTCGAGCATTATCTGCTGGGCCTGCTGCTCTTCGCGCTCAACCGCCTAGCCGACGGCCTCGACGGGGCGATTGCGCGGATCGTCGGCAAGACCGATCTCGGCGGCTATCTCGACATCGTGCTCGACTTCCTGGTCTACGGCGCGATCGTGCTCGGCTTCGCCGCGGCGCGGCCGGAGAACGCGCTACCGGCGACGCTGCTGCTGGCCAGCTACATCGGCACCGGCAGCACCTTCCTCACCTTCGCCATCCTGGCCGCCAAGCATGGCATCGAAACGCGGGCACGCGGCAGCAAGTCGCTCTACTACCTGGGCGGCCTCACCGAAGGCACCGAGACCATCGCCTTTACCGTGGCGGTCTGCCTCTGGCCGGACGGATTCCCGTTGCTGGCCACGCTCTTCGCCGCCGCCTGCCTGATCACCACGGCCTCGCGCATCGCCATCGCCGTCAGGACCTTCCGCTGAGTGCGGCTCAGCCCTGCGCCGAGAGCGTGGCGACGCCGGCGATGATGGCGGCGATGCCGCCCCACTGGGCATAGGTCATGGCTTCCTTGAGCACGACGCGGGCCAGCACCACGGTGACCGCTGCGAAGCAGGAGGCGACCACAACGGCGACGGCGCCGCCCTCGCCGGTGCCGGCGGAGAGCAGCGCCACATAGGCGCCGGCGTCGAGCAGCCCCTGCAGCACCACCAGCGGCCACCAGCGCAAGGGAACCACGGGGCGGCGGCGGCGGAACAACAGCCATAGGAGAATCGCCGCGAGCGACACCCAGCGGCCCATCACCACGGTCTGCAGCTCGCCATAGATCTGCGCGGCGTGTTGGGCTGCGGCCACGGCGACGGCGAAGCCGACGGCCGAAGCGAGCGCGATGATCGTCGTCTTGCGCAGCGCGGCGCGGCTGAACTCGGCCTCGTCCTCGAAGGCATTGGCGGCGCGCGCCACCACGATGACGCCGGCCATGACCACGCCCATCGCAATCCACTGCAGCGCCGACGGCCTTGCGCCCAGCGACAGCTCTAGAAGCACGTTGAGCGCCGGATAGGCGCCGACCAGCGGCGCCACCAGAGTGACCGGCCCGCGCGCCAGGCCCCAGTAGAGCAGCAAGGTGGCGACCATGATGGCGACGCCGCTGGAAACCAGCAGCCAGGCGCCGCTCCAATCCCAGGCAAGCGGCAGGCCGCCGAGCCAAACGATCAAACCGAACAGCAGCGCACCCACCGTGAGCATGGCGAAGAGCGCCACCTCGTGGCCCATCGCCCGTCCGGTAAAGCGCGCGATGAAGTCCGCCCCACCCCAGCCGAAGGCCGTCATCAGGCCGTAGAGCGCGGGGGTCATGCGGGCCGCATTCCTGCGGCGGCTTGAACAGCGCGCAGAACCGCGCGCAATCGAAAGCCATGTTGAGGGACTCTTTCCTTTGGCGCTTCGCGCCGACCCCCCCCCCAACCCTCCCCCGCAAGGGGGGAGGAGACAAAAATACGCGCACTGTGCGGTTCCTTGGCCTCCCCCCTTGCGGGGGAGGCTGGCGCGAAGCGCCTGGAGGGGGGCGTCCGCGCAGCGGACAATGAGAAAGCGGCGCTCATCTCCTACCGAATAGCCATGCGTTCCCGCACAACTTCCTTCCTTCAAACTGCATTCAGAGTACGCAGGAGCGCAGCGTCATCAGAGAAAGCTGCGGGACATGAACAGGTCGTCACGCGGGGAGGTGCCCCTCGAAATAGTGGGCCAGCCGCTCGCGGGCGGCGCCGATGTGGTCGGGGCCGAGGCCGCAGCAGCCGCCGACGATCTGCGCGCCGCGCCCGGCCCAGCCCGTGGCCGCCTCGGCGAAGACCGCAGGCTCGCAAACCGTGTCGAACTGCCAGTGCGGCACGACGTAGTCGCCGGAGTTGGGATAGACCGCGATCGGCCCGTCCCACAGGCGCTTGACCACGGGCAGCGCAGCGTCGGTCACGTCGAACTCGGAGTGCATGACGGCGACGATGACGCGGCTGCCCTCTGGCACTGCGGCCAGCACCGGGGGAAGCACCTCCTCAAGGGTCATGTGCCGGCCGTTGGAGGTCATCGTGGCGGCGTGGGTCTCGACCGTAGCGCCGTCGCGGCCCCACATGCAGGTGAAGCCGAGCATGACCGGCAGGCCGGTCGCGGCCGCGGCCTCGAGCGCCAGGATGCTGACCTCGACGTCGTAGAGCATCTCCAGCGCGATCAGGTCGACGCCGCAGTCGGCGAGCAGTGCCGCCTGCTCGGCGAAGTCGACGGCCAGGCGGTCGCGCGGCGGCAGGTTGTCGCGGCTCGAGCCGGCAGCGAAGGTCGAGACCGAGCCGGCGATCCAGCGCGGCCGGTCGTCGCCCGCGTGTTCGATCGCGTCGCGACAGAGCGCTACGGCGGACCGATTGAACGCATCGAAACGCTCGCCGAGTCCGGCACCCTCGAGCACGTGGCGCGCGGCCGAAAAGGTCTGGGTAGTATGAATGTCGGCGCCGGCGCGTACGTAGTCGTCGTGCACGGCGCGCACCAGCGCGGGATGGGTGCCGAGCGCGGCGACCGCCCAGCCCTTCTGCTCGACCGGGGCGCCGCGGCGCTCGAGCTCCGTGCCCATGGCGCCGTCGAGCAGCAGCAGCCGGCCGTCCTCGATCCTTTGCCACAAGGTCATACCCCGTCCTCCCCTGTCCCCACAGGCTTCCGCTTAGGCCGGCCGCTGCAGTTAAGCAAACGAACTCTGCTCAAGCGACTGCTGAGTTTTCCTCAGCCTTCGCCCGGCCCTGCGGGCCGCGGTTGAAAGCGCATCCGGCGGCTCCTACCATGCGGCCATGAAGCGTCGATGCAGAGCTCTCGCCGACGGGGGAACCGCGCAATGAGCGGGCAAAGCCCGGGCAGCGTGGTGCACCTGGAGGCGGCGCAGGCCAAGCTGCGCGACCACTTCCTGGGCTGGCAGTGCCGCATCCGGCAGTACGCCGTGCGCCATGCTGCGGGGCAGCCGAGCTCGGGCATGCGGCCGGCCGTGACGGTCGCCGGCGACGACGAGGCGCTCGGCCAGATCACCGTGCTGATCCACAAGCAGCAGCCGGAGGAGGCGACGGCCCAGTTCCGTCACATGGTGCTCAAGACCCAGGACCCGGTGGAGCGCTGGGAGAGCGCGATCCGCATGCTGCAGGCCGCCTACTTCCAGCGCGCCCGCGAGTTCTCCGACGTCATGACGGCGCTCTTCGGTCCGGGCTCGCAGGCGGCCGAGCGCCTGGTCGAGACGGGCCGCTGCATCCTCGAGTTCGAGCAGTACAGCCAGCGCTACCGCATCCCCTGCCGGGTGCGGCGCCTGGCCGAGCGCGAACCCGGCTATCAGGCGACCTTCTGGCACAACAGCCTGTTCAACCCGAGCCTGCCGGGCGAGGTCGCCGTGCTCGCCTTCACCCCCGACTGGGCCCACGCCGCGGCCGAGCCACCGGCGAGCTGAGCGCACCTTTGTGCTGTCTCGATAGACCAGCGCCATACGCTCCTGCGCCGCGGATTCCCTAGTGACAGAGGGATTCGAAGGCGCTATTGTTTGGAACAAACAGTGAACAATAAGAGGCCTGGACTTTCGACGATTATGACCGCTGGACCAGCAGGTAACCGCTCGTGCCGCAAGCAGCGGGCCGAGCTCACCGATCGACTTGACTTCGCGCCAGCGACGCCGGAGCGCTGGGCCGGTCTCAAGCGCCTGTTCGCCGCCTGTGGCGATGCGCGCGGCTGCTGGTGCGGCTTCTGGTATCGGCCGAACCGCGATTTCCGGGCTGGCTGGGGCGACGACAACCGGAAGTTCCTGCAGAGGATCGTGGCCGGCGGCGCCGAGCCCGGCGTCCTTGCCTATCGCGACGGCGAGGCGGTCGGCTGGTGCGGCATCGCGCCGCGCGAAGCGCAGCCCAAGCTGGCACGCTCGCGGGTTCTGGCGCCGGTCGATGAGCAGCCGGTGTGGTCGATCACCTGCTTCGTGGTCGCCAAGGGCTGCCGCCGGCAGGGCCTGATGCGGCCGCTGATCGGCGCCGCGCTGGCGCACGCCGGCCGGCAGGGCGCGCGCATCGTCGAGGCCTATCCGATCGACGCGCAGCGCAAGCTGTCATCCGGCGAGCTCTACGTCGGCACGCCGGCCGCCTTTCGCGATCTCGGCTTCGTAGAGGTGGCGCGCCGCTCACCGACGCGCCCGATCATGCGCCGTCGCCTGGAGAGGTCATCCGGGGCCCAGCCGTCATGACGCCCGAGCTGCTGGTCAACATAGACGTGGCCGACCTCGATAAGGCGGTGGCCTTCTATCGCGAGGCCTTCGGGCTCAGCATCGGCCGGCGCTTCGGCGAATTCGGCGTCGAACTGCTGGGCAGCTCGTCAGCGATCTATCTGCTGGTCAAGCCGGCCGGCACGCCGGCCTCGAAAGCGACCGGACAGACGCGCGACTACCGGCGGCACTGGACGCCGGTCCATCTCGACTTCGTGGTGCCCGAGATCGAGGCGGCGGTGGCGCGCGCCGAAGCGGCCGGCGCGACACGGGAGGGCGAGATCCAGACGAATCCCTGGGGACGCCTCGCCCTCATGGCCGACCCCTTCGGCCATGGCTTCTGCCTGATCCAGTTCCTCGGCCGCGGCTACGACGAGATTGCCGATCCGGCGTAGCTGGCGAGGGCTCAAGAGGGCGAGACACATGACCTACGACGACTACAACGCCTTCTGCGGAGCGCTGCCGGCAACCACCTACGTGGTGCAGTGGGGCGGCTCGCACGTCTGGAAGGTCGGCGGCAAGGTCTTCGCCATCGGCGGCTGGGACGACGGGCTGGAGCCGCACATCACCTTCAAGGTGTCCGACGTGGCCTACGAGCTCCTGAAGGAGCAGCCGGGCCTGCGGCCGGCGCCCTATCTCGCCTCGCGCGGCATGAAGTGGATCCAGCATTACGCCAAGCCCGGCCTCTCGGACAAGGACCTGAAGCGCTATCTGAAAGAGTCGCACCGCATCGTCGCCCTCGGCCTAACCAAGAAGGCGCGCAGGGAGCTGGGGCTGGACGAGAGCTGACGCGAATCACCGCTGTCCGGATAGAACGTGCATCTGCGTTCTGTTGTCCGTCTTGTTGACGCCCCCCTCCCTAACCCTCCCCCTCAAGGGGGGAGGGAAAAGATGAGCGGCACCGGCACTCTGGTTTGCCTCCCCCCTCGAGGGGGAGGCGGCGCGTCCTTCGACTCGCGGACCTCATCCTGAGCCTGTCGAAGGAGAGGCCCGCGGCTCAGGATGAAGGCGCCGGAGGGGGGCCCAGGGACCACAGGGCGCGCAGCGCCGAAAGGGAACAATACAGAAGCGGGTCTCTGCCGTACCGCAAGGTCGCTGTGCCAGATGCAACAATGCTCCGCGGCAGATCTAACTGGGCACCCGTGGATGCGAAGGCGCCGTGATCGTAGGATGAATGGCTACAGTACTTGCCTGCGCAGATCGGGGAAGACCTTCGAGACCTTGCCCAAGAGGTAGTCGCCGTAGGTGCCTTCGAAGGCCTGCAGGTCGGCGCCGTCCCAGCGGGCCTCGGCGGGCCGGCCTGGTTGCGCGGCGGGGGTGCGCGCCTCCTGCGGCAGCGGCTGCATGACGGCGGCGAAGTCGGGGTCGAAGAACAGCGGGAACGACAGCCGGCCTCGGCCGCTCGTGTTGCGCACGCGGTGCGGCGTCGAGCGGAACCAGCCGCCGGTCAGGCGGTCCAGCATGTCGCCGATGTTGCAGACCAGCGTGCCGGGCAAGGGCGGCGCCTCGATCCAGCCGCCCCGCACGTTTCCTCGGGGCGTTTTCACCTGTAGGCCGCCGCTTTCGTCCTGCGCCAGCATCGTGAGGAGACCGTAGTCGCAGTGCTCGCCGACGCCCCAGGACCCGGCTTCGTCGGGCGATGGCTCCGGATAGTGGAAGATGCGGAACAGGATGGTGGGATCCGCCGTGTAGTGCCGCTGGAAGTAGTCGGCCTCGAGGCCGAGGGCGAGCGCCACGCCCTCGATCAGCGCGTGCGCGGCGCGCGTCGCCCCCGCCATATAGCGCTCGACGGCGGGGCGCAGCTCGGGAACCTGGGCCGGCCAGAGGTTGGCGCCATGCAATGGCCAGCCGGCCCGGACGCGCGGATGATCGGCCGGCAGCTCGCTGCCGAAATAGAGGCCCTCCTTGATGTCGGGCCGGTCCGAGGTGAGCTCGCCGCCGACCGGGAAGAAGCCGCGCCAGGCCGGCCCGCCCTTGGCCATGGCGATCTCCATCTTGGCTTCGTGCGGCAGCGCGAAGAAGCGCCGGCTGGCGCTGTCCAGCTGCTGCAGCGTCGCGTCCGCGACTGCGTGGCCGGTGACATAGAAGAATCCGCTGTCCCGGCAGGCCGCCTCGATCGCCCGCGCCACTGCGGCACGCGCCACTTCGTCGTTACCGAACAGCGGCGCCATGTCGATCACCGGCAAGCCGGCAGCGGTTCCGATGGCTTCGGCTTCCATGCAAATGCCTTAGCCGTATCTGGCATTGTGAGAGAATGACACGGATGAACACGAATACAAATCGACCAACAAACCCTTGGTTTGTTATTCGTGTCCATCCGTGTTCATTCGTGTCGAATGACCGCTATCGTAGCCGTATGCAGCATAGCGAAAAATGCCAGCAACCCAGCTCAGAACTTCGCGTAGGCCTTCTTGAGGGCGACCAGGGGGTGGCGCTCAGACATCTGGAACTTGATCAGCAGCTCGCGGGCGATCATGTCGCGGTCCTGCTGGTTGTCGGGCAGGGTGATGTTGGACGGCACCTGGACCCAGCCGTTGATGTTGCGGTCGAACACGGCGGGCTTGCCCTCCTCGTAACCCATGTGCACGTCCTCGAGCCAGTTGAGATCATCCCAGCCCATGATCTCCATGTACTTCTTGAGGAAGGGCGTCAGCCTGCCGTAGTCGGGCAAGAGGTTGACGTCGTAGCGATAGCCTATGTGCTGGCCGATCGCCTTCTCGCGGTCAGTCTCGACGCCATCGCTCTTGAGGTAGTGATCGACGTCCTGCTTGTCGGTCATGGTCGGCCTCTCGTCTTGTTTGTCGTCCGGGCCCCCTCATGCTTCGACAGGCTCAGCATGAGGACTTGGTGTGCTGCGCTAGCAGCCCTCACCCTGAGCCTGTCGAAGGGTGAGGCTTGCGCGTTAACTCGGCCTGCGTCCTAGTACCGCTTCATGTCGGGCCGGCCGACGGTGTACTGCGAGCCGGCGAGCGGCACCATGGCCAGCGCAGAAGCCTCCATGGTCAACGCCGCCAGGTCTTCCGGCTCCAGCGAGTGCACGTTGGTCTTGCCGCAGGCCCGCGCCATCATCTGGCACTCGATGGCCAGGCAGTGCAGGAAGTTGTAGACCCGCTCGGCCGCCTCGTCGGGATCGAGCCGGGCGCGCAGCTTGGGGTCCTGCGTCGCCACGCCGACAGGGCAGCGCCCGGTGTGGCAGTGGTAGCAATAGCCCGCCTCGACGCCCATCTCCTTCTCGAAGTCGGACTCGGGGATCTCCTTGTTGCAGTTGAGCGCCATCAACGCCGAGTGGCCGATCGCCACGGCGTCGGCGCCCAAGGCCAGCGCCTTGGCCACGTCGCCGCCGTTGCGGATGCCGCCGGCGTAGACCAGCGAGATCTCGCCGGTCCGACCGACGTCGTCGAGCGCCTTGCGCGCCTGGCGGATCGCCGCGATGCCGGGCACGCCGGTCTCCTCGGTCGCTAGGTGCGGACCGGCGCCGGTGCCGCCCTCCATGCCGTCGATATAGATCATGTCGGGATCGGTCTTGGCGGCCATGCGCACGTCGTCGTAGACCCGCGCGGCACCGAGCTTGAGCTGGATCGGGATCTCCCAGTTGGTCGCCTCGCGCACCTCCTGGATCTTGAGCGCCAGGTCGTCGGGGCCGAGCCAGTCGGGGTGGCGCGCCGGCGAGCGCTGGTCGATGCCGGCCGGCAGCGAGCGCATCTCGGCCCCCTGGTCGGTCACCTTCTGGCCCATGAGATGGCCGCCGAGGCCGACCTTGCAGCCCTGGCCGATGAAGAACTCGCAGGCATCCGCCAGGCGCAGGTGGTGCGGGTTGAAGCCGTAGCGCGACTGGATGCACTGGTAGAACCACTTGACCGAATAGCGCCGCTCGTCGGGGATCATGCCGCCTTCGCCCGAGCAGGTCGCCGTGCCGGCCATGGTGGCGCCGCGCGCCAGCGCGATCTTGGCCTCGAAGGACAGCGCGCCGAACGACATGCCGGTGATGTAGACCGGGATGTCGAGCACCATGGGCCGCTTGGCGCGCGGCCCCAGCACCGTCTGGGTCAGGCATTTCTCGCGGTAGCCCTCGATCACGAAGCGCGTCAGCGTGCCCGGCAGGAACGTCAGGTCGTCCCAGCTCGGGATCTTCTTGAAGAGGGAGAAGCCGCGCATGCGGTAGCGGCCGAGCTCCGCCTTGATGTGAATGTCGTCGATGACGTTCGGCGGAAAGATGAAGCTCTTGCCGAGCAGGTGCTTGTTGCGCTTGCTCTTGGACTCCACCGGCTGGATGTCCGAATGGATCGCTGCTCGCTCTGCGGTCATGACGTAAATCCTCTCAAACGGCTAGCACCGGACTCTTTGAAGAGTGCCACGACGGCTGCCCCACCCACGGCTGTCACCCCCGGACTTGATCCGGGGGTCCACAGGCGGCAGAGCACGGTGCTTGCGGCCCTGGATTGCCGGGTCAAGCCCGGCAATGACAAGAAGTGCGTTTGCGTCGAATCAGCCACTCTTCTCTGAAATCCTGTACTAGAGCACCAGCTTCTTCTCGGTGGGCTCGAGGTTGTCGTAGTTCCATAGCTGCTTGCCGGCGACGATCTTGGTCATGTTCTCGATGCCGTTGGCCGGGGCCACGCCGTAGAGGCCGAGCTTGCGCTTGAGCCACTGCAGGTCGAGCTCCGTCATCTCGGCCTCGACCGCGTCGACGCCAAGCCCGGCGATCTTGCCGCCGACGTAGATCGTGCCGTCGTACATGGAATCGCCCAGGTTCATGCCGGCGTCGCCGCAGATCACCATGCGGCCGCGCTGCATCATGAAGCCGGAGAAGGCGCCGGTGCGCCCGCCGACGATGATGGTGCCGCCCTTCTGGTCGATGCCGGTGCGCGCCCCGACGTCGCCCAGGCAGACCAGGTCGCCGCCGCGGATCGCCGCGCCGAAGGTGGAGCCGGCGTTCTTCTCGATCACCACGGTGCCGGCCATCATGTTCTCGGCGCAGGACCAGCCGACGCGCCCCTTGATGCGGACGTTCGGCCCGTCGATCAGGCCGCAGCCGAAGTAGCCCAGGCTGCCTTCGAAGTAGAGCTGCAGGCGGTTCAGGATGCCGACGCCGAGGCCGTGCTTGGCGCCCGGGTTGTGCACCACGATGGTGCCGTGGCCCTGCTCCATGAGCTCGCGGATCTTCACGTTGATCGCCTTGGTGTCGAGCCCGGCGGCGTCGAACTCGGCGCGCTTGTTGAAGTCGACCTCGGGAGCGCCGGGATAGGTGAAGCTCTCGGCCTCCTCGGCGTCGAAAAAGGTCTGCAGGCTGCGCCCGGCAAGCTGCTCGGTGTGCATCCCCATGTGGTGGGATTTGTGCTCCTGCTTCAGCTCTGCCATACCCGAACCTCCCCTTCGTAGGGATCGAAGGTGTCGATCTCGTGCGGGAAAATGCTGCGGATGGCGACCTCTTCGGAGGCCATGGCGATGAAGTCGTCCGACTCGTAGAGCACCATCGGCTTGGCCGCCATCACGTCCTTGGCCATGCCGAGCTGGTCCGAGGTCGCCACCAGGTAGGTGAAGACGCCGTCGAGCTCGCTGATCGAGCGGTTCATGGCCTCTTCCAGGTCGTTGCCGCGATCGATCTGGTCGGCGACGTAGACGGCGATCAGCTCGGAATCGCAGTTCGACATGAAGCGGTGGCCGCGCCGCTCGAGCGCCCGGCGCGAGCCCCAGTAGTTGGTGAGCTGGCCGTTGTGCACCACCGATACGTCGTTGAAGGGATAGGCCCAGTAGGGATGGGCCGAGCGGATGTCGACGTCGGACTCCGTCGCCATGCGGGTGTGGCCGATGGCGTGCGTGCCGGAAAAGCCGCCCAGCCTGTACTGCTCGGACACCCGCTTGGCGTCGCCCAGGTCCTTGATCAGCTCGAGCGCGTGACCGAGCGACAGGATCTCGACGTTCTTGATGTCCTCCAGGTAGTCGGCCAGGCGCCGGATGTCGTCGTTATAGGTGAAGAGGTAGCGATAGGCGTACTCGGTGGCCGTATCCTCTTCGAGGATCTCGGCGCCGTACTCGGCCATGCGCTCGTCGACCTGCGCCTTGCGCTGGCGGATCTGGTGGTGGATGTCGAAGCCCTTCCTGACGTCCTCCTGCTCGGCCACCTTGAAGCGCATGACGTAGCGCTCCGGCATGGTCGCGCCGTAGAGCGCGAAGCCGGTCGAGTCCGGCCCGCGATGCTTCAGGGACTGAAGCATCGCCGTCATCTCCTGACCGATGTTGGCGGTGCTCCCGCGGTGAATCAGTCCAGCAATGCCGCACATCTTTCGCTCTCCTGACTTTCTGCGTCTTCAGCGTACCTTTGAGCCTAGGGCAGACAGTCCCAGTAGGTCCGGCGGTCCCAATCGGTGACTGTAGCGTTGAAGCGCTCCCACTCGTCGCGCTTGTAGTGCATGAAGACGCGGTACATCTCGTCGGGCATCGCCTCATTGATGACCGGGTCCTTCTCGAGGCGAGCGAGCGCCTCGCCGAGCGACATGGGCAGCTTCTTGACCTGCTTGCCCGCCTCCATGGCCTCGTAGATGTTGCGCTCTTCCGGCTCGCCCGGATCGAGGTTGCGCGTGATGCCGTCGTCGAAGGCCTTCAGCAGCGCCGCCGCCATCAGATAGGGGTTCACCATCGAGTCGACCGAGCGGTACTCGAAGCGGCCCGGCGCCGAGACGCGCAGCGCGCAGGTGCGGTTCTGATAGCCCCAGTCGGCGAAGACCGGCGCCCAGAAGCCGGTGTCCCACAGCCGGCGGTAAGAGTTGACGGTCGAGGAGCCGATCGCCGTCAGGGCGCCAAGGTGCTCCATCACGCCGCCGATCGACTGCAGGCCGACCGGGCCCGGCTTCTTCTCGTCGATCTTGGGGTCGGGCATGAAGAGGTTCTCGCCGCCCTTGATGTGGGTGAAGACGCCTTCCATGCCGGGCAGCGGATCGTTGCCGAGGTCGACCACCTCCTCCTTGCCGCCGCGCCAGAGCGACAGGTTGTGATGGCAGCCGCTGGCCGAGACGCCCATGAAGGGCTTCGACATGAAACAGGCGATCAGGCCGTTCTCGCGCGCCACCTGGGCGCAGATCTGGCGATAGGTGGCCAGGCGGTCGCAGGTCCTGAGCGCGTCGTCGAACATGAAGTTCAGCTCGAGCTGGCCCGGCGCGTCCTCATGGTCGCCCTGGATCATGTCGAGGCCCATGGCACGGGCGTACTCGATCACCTGCATGAAGACGGGGCGCAGCGATTCGAACTGGTCGATGTGATAGCAGTTCGGCTTGGAGAAGCCGCCGTCCGGGAGGCCGTCCTCGCCGCGCTTCAGCCACATCATCTCCGGCTCGGTGCCGTGCCGCAGGTGCAGGCCCTTGTGCTTTTCCTGGAACTCCGCGTGGAAGATGCGCAGGTTGCCGCGGCAGTCGGAGGTCAGATGACTGCCGGGATCGACGTTCTCCTCGCGGTTCCGGAAGCAGGTGCAGAAGACGCGTGCGACGCGCTTGTCCCAGGGCAGCTGGCAGAAGGTCTCGGGATCGGGGATGCCGACCAGCTCGGAGGCCTCCGGGCCGTACCCGATATAGCGGGCGTGGCGGTCGAGATAGAGGTTGGCGGTCGAGCCGTAGACGAGCTGGAAGCCGCGCTCGGCGATCTGCTCCCAGTGATCGGCCGGGATGCCCTTGCCGACGATGCGGCCGGTGACCGAGATGAACTGGTAGTAGATGTAGGTGATGCCGAGCTCTTTGATCTTCTCGCGCACCTGCTTGACCAGTCGCGCCCGACCCGGTGCGTTGACGTGCCGTTCGAGATCGGTCTCTTTGCCCGAACCGTTCTTGCTGCTCTTCGCCATGACGTCTCCCTCTCCTTTGTCTGCGCCGTGCCTTGCCCGCCGTTCCGCAGGCCTCGCACATTGTTCGCAAACGCCTCGGTCCCCAGTTGCCGCGCCCGCCGAGAGGCCTCCTCCAAGCCTAGGCCGGCGGTACGCGCCTCATAGCGCCCCTGTTCTTTGCCGCCCCGACAACGCGCCCTGTTCCGCGGAACTCAACTCCACGGGAAGGGACTGTGCGAGACCGGGTGCAGCTTTCCCTCGGCGTAGCGCGAGAAGCGGAAGGGCTCCAACAGCTTCGCGCTGCCGTTGGTCAGCTCCTCGGCCACCAGCTTGCCGACGCCGATCATCTTGTAGCCGTGGTTCGAATCGGCGATGACGTAGACGTTCTCGCGGAAGCGATCGAACACCGGGAAGCTGTCCGGCGTGAAGCAGCCGAGCCCGCCGGAGGGCTCCTTCTTGTACTTGCCGATCTGGCCCTCGAAGCGCTTCTGGCAGAAGGCCAGCGCCGAGCACCACATGTGGGCGAAGTTGTCGTCGACGATGAACTCCGGCGACTCGGGCCCATAGGGATCGAGCTCGATCTCCTCGACCGGCTTGTCGACCTTGTAGGGCATGGCGCCGCCCTGGACGCCGCCGAAGTTGAAGTCCGGCTTGTAGTAGATGCCCCACATCTGGTCGGTGATCAGCGAGCCGTCGACGTCGGAATGGAGGGGCGCGTTGGTGTCGACGTGGATCACCGGCGGCATCTTGCCGTCGTTGGTCTTCTGCAGGTTCGGGTCGACGCCGAGAGTGCCTTCCTCCAGCGCCCAGTAGCGCCACATCGGGATGTCGTGGTGCAGCTCGCCGTCGCGGCCCTTGATGGTGACCGTCTTGGGCAGGTCGAGCAGGTTCCAGAGCTTGCTGACCCAGGGGCCGACGGCGACCACCACCTGGTCGCAGCCGATCACGCCGCGGTCGGTCTCCACCGCGGTCACCGCCGCCGAGTTGTGGCCATACTGGAAACCGGTCACGGTCACGCCGGTTACGATGCGCACGCCCAGGTCCTCGGCCTTCTTGGCCAGGCCGTAGATCGAGGCGGTGTTGTTGGCGTAGCCGCCCTTCTTCTCGTGCAGCACCGAGGTGATGCCCTTGGCCTGCCAGTCGCTGAACAGGCCCTTCATGTAAGCCATCGCCTCGGCCTCGCCCTCGATGAAGGTCGAGTCGTAGCCGATCGCCTGCTGCTGCTGGTAGATCGTCGCCACGTCGCCGTGCATCGACTCCGGGCTGATCTGCATGTAGCCGACCGGATGATAGCTGAAGGCCTTGGGGTCGCTCTCCCAGACCTCGACGCATTGGGCCATGAGCTCGCGCATCGCCGGCTGGAAGTAGTTGTTGCGCACGACGCCGCAGGCGATGCCGCTGGCGCCGGCGGCAATCGCCGTCTTGTCCACAACCAGCACGTTCCGGCCGCCGCCCCTGCCTTGCGCTTCGAGCTTCGCGGCCAGGTGCCAAGCCGTTGAAAGGCCGTGGATTCCGGCGCCGATAACGAGGTATTTGACGTGACTTGGCAGGGCCATCTTCGGACTCTTCAGCTGTCTCTCCCGCGCAACAGGCAGTTGCGTCCGGTCAACCGGCGCGTTCAGCCATCGCTTGATGCGCTTGACCGGTCGAGCGATAATGCACCACATTACTATGCCGATTTCAAACCGATTCTTTGCAAAGGCTCGGAAATGGTTCAGATTGGAGCAGGCGCTATGGTGGAGACCGAGGCCGTGACCTCCGAGAGTGCGGCAGACGCGAGCGATCTGGCGACCCATCTGCCGGCCACCGTCTCGGGCGGATCGGCCGCCATCGCCGCCCGCCTGCGCCAGGCGATCCTGGACGGCAACTACGCCTACGGCGAGCGCCTGCCGGCCGAGCGCGACCTGGCCGAGCACTTCGGCGCCTCGCGCAGCACGGTGCGCGAAGCTCTGCGCCGGCTCGAGGAAGCCCACCTGGTGACCCGGCGTATCGGCAGCGGCACCTTCGTCAGCTACCGCCCGTCGCTCGGCGACGGCAACATCGCCGAACTGACCAGCCCGATCGAGCTGATCGACGTGCGGCTCGGCGTCGAGCCGCGCATCGCCCGCCTGGCCGCCGTGCACGCCACGGCGCGCGACCTGGACCGGATCGGCGAGGCGCTGCACCGGGTCGAGGGCTCGGGCGAGGACCGCGAATACTTCTCGCGCGCCGACGAGCAGTTCCACCTGCTGCTCGCCGAATGCACGCACAATCCGCTGATGGTCTGGCTCTACCAGCAGATCAACGACGTGCGCTCGCACGCGCAATGGAACAGCATGAAGGACAAGATCCTGACCGGGCCGCGGATCACGGCCTACAACAAGGAGCACCGGCAGCTCTACGAAGCGCTGCGCAGCCGCGACGTCGAAGCCGCCGAACGCGTCATCACGCAGCACCTGGAGAAGGCGCGACGCCATCTGCTGGGCGTGGAGCTGTAACGCGGATCCACAAACGGACATACGCGGAGATGAACAAAAGACGGCGAAACGCCGCTTGGCGAAGGGGGGAAATCGATGCGCGCCGGGAGGCGACAAGCTAGCCTCGTGCGAGCGGGCCGCGCCGCTGCGGCGGCGACAGCAGGGCATGCTCAACGGTACTGCCGGCCGCTGAGGGGCGGGTCTTGCGCCCCGCCCGAGCGGGCCCGCGTTCCTTCCGTCTATCGCATCTTCTCCTGCCATCGTTCTCTTCCAACCGACACTGCAGTCAGCATGACCGGCGCGCCACGACGGCGTGCCCCGCTCTTCGCTGCCGCGATCCCGCAGCGCTCCCATCAGGGCGCTGCGGGATCGCGGCATTCCGTCATCAGCTCGTGAAAGGAGGGGAATCGATAGATCACGGCTAAGCCTGCGCGCCGGCAAATCGGCGCGTCGGGTCACAACGAAAACCAAGACCTAACCCGAAACAACGACAATGGGGGTCCTGATGGATACGGATATTGGTGCACTGACAACGGTGTTCACCGAGTTCTACTACTGGGTCACCGTGGCCCTGATGTTTCTCATTCACGTGGGCTTCTGCATGTACGAGGTGGGCGCCAGCCGGCACAAGAACCACCTCCATACACTGCTGAAGAACACCATGCTGATCCCGCTGGTCACCATCACCTGGTTCTTCTTCGGCTGGTGGATCTACTGGGCCTTCCCGGGTGGGCCGGGCATCACCGGCGGCCTGGGCCATCCCGATCCGAGCTTCGCCGCCGCCTATACGCCCTGGGGCGAGAGCATGGGTCCGCGTCTCGACGACCGCATCAGCGGCGTCTTCTGGGCCGCCTTCCTGCTGTTCGCCTGGACCGCGGCCTCGATCGTCTCGGGCGCGGTGATTGAGCGCATCCGATCCTTCGCCTTCTGGATCTTCGCCATCCTGATCGGTTCGGTCACCTGGTCGATCGACGCCGCCTGGGGCTGGCACTACAGCGGTTGGATGGTGGAGGTCCTCGGCTATCACGACGCCTATGCTTCGGGCGTTATCCACGGCATCGCCGGCGGCTGTGCCCTGGGCGTCCTGGTCGTGCTCGGCCCGCGGCTCGGCAAGTTCCGCGCCGACGGGACGCCGCGCGACATCCTGCCGCACAATCCCTGGCTGGTGTGCATCGGTCTGTTCCTGATCTACACCGGCTTCTGGGGCTTCTACGTGGCCTGCAACGTGCCGATCATCGATCCGTCAGGTATCGACGGCCAGATCACCGGCGAGACCTTCACGGCCACGACCATTTATCTGACGCCGACCACCCTGAGTGCCATCACCGTCAACTTCCTGATGTCGCTCTCGGGCGGCCTGCTGATGGGCTACATGGTGTCGAAAGGCGATGCCTTCTGGACCTACTCGGGCGGCCTCGCCGGCCTCATCACCGCCTCGGCCGGCAACGACCTCTATCACCCGATCCAGGCCCTGATCATCGGCGCCATCGGAACCTGGGCCATGTACAAGCTGCACTACTGGGTGGAGCGGCGCTTCAAGGTCGACGACGCCGTCGGCGCCGTGGCGGTGCACGGCTACGCCGGCTTCATCGGGCTGGTGATCGCCGGCTTCGTGCTCTGGGGCCATCCCTCGTCGCCCTACGAGGGCTTCGCCTCGATCACGCCGTGGGGCCAGTTCATCGGCGCCATCATCATGTTCTGGGTGCTCGGCTTCCTGCCGGCCTGGGTGCTGGCCAAGATCCTGGCGGCCATGAACCTGCTGCGCATTCCGCGCGAGGTCGAACTCATGGGTCTCGATTTCGGCACCAAGCACGACGCCGAGGCGGCGCGCAGGGACGTGATCGAAGCCGAGCGTCAGCTCGCCTGAACCCGAACCGCCACGTCAAAACGGGAGACTATCCATGTCATCTACACCGATCGATAGCTGGGCCGTCGATCTGGCCAACGTCAGCTTCATCTATCCCTGGGTCGGAGCCGAAGGGGTCATGGCCATCGTCGCCATCGTCCTCTGGCTGCTCTGGCACGTCTGGCAGCTGGGCTTCGAGAAGCGCGAGTTCGACAACGAGATCGAGCGCTACGGCGGCCCGCAAGAGATCAAGAAGTACATCGACGGCGACGACTGATCCCGTCGGCCGGGAGCAACTGTCGAGGGGCGCCATCCGGCGCCCCTTTCCTTTTGGTCGATCGGTTCAGACCTCGGCCCTGCGCCGAGACCAGGTTCTTCTTCGAGGTCGCCTTGCCCGATACGGCGCCGTCGACCGGCTGCTCGGCAGTCAGCCGCGACTGAGCAGCGGCTCCAGGCGCGTCTCTTCCCCAGCGTCCGGCGGTGACGCCATGCCGGGCTCGGCCTCGGCATCAGCTTCGGGAGCCGGTGCCACCAGCCGGGGCTTCACCGACAGTGGCGCCACCCTGCCGTCGGCCACCCGCAGCACCTGGGTGGCGATCACCGCGGGGGCCGGCCGGTGCGACACCATGATGATGGTGCGGCCGCGGTTGGCCCGCTTGAGGTTGACCATGAGGTGCCGCTCGGCCTCGCGGTCGAGCGCGCTGGTCGCCTCGTCGAGGATCAGGATGCGCGGGTTGCGGATCAGGGCGCGGGCGATGCAGATGAGCTGCTTCTGCCCGGCCGAGAGTCCGTTGCCCTGCTCCTGCAAGCGCGTGTCGTAGCCCTCGGGAAGCTGCTCGATGAAGTCGTGCGCGCCGACGAACTTGGCGGCGGCCACGACGCGATTCCGATCGACCTCGTCGAGGCCGAAGGCGATGTTCTGCGCGACCGTGCCGCTGAAGAGCTGCACCTCCTGCGGCACCACCGCGATCTGCTCGTGCCGCTTGCGCAGCGCGATGCGGCCGATCTCGATGCCGTCGATGGCGATGCGGCCGCGGCTGGGCCGAAAGAGCCCCTGAATGGCGCGCACCAGCGTCGACTTGCCGGCGCCCGTAGGTCCGACGATCGCGACCACCGAGCCAGCCTCGATGCGCAGATTGACCCCGCGCAGCACGGGCGGCCGCTCGGGAGCCGCCTGCAAGGTGACGTCCTGCAGCTCGATGGTGCCGATGATGTCACCGTGCGAAAGGTCAGGCACGGGCCAACCGGAGAGCGGGTCCGCCATGATGTCTTCGAGACGGCGGATGGCGTCGCGCACCTCCAGCAGCCACGACCAGGCCTCGGCCGCCTTGCGCGCAGGCGCCAGGGCGCGCGCGGCGAGCAGGCCGGCGGCGATCAAGGCGCCGAGCGACAGATCGCCGGCGACCACCGCCCGTGCGGCGAGCGCGACGATCGCCAGGGTCACCAGGTGCTGCAGCGCGCTGCCCGCGGCGGCGGCGAGCGAACTGAGCGCGGCGTTGGGCTCGGCAGTCGGCGCCGGGGCCGGGCGTTCGTTCCAGCGCCGCGCGATCGTGTCCTCCAGGCCGAGCGACTTGATGGTGAGCGCGTTGTTAACGGTCTCGGCCAGGATCGCGTGCTCGGCGGCGCGCGCCACGAAGGCCTGCTCGGCCCAGCGATTCCCTGGGCCGCGGCGGCTGCGCTCGCTCGCCAGCGACAGCGCGATGAACAGCGGAATGGCGAGGGCGGCGATCCAGCCGAGCGTGCCGGAGAGCGCGAAGAGCAGGCCGAGGAACAGCGCGACCAGGGGCAGCTCGACCAGCACCAGCGGCATCGGGCCGGCGACGAAGCCGCGGATCACCTCGAGCAGACGCAGCCGCTCGCCGATCACGCCGATCGAGGTGGACTCGAAGTGGCGATAGGGCTGTCGCAGCAGCCGCTGCACCACCGCACCGCCGAGCAGGGCGTCGAGCCGCGCCGCGCCCAGGCGCGATACCCGGCCACGCAGGGCATGCAGCACCAGGTCGAAGCCGTAGACCACGGCCATGCCGACGACGAGGAGCTGCAGCGCGTCCCCGCCGGCGCCTGGGACACCCCAGGCGATCGCGCCATCGGGCAGGGTCATGAGGAACAGCGCCGGCGCCAGCGCGAGCAGATTGATCAGCAGCGAGGCGAGGATCAGCTCGCGGATCGCGCCTCGGGCCTTGCGGCGCAGCCGGCCGCGCCAATCGGCCTGGTCCGGCTCGTCCACCTGCGGCCGCAGGCTGATCAGGCGCTCCGCGTTGGCGAGCTGGTCTAGCGGCAGTGCGCGGCGCTCTTCGGTGATCGGGTCGAGCAGGAAGAGGGCGCTCCCGCTGCGATCGACCACCAGACGCGGCGCGCTTCCGTCACGCCCCAGCAGCACGAAGGGCAGCGGCGCCTGCCGCAGTTGCTGCCGCGACGCCCGGGCCGAGCTCGTCCGATAGCCGAGCCGCTGGGCCAGCAGGCGGAAGGTCTGCGGCGCGACGCGGCCTGCCCCCGGGAGGCCGGCCGGCCCAGGGAACCGGCCGTCGGACGCCCGGTCGGGCGCGCGGTAGAGCCGCGCGATCTCGGCGACGCTCGCCGGGCGGCCGAAGTAGCGCGTCAGGTAGGCTAGGCAGAGCAGCAGGGAATCGCTGCTCGGCGGGTCGTCGCCGGGGAACGGGGCGGTCAAAGGCTCGGCGGTCCCGCTGACCTGCTCCCTGGTCGCCGCGCTCAGGCTCATGGTCGACTCCGACAGGGCGGCAGGAATCGACGCCATGCTCGGCGAATCGTGGTTAATGAAGGCTTAATCGGGTCCAGCGCCGCAGGCTCAAAGGGTGCCGCCGGCTTAGGGCAGCGACCGGGGCTAGAAGGGACGCCCGGGCCCGGCAAAGGAAAAGCGGGACGGCTGCAAGGCAACCGTCCCGCTTGGCAGATCGGCAGAGAGGATCTTGGATCGGCGATCCTCAGATGCGCGCCGAGCCGTTGTGCCAGGCCGGCACGAACGGACGCGACATCGGCCGCTTGCGGGCACTGCGCTTGGACGCCACGGGGGCGGCAGCAGCCTTCTTCGCGGCAGTCTTGCGCTTGGCCGGCTTCCGCTTCGCGGCGGTCTTGCGCTTGGCAGACTTCTTGGCCGTCTTGCGCTTCGCGGTCTTCCGCTTGGCCGACTTTTTCGCGGTCTTCCGCTTGGCAGACTTGCGGGTCGTCTTGCGCTTGGCCGACTTCTTGGCCGTCTTGCGCTTCGCCGTCTTCCGGCGAGTCGTCTTGCGAGCCGCAGTCTTGCGCTTGGCCGACTTCTTGGCCGTCTTGCGCTTCGCGGTCTTCCGACGGGTCGTCTTGCGAGCCGTCTTGCGGGCCGCCGTCTTGCGCTTGGCCGACTTGCGGGCGGTCTTGCGCTTCGCCGTCTTCCGGCGAGTCGTCTTGCGGGCTGTGGTCTTACGGGCCGCCTTGCGACGGGTCGTCTTGCGAGCGGTCGCCCGCTTCGCAGTCTTGGCCCTCGTCTTCTTCGCGGTCTTCCGCTTCGCGGTCGTCCGCTTAGCCTTGGGCTTTGCTCTAGTAGCCATGCTCACATCCTCAGGAACTTTGTGGGAGAATCAAGGAGATGTATGCCTATCGTGGGTAGCCGTGTAAAGACTCTTCATTAAAAAATAGTTAAGTCACACGAAGAAACCGAAGACCTCGACTTCCGATATCTGGCCCGCCGAACAACATCGAAATCGAACTGAACACTTGCCAACCGGACCCTCAAAGCAAGAACTATGTAATCACTTGCCGTAAAAGTCCCTGCCTACGATTTTCCATAGGGTCTCGACTAATCCTCTAGGATTTTCAATGACTCTCTTTCGACCGTATTCCTGCCTTCGCCAAAAGTAACCACCCCACCGATCCCATGTATCCGAAAGAAAAAAATGGCTTGACAGGCGGGCCCCCCAGCCCGTGGGAGACCCCGGTCCGGGAGCCCAAAAAGCCGGCAAAAAAAGTTTGCGGCGGCGGACTCCGCGCGGACGAGATTCCGGCCTTCCGGGAACGACTCGGGCCCGAATCGGCGGCCCGAGTCGGGCGCTAGGGCGCGCGCCGGCACGGAGTCGACGCCGAGTGAGAGAGGGCGAGCACCTGGGATAACGCGAAAGCAAGCCGGTTGGCGCGCCGTGTCGCACGACGATGAGACGCCGTCTTTTCGACAGCCCTGCTTCGCTACTTAGTGACGCGGCAAATCCTGCGAAGCGCGGAGCAGGATGGTGCCGCCTGCAAGACTCGAACTTGCGACCCTCGCATTACGAATGCGATGCTCTACCAACTGAGCTAAGGCGGCGCCGCTTCGGGGCCGAATGCCGGCGGACAGTAGTCCAGGG
>JBHJOF010000066.1:0-3959 GCA_050330055.1 Kiloniellales bacterium
CGCCGCCGTGACCCGCGGGTCGATCGGTGAGAGGTTGGCGCGGAAGCCCTCCAGGCTGAGCGCCGCTGCGATCTGGGCGAGCGCCAGCAGGTCCTCGGCGTCGGCCAGTGCCAGCGCGCCCTGGCCGGCCGAGTAGGCCGAGGCGTTGCAGATCGCCAGCCCGTCCTTGGGGCCGAGCAGCAGCGGCGCGAGACCGACGCGGGCGATCGCCCCGCCGGCCGGCAGGCGGGCGCCGTCGAGCGTGACCTCGCCCTCGCCGATCAGCGCCAGGCCCAGGTGGGCCATGAGGCAGAGGTCGCCGGCGCCGATCGACCCGATCGAGGGGATCACCGGGTGCAGGCCGGCATTGAGCCAGGCTGCGATGGTCTCGGCGACGAGCGGCGAGGCGCCGGCGCCGCCGGCCAGGAGACCGTTCAGGCGCACGGTCATGAGTGCGCGTACCACCTCCTCCGGAAGCGGCGGGCCCAGCGCGACGCTGCGGCCCAGCACGGTCAGGCGCGCGAAGGCGCTCGCCTCGTCGCGCGACAGGCGGTGGGTGACGCGCGGGCCGAGCCCGGTGGTCAGGCCATAGACCGGAATGTTCTCCGCCAGATGGCGCTCGACCACGGCGCGGCTGGAGCCGAGCCGCGCCGACCCCTCGGCCGCCATCGCCACCTTCCGGCCCTGGCGGGCGACGGCGGCAACCGCCTGCGGCGTAAGGGAGAAGCCGGTCAGGATGAGCGCTGGCAGAACCATCTTTGTCGCCTCCAGGACAAGGAACGGGCCTCGTCGCCCGCTATACCCGCTCGCTATAGCAGCGGCGCAGGCCGGTAGGGAACCCGTGAGGCCTGGGAGCCAGGGCACCAGAGTTGTATATACAACTTAGGGCCCCTGCCTGTACACTGGCGCCGTCCGGATCTTGGGGAGAGGCGATGCAGCAGCAGGAAGACGGCGGCCGCCGGCGCAGGCGCTCGGAAACGGGCGCCCGCACGCGCGAGCGCGGCGGCGCGGTGCAGCAGCTCGCCTGGCGCAACCTGCGCAACCCCTATCGCCCGCTGGAGGTGCTGAGCGAGGAGCAGATCGAGGCGATCCATGACGCCTCGCTGACCATCCTGGAAGAGATCGGGATGGACTTCCTGCATCCCGAGGCGCTGGAGATTCTGCGCCAAGCCGGCGCCGACGTGGAGCCGGGCAGCGAGCGGGTGCGCCTCGACCGCGGCCTGATCGAGGAGGCCGTGGCCAAGGCGCCGGCCGAGCTCACGCTGCATGCGCGCAATCCGGCGCACAATCTCACCCTCGGCGGCGATCACATCAACTTCCTCTCGGTCGGCAGCGCGCCCAATGTCTCCGACCTGGACGGCGGCCGCCGGGTCGGCAACTTCGCCGACTACTGCAACCTGCTGCGCCTCGGCCAAACGCTCAACATCATGCACGCCTTCGGCGGCTATCCGGTCGAGCCGGTCGACCTGGCGCCGGAGACGCGGCACCTGGACTGCATCCAGGCCTTCATCACGCTGTCCGACAAAGCCTTCCACGGCTATTCGCTGGGCCGCACGCGCATTCTCGATGCGCTCGAGATGACCCGCATCGCGCGCGGCGTGACGCCCGAGCAGTTCAGCCGCGAGCCCAGCCTCTTCACCATCGTCAACACCTCCTCGCCGCTGCGCCTCGACGGTCCGATGATCGAGGGCGTGATCGAGATGGCGCGCTGCAACCAGCTCGTGGTGATCACGCCCTTCACGCTGTCGGGCGCCATGAGCCCGGCCACGCTCGCCGGCGCGCTGGTGCAGCAGAACGCCGAGGCGCTGGCCGGCATCGCGCTGGTCCAGCTGGTCAACCCGGGCGCGCCGGCCGGCTACGGCGGCTTCACCTCGAACGTCGACATGAAATCGGGCGCGCCCGCCTTCGGCACGCCGGAGTATTCGCGCGCCGCGCTGGCCGGCGGGCAGCTCGCGCGGCGCTATCGCGTCCCCTACCGCTCGTCGAACGCCAACGCCTCGAACGCGGTCGACGCGCAGGCGGCCTATGAATCGGAGATGTCGCTCTGGGCCGCGGTTCTGGGCCACGCCAACATAGTCATGCACGGCGCCGGCTGGATGGAGGGCGGCCTCACCGCGTCCTTCGAGAAGATGGTGCTGGATGCCGAGCTGCTGCAGATGATGGCCGAGTTCCTGCAGCCGATCGTGGTCGACGACGACACCCTAGGCCTCGACGCGATCCGCGAGGTCGGGCCGGGCGGGCACTTCTTCGGCGCGGCGCACACGCTCGCGCGCTACGAGACCGCCTTCTACAGCCCGCTCTTGTCCGACTGGCGCAACTTCGAGTCCTGGCGCGAGGCCGGCGCGCCCGATGCGACGACGCGCGCGAACACGCTCTACAAGCGCCTGCTGGCCGGCTACGAGCCGCCGCCGCTCGACCAGGCGATCGCCGAGGAACTGGCCGCCTTCGTCGCCCGCCGCAAGGAAGAGGGCGGCGCCCAGGCGGCGTGAGTGCCGCTATTCAGCAAACCTCTAAGACGTGACGGCTGCTAAGTCTCAGGGATGTTTGGCCGGGGCGAAGGCGGGACTTTCGCGCAGCGGGCCGGCGCCGCGGGCGGGCGGCTCGGGTAACGCCGTCGCTGCTGTGGCCGCCAGCGGGTAGACCGGCAGCTCCTTGGGCCAGAGCAGATAGCGGGCGATCACCTCGCCATAGCCGCTGAGGCGATAGCCGCCGTTCTGGGCGAGCAGCGCCTCGCGGCACTGGCGGTAGCGCGCCGGCAGCCGGTACCAGGCGAGATTGGGCTCGGCATGGTGCAGGGCGTGCAGGTTGTTGTTCAGGTAGAGCAGCGAGAAGAGCGGGCCGGCCTCGATCAGTCCGGTGCGCTCGCCGACCGGCCCGCGCGCCTGGTGCTCGAGGAAGGAGCGCAACAGGGTGAGCGAAATGCCGGGATAGACCACAAAGGCCAGGAACTCGACAAGCGGCATGCCGCAAGCCCAGAGCACCCAGACGAGCACCATGGCGACGCCGATCGCGTGCCGCAGCCAGTCGCGCACTGGGGTTCCCTGGGGCGTGCCGTGACCCTGCGCACGGCCGACCGTCTCGGCGCGCAGCAGGCTCCAGAGGCAGAGGAAAGGGCCGAGCAGCAGGCGGCCGGCCACCGTGTTGTGCACCCAGAGCAAGGCGCGCGCCGCGCCGCCGAGCCGGGTCCAGCGCTCCGGCGTCACGTAGTAGGATTCCGGGTCGGCGAGCGGGTCGGTCAGATAGGCGTCGTCGTGGTGCTCCAGGTGGCTCCGCTGGTAGGCCCGGAAGGGCAGCCACAGCCACAGGCTGGGAAAGACCAGCGCCTCGTTGACCAGCGGCCAAGGGGTCGGATGGCCGTGCGCCGCCTCGTGCTGCAGGCTGCCGTGCAGCGCCACCAGGTAGCCGCCGGCGATGACCAGGGCCCACCAGGGCAGCAGCGCGTGATACCAAGTCAGGAGCCCGAAAGCGGCGTAAAGCGCGATGGCCAGGCCAACCGTCGGCCATTCCACCGAAGCTGTCCAAGCTGGACGGCGCTTTGCCGCTGACACCGGTCACCTCCTCGCGTGCGCCCCCCAACTGGCCGTTGGGCCCCTCGCGGACTACCCAGGGACTCCCCAGGGCGCGCTCAACTATCTGTAATAAAAAGTACCATTCCAGAACCACAGCCGACAACGCGGGAATGCGCACAAAATGTCGCGTCTGGTCACCAAGAGAATATATTGTTGACAATCGTCAACAACGTTCATAATCTGCCTGTCTGTTTCAACCGCCTCAGCGTAACCGTCGGAGGGCGCGCCATGGACCGCCGTGAAACCGTCGAAGTGTTTCGTGAGCGCCTGGGCGAGGTGATCGCGCGCTCCGGACTGACCCGCTCGGCCTTCGCCAGCCAGATCGGCCTCGACCGCTCGACCCTGTCGCAGCTCCTGGCCTCGGAGAACGTGCGCCTGCCGCGGGCCGACACCATCGCCGCGATCGCCGCC
>JBHJOF010000067.1:0-3768 GCA_050330055.1 Kiloniellales bacterium
GTGGGAGGGTGAGGGTGATTCCGCGCGCGTCAGCGCGCGGGCAGATGACAGTCCCTGCGACAAGTGCAGGCAATCACCTTGGCTTCGCCTGGCGCATTGCCAAGCGGCCCCTGGGGCGCTAGCGTCCGCTCCTTCGAAGCCGCCGGCCTTTCGGCCGCAGCGCGGCACAGCCTGTGGAAAACTGGAACAAGCGGAGAGGCGAGGATGGCCGAGGTCGGCGGCGTTGCGGTGGCGCGGCTGCGCTCCTTCGTCGAGCGGATCGAGCGTCTGGAGGAAAGCGCGGCGCTCGGCGCCGACATTCGCGAGGTCTATGCCGAGGCCAAGGGCAACGGCTTCGACACCAAGGTCATGCGCCAGGTGATCAAGCTGCGCAAGATGGACGCCTCCGACCGGCAGGAGCAGGATCACCTGCTCGAGCTCTACAAGCGGGCGCTGGGCCTTGAGGGTTAGGCTGCGGCGAGCAGCACGGGCCGTCAGCAGCAGCCCTGACCACCGCCGCCGGAGGCCCGCGCCTGCTGCACCGGCGGGCAGGGCAGCGAGCCGTAGGAGCAGAAGACACAGCAGTCGCCCGGCTGCGGGCGCAGCTGCGCCCCGCAGCCCCGGCAATCGTAGAAGTAGAGGCAGGCGTCGGTCGGCATGGTCTCCTCGGCCGCGTGGCCGCAGCGCGGGCAGGTGACGGTCGAGCGCAGCGCGATCACGCCCGCCTCCGGCGCAGCAGCGCGTAGGCGGTGATCGCCAGGAAGATCGCAAGGGCCGGCAAGAGCACGTAGTCCAGCCAGCCGAGCCAGGCCGAGAGGCCCACGGCGCCGAGCAGGATCACCAGCACGGGCGTGAAGCAGCAGACGGCGGCAATGACGCTCCCGGTGATGCCGGTTTTGAGCAAAGAGCTGTTGGTCATGGCGTGGCGCACCCTTGGTGGCCGGTATTCTTGCTTATATCGGAGTCTGAGCCCACTTGCCGCGCGAGCCTAATCACGTTTCTATCGAGCGACATCACGCTTTGTCGACCGGACACCGCTCTTCCATTCTCCGGTGGGTGGCCTATCCTCGGCGGAGTTTGCGACGGATTCCTTGTTGCGGTTGATTTGCCGACCGGGAGGGGAGCATGAGCTATCAGGAGGCGAAGGCGCCGGTCTGCACCGAGCTGGCGGGACCGATCGCGCTGACGATCGCGCCGCGCGAGCGCGACATCGGCGGCTTCTCGGTGCGCCGCGTGCTGCCTTCGGCCAAGCGTCGCCTGGTCGGCCCCTTCATCTTTTTCGACGAGATGGGCCCGGCCGACTTCCCGGCCGGCCGGGGCATCGACGTGCGGCCGCACCCGCATATCGGGCTTGCCACCGTGACCTATCTCTTCGAGGGCGAGATCCTGCACCGCGACAGCCTCGGCTTCGTGCAGGCGATCCGGCCCGGCGCGGTCAACCTCATGCTCGCCGGCCGCGGCATCGTGCATTCCGAGCGCACCGGGCCGGACGAGCGCAAGCGCCCGACCCGGCTGCACGGCATCCAGTCCTGGATCGCCCTGCCGCAGGCGCGCGAGGAGACCGAGCCGGCCTTCCACCATCATCCGGCCGACAGTCTGCCGGTGATCGAGCGGGAAGGCGCGCGCCTGCGCCTGATCGCCGGCGAGGCCTTCGGCGAACGCTCGCCGGTCGAGACCTTCTCGCCGCTGTTCTACGTCGAGGTTGAGCTGGCCCAGGGGGCCACGCTGCAGGTACAGGCAGACTACCGCGAGCGCGCCGCCTATGTCGTGACCGGCGCAGTCTCCACGGTGGGCCGCTCGATCGAGCCCAATACCATGGCGGTCTTCGCCGAGGGCGTCGAGGTCGCGCTGACCGCCGAGGCGCCGGCCCGGCTGATGCTGCTCGGCGGCGAGCCGCTCTACGGCAAGCGGCATATCTGGTGGAACTTCGTCTCCAGCCGGCCGGAGCGCATCGAAGAGGCCAAGGCCGACTGGCGCGACGGCCGCTTCGCCAAGGTTCCCGGCGACGACGAGTTCATCCCGCTGCCGAGCGAGTGAGCGTACGCAGTCCGCGTCCCCTTTCGTCTTCGTCACCCTCACCCTCCCATCGCTTGCGCGATGGGCCCCTCCCTCTCCCCTCAAGGGCGAGGGGAACAAACCGGCGCGCCGCAAAACCCCTCGCCCTTGAGGGGAGAGGGAGGGGCCCGCGCGGCCGAAGGGCGCGTGGGAGGGTGAGGGTGACGAGAAAAGGGTCCATCGCGTTAGCGATGGCACGACGAGGGGCGATCGCCGGCGTGAGTCTCAGCTACTCCGCCGCCGTCGCCGTCGGCGCCGGGTTGCGGAAGGCGGCGAGGAGCTGGGCCTCGTGCGCCTTGGCGGCTTCGATGCTGGCCTCCTTGATGTGGCCGTAGCCGCGGATGTTGTCCGGGATCGCGGCTAGTTCGAGGGCGAGCGCGTGGTTGTCGTGGCCGAGGCCGGCCAGCAGCTCTTCGATCAGCGCCTCGTAGTCGGCGATCAGCTGGCGCTCGTGCCGGCGCTCGGCCGTGTAGCCGAAGATGTCGAGGCGCGTGCCGCGCAGCCAGCGCAGCTTGGCCAGCAGCCTGAAGGCGCGGAACATCCAGGGGCCGTACTCGCGCTTCTGCAGCTGGCCGCTCTCCAGGTCGCGCTTGGCGAGGAGTGGCGGCGCCAGATGGACGCGTACTTCGGCGTCGCCCTCGAACTGCGCCTTGATCTGCTCGACGAAGCCGGTCTCGGTGAAGAGCCGCGCCACCTCGTACTCGTCCTTGTAGGCCAGCAGCTTGAAGTGGTAGCGCGCGACCGCCTCGGCGAGGCCGCTGCGGCCCGGCGTGCGGCTGGCCTCGACCTCCTTGGCGCGCTCGACCAGCGCCTGGTAGCGCGCCGCATAGGCGGCGTCCTGGTAGTCGGTTAGGAAGGCGACGCGGCGCGCCACCATCTCGTCCAGGCTCTGCGACAGGTGGTGGCTCTGCGGCTCGTCCTTGGGCTGGGCGGCGCGCTCGACCGCGGGCAGATCGTGCGCCGCGCGGCGGCCCCAGAGGAAGGCGCGCTTGTTGGCCTCGACCGCGACGCCGTTCAGCTCGATCGCCCTGTGCAGCGCCGCCTCGCTGACCGGCACCAGGCCCTTCTGCCAGGCATAGCCGAGCATGAAGAGGTTGGTGGCGATCGAATCGCCCATCAGCGCGGTGGCGATGCGCGTGGCATCGAGGAAATCGGCGCGACCCTCGCCGGCCGCCTCGGCGATGCGCTCGCGCAGCCGCTTGCCGGGGAAGACGTAGGCCGGGTTGCGGGTGAAGTCGCCGGTCACCGTCTCGTGGCTGTTGATCACGGCGGTGGTATTCGTGCTCGAGACCTTCGACAGCGCCTCGAAGCCGGAGGCGACCACCAGGTCGCAGCCCAGCACGAGGCGCGCGCCGCCGGCCGAGATGCGCACCGCATGGATGTCCTCGGGCGTGGCCGCCAGGCGCACGTGGCTGGTCACGGCGCCGCCCTTCTGCGCCAGGCCGGCCATGTCGAGCAGGCTGCAGCCCTTGCCTTCGATATGCGCGGCCATGCCGATGAGCGCGCCGATGGTGACCACGCCGGTGCCGCCGACGCCGGTCACCAGGATGCCGTAAGGCTGGTCGAGCGCCGGCAGCGCGGGCGACGGCAGCACGGGCCAGAGCTCGTCGTCGCCCTCCGCCTCGGAGGCCGCCTTGCCCTTCTTCAGCTTGCCGCCGTGTACCGTGACGAAGCTCGGGCAGAAGCCCTACGCAGGAGAAGTCCTTGTTGCAGGCCGACTGGTCGATCGCCCGC
>JBHJOF010000068.1:0-8862 GCA_050330055.1 Kiloniellales bacterium
GATCTGGCGGATCGCCGGGTCGATCTGCTCGAGGTAGCGCTGGCCGGCTGCGGTCAGCCGCACGCCGCTCCCGGAGCGGTCGAACAGCGCCGTGCGCAGGAAGTCCTCGAGCCGCCGGACCTGATGGCTGATCGCCGATTCCGTGACCCCCAGGCTGTCGGCGGCATCGCGGAATCGCCCGTGCACGGCGGCGGCATGAAACGCCCGCAGGGCGGCGAAAGGCGGCAGCGGAGTCCTCGGCTCGGCCATCTGGGGAAGGTGACAGCGGGGTGAACAGGATTCAAGTGGTGCTCCGGCGCACGGCCGTGAAACCGCGGGCGGCGGGTTCACGGCGTCAAGCAGTGAACTGGACCGATCCGCCAGTCCGCAGCGCCGCTACGCCGGCACGCGGTCTGCGCCGAGACGCCCAGGCTTAGTCGATGCTACGGCCGTAGTCCTGCTCGTACTGGCGCATCGCTGCATTGGTCCGCGGCCCCATGATCCCGTCGACCGGGCCCGGATCGTAGCCGAGGCGGACCAGCTCGCGCTGCGTCTCGGCGACCTGGGACGAACCGGCGGCATCGGCCCGGCTGGCGTGGCTTGACGAGCCGCCGCCGAACCAGCGCTCCCAGATCGGATCGCCGATGTCGAGGTCGTCCTTGTCGGTCAGCAGGCCGGTGATACCGCCGATACCTGTGCCGATCAGCGCGCCCTCCAGGACGCTCAGGCCCGTGACTGCGCCCAGGATGGCACCGCCCGCGGCGCCCAGCCCGGCACCGGTGATGCCGCGATCCTCTGCCGTGTTGCCACAGGCGCCGAGCGTCAATGCCAGTGCGACCACCAGAGATCCCAGCCTAAGCATGCTTCTTGTCCTCGTACTGCCGGATCACTTGAATGCAAGAATATTGCGAGGCGCGCTCGGACAAAAGGGCTATAACTGGGGCAGCAGTATGCGCCTGTTCGTTCAAAAGATGAGACAAAAAGCCAGATTTTCTGCCGTCGGTCGCGTAGGGGGCGCAGTGCGCCAAGCCGCGGTCGCGTAATATGAACTTCGAGCTATCCGAGGAGCAGCGCGCCTTCCGGGACATGGCGCGGGACTTTGCCGCGAACGAGCTGGCGCCCTATGCCGCCCAGTGGGACGAGGACTGCGTCTTCCCCGAGGACGCCCTGCGCAAGGGCGCGGCGCTCGGCTTCGGCGGCATCGCCGTCGGCGACGATGCCGGCGGCGCGGGCCTGACGCGGCTCGACGCCGCGATCATCTTCGAGGAGCTGGCCGCCGGCTGCACCTCGACCGCGGCCTATCTCTCGATCCACAACATGGTCTGCTGGATGATCGACCACTTCGGCAATGACGCCCAGCGTCGGGCCGTTCTGCCGCCGCTGGCCCGCATGGATCACTTCGCCAGCTACTGCCTGACCGAGCCCGCTTCCGGCTCCGACGCGGCGGCGCTCAAGACGCGGGCCGAGCGCGACGGCGACCACTACCTGCTGAACGGCACCAAGGCCTTCATTTCCGGCGGCGGGCGCAGCGACCTCTACCTGGTGATGGCACGGACGGGCGGCGAGGGGCCGGACGGCATCTCCGCATTCCTGGTGCCGAAGGACACGCCCGGGCTGGCCTTCGGCAAGCAGGAGAAGAAGCTTGGCTGGCACAGCCAGCCGACCGCGATGGTGATCCTCGAGGACGCCCGGGTGCCGGTGACGAACCGCCTGGGCGAGGAGGGCGACGGCTTCAAGATCGCCATGGCCGGGCTCGACGGCGGACGGGTCAACATCGCCGCCTGCTCGCTGGGCGGCGCGCGGGCCTGCCTGGAGGCGGCACGCGAGCACCTGCTGGTGCGCGAGCAGTTCGGCCGCCGCCTGGCCGACTTCCAGGCGCTGCAGTTCCGCCTGGCCGACATGGCGACCGAACTGGAGGCGGCCCGGCTCCTGGTCTGGCGCGCCGCCCAGTCTCTCGACCGGCAGGACCCGGAGCGCACGCTGCATTGCGCCATGGCCAAGCGCTACGCCACCGACGTCGGCTTCGCCGTATGCAACGACGCGCTGCAGCTGCTTGGCGGCTACGGCTACCTGCGCGACTACCCGGTCGAGCGCTACCTACGCGACGTCCGGGTGCACCAGATTCTCGAAGGCACCAACGAGATCATGCGCGTCATCATCGCCCGGCGCCTGCTGGGGGCGTGACGACGTTTGTTGAGCGTGGAGCGGGAGCGGCACTTCATTGCGATGTCATGCCCGGCCTGACAATCGAGTAGATGAGAAACAAGGAAGAATTGACACAGATGAACACGGATGAACGTGAGCGACGATCATTTCGAGCAGTCGCGCCTATCGCCGGCTAAGTCCCGACCAAATCAGGCACCCATGTTCTTGAGTTTGTGTTCATCCGTGTTCATCTGTGTCAATTAATTCGTTTGTCATAATCGGCCTTGGCAAACGGAATTGCCGCGCTGGGTGTGTCATTGTCGGCGTCGTCTCTGGCCTTTGAAATTGCCAGTTCCCTCGGGTAACAAGGGTGCATGAACGAGCAAGCCGATCTTCTCTGCGAGCAGCGCGGCGCGGTGGTCTTCGTTACTCTGAACCGGCCGCGGGCGCTGAACTCCCTCACCCTCGAGATGTGCCGCCAGTTCGATGGGATGCTGGCCGGCTGGGCCGCCGACCCTGACGTGGCGGCGGTGGTGGTCAAGGGAGCCGGCGAGCGCGCTTTCTGCGCCGGTGGCGACGTGCGGGCGATCTGGGAGGGCGTGCGCGACGGCACAGACCTGCCGGCCGCCTTCTTTGCCGCCGAGTACCGCATGAACCGCCGCGTGTTCCACGTTCCCAAGGCCTACATCGCGCTGATCGACGGCATCACCATGGGCGGCGGCGTCGGCATTTCGGCGCACGGCAGCCACCGGGTCGCCACCGAGCGCACGCTCTTCGCCATGCCGGAGACCGCAATCGGCCTCTTTCCCGACGTCGGCGCCTCGTATTTTCTGCCGCGCCTGCCGGGCAGGCTCGGGCTCTACCTGGGCCTGACCGGCGCGCGCCTGAAGGCGGCCGACTGCCTCAACGCCGAGGTTGCCACCCACACGGTGGGCAGCGCCGACCTGCCGGCGCTGGAGGACGCGCTGGTCGAGGCCGAGTGGAGCGGCGACCCGACCGAGGTGGCCGGGGCGGTGCTCGAGCGTTTTACCGGCGATCTCGGCGAGCCGCCGCTGGCGGCGCAGCGCCATACCATCGATCACTGCTTCGCCGGCGACTCGGTCGAGGAGATCTTCGCCAATCTGGCGGTCGAGAAGGGCGACTGGGCGGCCCAGACGCTCGCGGGCCTTGAGCGCTGCTCGCCGACCAGCCTGAAGATCACCTACCGGGCGATCCAGGAGGGCGCCCGACTGGATTTCGACAGCGTCATGGCCATGGAGTACCGTCTGAGCCAGGCCTGCATGGCCGGCCACGACTTCAGCGAGGGCGTGCGCGCCGTCATCATCGACAAGGACAATGCGCCCCGGTGGCAGCCGGCCACGCTGGAAGAGGTCAGCGAGGAGGCGGTGGCCGCCCACTTCGGGCCTCAAGGCCTGGCGGAGCTGGCGTTTGGCTGAGGACGCGGCGCAGGCCCACTCGGCCCGCGCGGTGGGCTAGCAGCAAGGGAGGAGGACCATGGTCGACATCGGCTTCATCGGGCTCGGCAACATGGGCGGGCCCATGGCCAGGAACCTGGTCAAGGCGGGCCACAAGGTGAAGGGCTTCGACCTGGTCAAGGCCTCGGTCGACGCCGCTGTGGCCGGCGGTGTTGCGGCGGTCGGTTCCGCCGCCGAGGCGGCCGAGGGCGTTTCGACCGTCATCACCATGCTGCCGGCCGGCGAGCACGTGCGCGAGGTCTATACGGGCGGCGGCCGCATCATCGCTGCGGCCGAGCGCGGCACGCTCATCATCGACAGCTCGACCATCGACGTGGCCTCGGCACGCGCGGTGCACCAGGCGGGCGAGGCGGCCGGCCACCTCATGCTGGACGCGCCGGTCTCCGGCGGCGTGGCCGGCGCCGAGGCGGGGACGCTGACCTTCATGGCCGGCGGTTCGAAGGAAGCCTTCGAGCGGGCCAAGCCGCTGCTCGAGGCCATGGGCCGCAAGGTGGTGCATGCCGGCGGCCCGGGCAACGGCCAGGTTGCCAAGGTGTGCAACAACATGATCCTCGGCATCACCATGATCGGCGTGGCCGAGGCCTTCACCCTGGGCGAGAAGCTTGGGCTCGAGCCCAAGACCCTGTTCGAGATCTCCTCGACCGCCTCGGGCTCCTGCTGGGCCATGCTGAACCACCTGCCGGTGCCGGGCATCGTCGAGACCTCGGCGGCCAACCGCGGCTACAAGCCGGGCTTCGCCGCGGCCATGATGCACAAGGACCTGAAGCTGTCGCAGGCGGCGGCCGGTCAGGCCGGGGTGGCGACGCCGCTCGGCGCCGAGGCGGCCCAGCTCTACACCCTCTTCGTCAACGCCGGCCACGGCGGCCTGGACTACTCCGGCATCATCAAGATGATCCGCGGCGAGGGGGCGGAGTAGGGACGCTCACACGGCCGGCCCGCTCGGTCGCTTCCCTTCCACCCTAGGCGTTCTGTGCTAGCAGGGGCGCAGGCTCGCCGGCTAGCGGCCCTCTGCCCGGCCGGGCTATGCGGCCGAGGCCGGGGGTTTCCCGGCCCTTTGCCGGTTGAGGCGCCTTCGGCCGCGGTGCGGTGAGCCAAAACCCAAGGAATTCCGGGTCTTTAGGAGCTGTCCGCTGGTTAAGGGCTCTTTAAGGAGAGTGCGGCTAAGCTGGCATTAGAACCAGCTTTGTTTCAACGCCCTTTCTGTCAACGCCTAGCATGCGGGGGTTGCCGTGAAGTCTGCCTATCTCGAGACCATATCGCTGATCGAGCGTCTGCATCGTCAGTGCCTTGAGGTCGTCAAGGCGGAACTCGACCGCCTCGGCATCCGCGACCTGAACAACGTTCAGGCCCTGATCATCTTCAACATCGGGAGCGAGGAGCTGACCGTCGGCGAGCTGACCCAGCGCGGCTACTACCTCGGCTCCAACGTGTCCTACAACGTCAAGAAGATGGTCGAGCACGGCTACCTGATCCAGGAGCGCTCGCCGCACGACAGGCGCTCGTTCCACGTCCGCGCCTCGGACAAGGGCTTGGAGATCTATCGCCAGCTCGACACCCTGTTCGACAAGCACGCCGGCCGCCTCGACATGGCCCAGCTCTCGGGCGAGGCGCTGCAGAGCGCCAACCAGTCGCTGCGCAAGGTCGAGCAGTTCTGGTCCATGCCCCAGGTGATGGCGGGACGCATCACTGCCGCTGCGTAACGCCCGATCGGACCCGCTCAGTAGAGCCGCTTGACGTAGGCATCCTGGATGCCGGCCTCGGCCGACTCGGCGTCGACGCCCTCGATCTGATCGGCGATCATCCGGCCCAGCGTCGGGAAGCTCTTGCGGTCGATCTGCACCGCCGGGTCCCACAGCTTCGAGCGGATCAGCGCCTTGGCGCAGTGCAGGTAGGCTTCCTCGATCCGCACCAGGATGCCGGAGAGCGGCACCCTGCCGTTGACCGCCAGGGGCTCGAGCAGCGCCCGGTCGGTCGTCACCTCGGCGCGGCCGTTGACCCTCAAGGTCTCGTTCATGCCGGGCACGAAGAAGATCAGCCCGACGTTCGGGTTCTCCAGGATGTTGCGCAGGCTGTCGAGGCGCTTGTTGCCCGGCCGGTCGGGGATCAGCAGCGTCCGCTCGTCGACGATCGCCACGAAGCCCGGCCCGTCGCCACGCGGCGAGGCATCGGCCCGGCCCTTGGCATCGGCGGTCGCGATCACCAGGAAAGGCGAGGCGGCAATGAAGGCCCGGCAATGCTTGTCGAGCGCCGGCAATTCCTTGCGCCGCACCAGGTCGCCCGGCTCGCCGTAGAGCGCGCGGAGTTGCTCACTCGTGTTCAAACGCGCGTCGTCCACGGGTCTGCCTCCTACCCTGCAATCTTGTCATGCTCGGGCATGACCCGAGCATCCATCTATCAACTCACGAGGGACGCGGAAAGGTCATACCAGTCCGGATTGCCGCGCTCAATCAAAGAGATCTTCCACGCCCGGTTCCAGCGCTTCAGATTGCGCTCTCGTTGAATCGCGGCCCGCACGTCGTCGGTCGTCTCGAAGTAGACCAATCGATCCACGTCATACCTCTTGGTGAAGCCCTCGACGGTTCCCTGCTTGTGCTCGTAGACTCTGCGAACGAGGTCGTTGGTCATGCCGATATAGAGCGTGCCATCTCTGTCGCTTGCCATGATTTAGACGAAGTACGGCAAGGCTCCCGTCAGCCCATTCCATGGATGCTCGGGTCAAGCCCGAGCATGACAAGAGGAAACCAATGGAGTCTCACATAAAAAAGGCCTGTAAATCCGTCTGCGCGCAACCGGAAGAGCATGCCTTGCCAACCTGGGGTGCTACGCCACGCCTTGCCTCTATGCCGCGCTTCGCGCGGTGCACAGGGGCGAGCGGCCGTCCATGTAGTCCGGCACGGCGGCGCCCATGAGATCGAGAATCATCGGCGCCATGTCGACCCATGTCGCCCCCTTCACATGCAGGCCCGCCGGGATGCCCGGCCCATGCGCGATGAAGAAGCCGTGGTTGGTGTGAGCAGCGGTGCGGCGGAACGCAAGGGGCCCGAAGCGTCCAAGCGTCGGGTGGTCGAGGACATCTATGATCACCTCCGGATCCCACTTCACGACGAGATCGGCCATGAGTCCCCTTGACTCGAGGATCTCGGAATCGCGGCGGGTGTGGATCACCTCCGTCACGACCTGCCTATTGGAGCGGGGGTCCCTCAATTGCATCAGCTGTGCGGTGACCTCCCGGCACTCGGCGTCATACTCTTCGAGCGGCACGATACCGTTGCTCTCGCGTCCCTGCAGATTGATGCGGATCAAGCCATCGGCCTGGCCGGGCAGCACGAAGGCACGCATCCTGTTCCAATAGGGGCTGTACCACATGCCGGGATGCCAGTAGGGCCTGAACTTGTAGGGATACTGCGGTCCCTCGGCCTCGCCGAACAGCAGCGTCTCGATCCTGTGGCCGACCTCCATGAGAAATGTCTGCCGAATGAGGCGGCGTAGAGGATTGTGATCGACCTTGGTCTTGTAGACCGAGCGGACCCAACCGAGGTTTGCAGGTCGAAGCACGCGATCCGGCGCCGGCGTGTTCGCGCCTCCGGCCCCGGCGGCGAGGCCGGCATGTCCCGGAAAGGACATGCGGTAAAGAATCTCCGGCAGGAAGGCCATGTTCGGCAGGTCCACGTTGTTGTCGGTCATGCCCTCCGGAGATACCACGATGACGCGTGCCTCCGCTGGCGCTCGCTCGAACAGTTCGCCGAGCGCCCTGTCCGTTGCCTGATAGACCTCCAGCACCGGGTCCCTGTCACCGAGGATGTCTGCAAAATCATTATAGATCGGATGGCTGTCCTGGCTGATATGCCAGGCACAGTGGCCGATGCTGTGAATCTCGCTGAAGGCCGTTAGAAAGAGGTCCCACTGATCCTGTGCCAGGAGATCGCTGCAGACTGCTGCCCGAAGCGCGATGCCCTTGAGGCAGCGCGACAGCAGCCTGGCAATCGAGCTCCGGCGCCAGGTCCGCGCGAAATCGCGACGCAGCGCGGGATGCAGGCCGTACTGTGCTTTGATCCTTTCAAGGACATCCGCCGGCTTGGACACGGTCGGCGTATAAGGGGAATGGGCGCCCCAGCCGAGGACCTGAAGGCCATTGACGCCGTCGCACATCTTCGTCTTCGGCAGGTCGAAGGCAGCCACGCGGTGGGCCTCGCCAAGGGCGTAAAACGGCGGGGTCCGCTGATAGTCGCAGTTCTTGAGCCTGCAGCGATAGGTTTCCGGGTCGAAGTCAACGTGATGCCAGAAACCCGTCTTCTCCTGCCAGCATCCGGTGTAGAAGGTCGACCACGCCACGTCGCTGAAATCGATCGCATTGCCTTGGGTGCGGCCATAGCTGCCGCCAGCCATGAGACTCGCGAGGGTCGGCAGCTTGCCTTCCGCCGTCCAGCGCTCGATCAGGGCAGCCTCGGCACTGTCCAGGCAGATCGCAATGACCGGATGCCTCATCGTCGCAGGTCTCCCCGTAGTGTCGCGTCGAATCGAAACGACCCGCGCCGGTTTCGCCTAGGCATGCTGGCCGACGTACCTATTTTTTGCGATGCCGCAACCCTGTGCGGTCTTCCCCCTTTGCAGCGCTGCCACGCGCCTCGCGCGCAGATGATCGTGATATACGGTAGGACCACAAAGCCAGGGCAATCAGCATCTGCGATCCTGGGCCAATGTCAAAATCCGAGTACAGACTATTGGAAATGGCTAGAGGCAAACAAGTTTAATTTGCTTCGATGGATCAAAGTTGAAGGGATTTGCTTAAATTGTGTGGTTAACTACTCAGAGATTCTTGGGGGCTGGTGAGTTATGCTGGAAACTCAGCCAGTGGTCGCAGGCCGATGCTTTGCGCACCGACGAGGCAGCCTTGACACGTCGTGCAGGGCCGACGCCGTCGCGCCAGCCGCGTGAAGCGCGGCGCGGATTCGCCCTGGATGTTGAAGAGCCACCGCGTGCCGACGGTGCTCGGCGCGAGATTACATGAAGGCCTGAATGTCGGTCTGCGCGCGGCCCAGGATCAGCGCGTGGATGTCGTGCGTGCCCTCGTAGGTGTTGACCGCCTCGAGGTTCATGACGTGGCGGATCACGTGGAACTCGTCGGCGACGCCGTTGCCGCCGTGCATGTCGCGGGCCATGCGCGCGATGTCCAGGGCACGCCCGCAGTTGTTGCGCTTGATGATCGAGATGGTCTCGGGCGCCAGCGTCCCCTCGTCCATCATCCGCCCCGCCCGCAGCGCGG
>JBHJOF010000069.1:0-22318 GCA_050330055.1 Kiloniellales bacterium
TCCAGCGCCCGGCAAGTTGCGCCGGCAGGTCCTGCGGCGAGTAGCTGTCGATGATGTAGGCGCGCATGGCCGGGTCACGCAGTACGCCGGTGGCCTCGCCCTTCAGCCAGAAGTCCCACCAGCGCAACGCTTCCTGCAGGAAGCCGATGCGGGGACCGGGCACGGCGAAATGCGGGTACTTGTGCACCCAGGGGCCGACCAGGGCCTTGACCGGAGACTTGAGACCGGCGAGCAGGCGCGGCACGGCGTTGGAGTAGGCATCGCCCCAGCCGCCGACGGCGAAGACGGCGGCCTTTATCGCGCCGAAGTCCTCGCAGACCGAGCCGTGCTTCCAGAAGGCGTCGCGACGCTGGTGGCGCAGCCAGTTCTCGACCAAGAGCGGCTGATTCTCCAGGCGCTCCAGCCAAGTCTCGCGCCAGCGCTCGCCGACCAGCGCGGGGTCCGGCGGGCGCGAGGAATAGGCCAGCATGGTCGAGGCCCATCCCAGGTTCTCGTTCAGGAGGCACCCGCCCTTGTAGTGAATGTCGTCGGCGTAGCGGTCGTCGGTCGAGCAGAGCGTGACGATGGCCTTGAGCGCCTCGGGCGCGCGCGCCGCTACCTGCAGGCCGTTGAAGCCGCCCCAGGAGATGCCGATCATGCCGACCTTGCCGCTGCACCAGGGCTGGGCGACGAGCCAGTCGATAACCTCGAGCGCGTCGTCCTGCTCCTGCTTCAGGTACTCGTCCCACATCAGGCCGTCGGACTCGCCGTTGCCGCGCATGTCGACGCGTACCGCGGCGTAGCCGTGGCCGGCGACGTAGGGATGGGTGAGCGCGTCGCGCGCCGCGGTGCCGTCGCGCTTGCGGTAGGGGAGATACTCCAGGATGGCCGGGACCGGATCCCGCTCGGCGTCTTCCGGCAGCCAGATGCGGGTGGCCAGGCGGCAGCCGTCGGAAAGGGTGATCCAGCAGTTCTCGATCTCCCGCACCGGGCGGGGAAATTGCTCGACGACGCGCATCTTCGGGGCTCCGCAAGCCGGGGAACGAGCCGCCCGTCGTGCCGGGCCGAAGCGAGCCGGTCCGGGGGCGCCCGCATGTCGCGGCGACCTTAGGGGCGGTTCCAGGGAACTGCAAGCCGGCGCAGGACGTTAGGCGGCCACACGCCGTTGTGACCACGGCCCTGGCGGTGCCCGGCGCAGGACTCTTGCTTCCGGCGGGGCCTGGACTAGACTTCCGGAAGAGGTCCAGGAGAGATGCAAGGTTTCTTTCAAACCCTGCTACGGCCCGATCAGGAGGAAGATCCGGAGCGGACGCTGGTTGCCCGTGCCGCCAACATCCTCCAGGTGGGCGAGTTCCAGCTGCTCCAGCTCGCCTACGAGGACTGGTTCGGCAAGGTCATGCCGAGCAAGCTGAGTGACGAGATGTTTCGCGCGTACATGATGCGCTGCGAGATTCCAGCCTGGGCCCAGTCCTTCGCCCGCTGGGTGATCCGCCAGGACGAGATCGGCCTGCTCGACGGCGACGACCCGCAGTTCCACCGCTTCGACCACGACTACGTCACCGTCGTGCCGCAGGGCTGGCGCAAGTTCGTGATCGCCAGCCTGCTGCTGGTCTTCCTCTTCGCGGCCGCGCTTTTGGCTGGCGAGCTGGCCACGATCCAGGTCACCTCCGTCCTGCCTCCCTACTTCGAAACGAAAGAGCTGGCCCGCGAGCGATAGAGCCTGGGCGCCGGGCCGCGGTCTGGAGTCTTCCTGGACGGCGGGCTGCGGCGCGGCTAAAAGGCGGGCTGACGGATCGATCCGCAGGGGACCTGGCCGATGTTCGAGTTCGCCGGCGAGTGGGAAAAGCCGATCAATTACCTCTTCCTGATTGCCACCGGCTTCATCGCGGTGCACGGCATCCGCTTCCGCGACAAGGAGGGCAAGACGGATTTCGTGCGCCTGTTGTTCGGCTGCATTGCGGCGACCTTCTTTTTCCTGGTGTTGTTCCAGGACGTCCTGGGCCTGATACGCTTCGGCTGAGCGGGCGGTGCGGCGCCCAGACTTCAGGGCCGGTCCTCAGGGCCGGTCCTCAGGGCTTGTGCATGCGCTGCTTCTCGTCCAGCTCGGGAACGCGCAGCAGCCGCTCCTCCTCGGGCAGCTTGAGCTGCTGATCCAGGTAAACGGCGCGCTCGCGCACCGTCGAGACGTAGTCCCCGCCGTACAGGATCTTGTGCACGACGCCCGGTCCACTGACCGTATCTTCGTCGGTCTTCAAGGCCGCAACGTAGCTCTCCAGCGCCTTCTCGTACTGACCCAGGCGGTCATACACGATGCCGCGGTTGGCGTAGGCGGCGGCCAGCACGCCCCACCCGGTCGGGTCGTCGGGCCCGAGGCTCGCTGTCAGGAACTCGATCAGATAGTCGAGTTCGGCGATCGCGTCGTCGTAGCGCTCGGTCTGGATGAAGACCAACGCGCGGCCCATCAGCGCGCCGCGATGGTCCGGCGCCTCGACCAGCGCCTGGTCGAAGTGCGCCAGCGCCTCGTCGTAGAGCTTGTCCTCCAGGCGCTGGTCGCCCAGCTTGGTCTCGAAATCTCCGGGCTCCATGCCGAGCTGCTGGCCGAAGATCAGGAACAGCAGCCCGCCGCCCAGGGTCAGCAGGGCCATAAGGAATATGAAGCGGCGCAGGACCTGCGGGTTCATGGCCGGCTCTGGAACAGGTAGTTGGTGTAGAGATAGGCAAAGACGAAGCAGAGCAGGCCCGCGGTGAAGCTGGCCCGCCGCTTCAGGCGCTGCTTTGCCGTCTCGATGTCTTCGCCCGTTTTCTGGGCGCGGCGCACATAGAGCACCCAGAGGAGCTGGCGCACCGGCAGGAACAGCGCCAACGCCAGCAGCACCGCCCAGAGCAGCCCGTAGTCCTTGCTGAAGAGAGCTTCCATCGGTCCGTTGCGCCGTTCCGGAATGAACCTGTTCGCGCCCGCCCATCATGGTTTCGACCACCGCGCGGCGGAGTCTAACAATTTGCTGGCCAAGGACAAGCCATCGGCTGGCCCGCGCGATCGATCTGCCGAGCGCGGGAAAAGAAAGGAGGGGAAGGCGGCTGCCTTCCCCTCTCAGGTTGCAATAGGGGTTCTATGGTCAGATTTGCTTAGCGTGCGGCGCCGCCAGCCCCCGCCTGCGTGGGCGAGGTTGTGACGTCGCCGATGTCCTCGACGAGCGATTCGATCTCACGCTCAGGCACCGTGGACATTTCCATCTTGTAGGCCAGGAACCACATCATCCCGGTCCCGAGGATCCAGAACAGGATCTGCCAGGCCCAGATCGACGGCATGCCGAAGGTCCAGCCCTCGACGCCGGCTGCCGGCGCACCGAAGATCGTGTTGCCGATCACGGCGCCCGGGCCGATGCCGAAGAACAGCCACGCCAGGGTGATGACCCAGGCCGTCGGAATCAGCTTGCGCTTGTCCGGCGACAGGCTGGCGTGCTCGCGCAGGAAGTTGTGGTACTTCATGCGATGGGCCTGGGACGCCTGGTTCTGGGTCATTGCCGAGACGATGACACAGACGGCCAGGTTGAAGATGATGCCCCAACCCGCCGAGTGGATGGTCCAAGGCCAGCGGCCCCATGGCAGGCTGAAGCCGAAGGCGTTGGCGATGGTCTCACCGAAGGTCTCGGTGAAGATCACGCCAAGCAGTCCGGCCGCCAGACCCCAGGTGGCACCCTGACGGGTGATCCAGGGGAACCAGCAGACGGCGGCAAGCGCCGGCCACATCTGGAAACCGAAGGCCACCGCCAAGCCGCCGAGCAGCACCAGGGCATCGCTGGAGTAGGTGGCGACCAAAAGCGCCGAGATCACGATGAAGGCGACGCCCAGGCGCCCGAACAGCTTCTGCGTCGTGTGCGTCGCCGTCGGATTGAGATAGCGCTTGTAGAGGTCGCGCGTCAGCATGCCGCCGGCGGTCGACATGTAGGCGGCACCGGTCGACTGCATCGCCGCCAGGGCGCAGACCGCCAGGAGGCCCACCAGCCAGGGCGCCGCATCGGCCATCTGGTTGATGTAGCGCGGCACCAGACTGTCTGGCTTGGCTGCGAGCTCTTCACCGTTGAGGACATGGTTTATCACCAGCCCCGCCTCGTTGACCGCGGGATTGCCGCCCAGAATGTGGGCGCCCATCCCCTGGAAGGCGGTGAAGAAGAACAGGATCAGGCCGATGCAGAAGGACGAGGCCCAGACCTGCTGCGGCGCGAAGGGACGCGGGTCGGTGTTGGAGAAGGCCCACATCGAGAAGGCCGGAGCCGACTGGATGCCCATCAGCGCGAACATGTAGGTCAGGCACATGATGCCGGTCCAAAGGCCGCCCACCGGCGTCTCTTTGCCGAGGCCGGCGGTGAACTGGATCACGCCCGGGATGGCGAAGTAGGCATTATGGCCATCCGGGGTCGCGCCCCACCGGCCGAGCTCGGGCTGTGCCGCCAGGTCCGCCAGACCGGCCTGCAGGGAGGACCAGCCGCCGGCCAGGTTGAGTGCGATGATACCGGTAACGATGATGCCGAGCGCCAGCAGGATGCACTGCAGCGTATCCACGTAGGCCACGGCCCTGAGGCCGCCCGAGGCCACGTAGATCAGCACCACCAGCGACAGCACCCACATGCCGACGTTGGTCGAGATCATGCCGTCGGTCAGCTCGTTGAACAGGAAGCCCGAGGCGCCGAGCTGGACCCCCAGATAGGGGATCGAGAACAGCAGGGCCACCAGCACCGTCAGGATGCGAATGGCATCGCCCTGGAAATAGTCCGACAGCATCTCGCCCGGCGTCACATAGCCGAAACGCTTGCCCAGCATCCACTGGCGCTTCAGGAACAGCACGCCGGTGAAGGGGATGGTGATGGTGTAGAACGACGCGTAGGCGTACTGGAAACCGTCACGATAGACCAGGCCCGGGTGCCCCATGAAGGTCCAGCCCGAGAACGACGTGGCGGTCGCCGCCAGAACGAAGACCCATAGCGAAAGGCGCCGGCCCGCAATGAAGTAGTCCGACGCCGTCTTCGCCGTCATCGCTCCCCGGATGCCCCAAAAGATGCAATAGGCCCAGTACAAAGCGACGAAGAGGAACAACCATACGATTTTTGCTTCCATGAACCCTGCCTCCCACTGTGAGGGCCGCGCCCGGCGATGCCGGACCCCGATCTGCGGCTGCATGGGCAGACCTAATCGTGCCGCGCACGACTCTTGTAAATTATCTACAAACTTCATAATTAGTCAATAATTGGTTGTTCTACAAAGAAAAGCTCTGTAAACTCTTCGCTAACAATCACGGGTTTTTTGTAAATTATGTAACAGGAACGCGATTGCCATGGCGCGTAGACCGCTGATGGGCAGCAAGATTCGCCGGCTGCGGCGCGAGCGGGCGATCTCGCAGGTTGAAATGGCGCGCCAGCTGGGCATCTCGGCCAGCTACCTCAATCTGATAGAGCACAACCAGCGCCCCCTGACGCTGCCGCTGCTGCTCAAGCTGGCGGATCGCTTCCAGGTCGATCTGCAGAACTTCTCCCAGGACAGTGACGCGCGCTTGCTGGCCGAGCTTTCCGAGATGTCCGGCGACTCGCTGTTCCGCGATATCGATATCGCCTCGGATGAGCTGCGCGAAATCGTGGACACGGCGCCTGCCGTCTGCCGGGCCGTCCTGGCGGTCTATCGCGCCCACCGCCGGGCGCAGGAGGACCTGCAGGCGCTTGCTGCGCGGCTCTCCGACGGTGCCTTCCTCTCGACCTCGGCGCACGAGCTGCGCACGCTTCTCACCAACATCCGCTCCTTCTCGGAAATCCTGCGCGACCACGAGGAGCTGGACTTCGATCAGCGGCGCCGCTTCACCGGCATACTCGCCACCGAGAGCCGGCGCCTCGGAGACGTCGTCACCCAGATGCTGGCCTACGCCCAGGAGGAGGGAGCGGAGCGGCGTCCGCCCGCCGTCCCCGCAGCGGAGATCGTTGCCGACTACCTGCAGCGCCACGACAACCATTTCCCGGAACTGGAAGTGGCTGCCGAGACGCTGCGGCGCGAGACGGGCCTGGCCGAGGCCTGCGATGCCGAGGCGCTGGCCCGGCTGCTCGGCGAACGCTACGGCCAGGCGATCAAGCGCTGCGCCGGGCTGCCGCCCCTGGCGCTGACGGCCGCTAGGGAGCAGGCCGCCCCTCTATTGATCGGCGAACTGGAGCCGGCCACGCGGCGGCGTTTCCGTCTGGCCCGCCGGCTCGCTGAAGTGACCTGCGCGGCCGCGTTCGACCGTCTACTCGAGGACGACACCCTGGTCGGCGAGTCGGCCACTAGCTTGTGCCGCCGGGCCCTCGCCAACTACGTGGCCGGCGCCCTGCTGATGCCGTACGACGCGTTTCTCGCGGCCGCGCGGGACGCGCGGCACGACATCGCCGTGCTGCAGGGGCGATTCGGCGCCAGCTTCGAGCAGGTCTGCCATCGCCTGTCGACGCTGCAGCGGGTTGGGGCGCGCGGTCTGCCCATTCACTTCCTGCGCGTCGATATCGCGGGCAACCTGTCAAAGCGATTCTCGGCCTCGGGTCTATCGATCCCGCGCTTCGGCGGCCTGTGCCCACGCTGGAACGTGCACGCCGCATTCCTTGCTCCCGGACGCTTCCGCACGCAGGTATCGCAGCTGCCCGATGGCAGCCGCTTTTTCGACTTGGCCTGTACCGTGGAAAAGCCGCACGGCGGTCACGGCACACCGCCGGTCCTGCTTGCCGTGAACATCGGCTGCGACATCGCCTATGCAGATCAGCTCGTTTACAGCGACGGGATCGATCTGACCAACGAAGCGGCGACCATGCCGATCGGCGCCACCTGCCGCCTCTGCGAGCGACTCGATTGTCGCCAGCGGGCGCAGGAGCCGATCCTGCCCAGTCTGCACGCCGGCTGATCCCGGCCGCCCGCATAGCGCTTTGACGGGCCTCTGATATTCACAAAATTTACAGACTTACAGAGCTCACCGGTCAATGTTCCACAGAAAAAATCGTTGTTATAGAGATAGTTATTGACTAGCCGGCCGATCTGTAAAATAGTAAAGATAATCGAAGGTCGTATCGGCTCGGCTGGCAGCGGCAGAGGCGACGGCGCGACAAGCCAAGGTCACGGAGGATTGGATCGATGTCGTTTGTGAAGAAGAACCCCTGGATTCTGCTGATTGGCGTGTTTCTCGTCTTGGTCGCGGTCGGCATCGCGACGACGTGAGCCTTGCGTGACGCCGGAGCCGCGCGTTAAGGCGCGGCTCGGCTAGCCTCCAGCTTTCTCCATTGCACCGGCCGGGGACGCCCATCGCGTCTCCGGCTATCGTTATTGGCAGGCACGTAGTGTCCGGCAGTCGCGGGCAGCGGCGCTCGCACCAGGGTCATGACAAGCCACGGGCCATTGAGATAGGCTCGGAGCGGCGCCGTCGCGCCTCGAACCACAAGCCGCAAGCGGCGGATCGCCGGAAGCCCGCTTCGCACGCGGGAGAGGGGCTTGCCCGGGATGGCCTATTCCGTCCTCGTCGTCGATGACGAGCCGAACATTGTGCAGTCGCTGGAGTTTCTCATGACCGCGGCCGGCTTCGAGGTGCGCGTGGCCCGGGATGGCGATGCCGCGCTGGCCGCAATGGCCGAGCGGCCGCCCGACCTGGTGCTGCTCGATGTGATGATTCCCAAGGGCGATGGTTACGAGGTCTGCCGGGCGATCCGGGCGAACAAGGCCTGGCGGGACGTGAGGATCGTCATGCTGACGGCGCGCGGCCGGGAGGCGGAGCAGCGCAAGGGCATCGAGCTCGGCGCTGACCTCTACGTGACCAAGCCCTTCTCTACCCGGGACTTGGTCGAGCAGGTGAAGCGTTTCGCCGCCGCCTCCGCCGGTTGAGTCCGTTCGCCACCCTCGGCGAGCTGCCGCGGGCGGCGTCCGCTGCATTTCCGAATCCCGGCCTGGCGGTGTAGAATGTCAGAAAAAGTGCCCTCAAGGGGCCGCATCTTCTAGGTTGATCGGGAGGTAGAGCAATGAGCCGGCCCGGCGCAACCGGCGAACGATCGCTGGCCCTGTTCCTGCTCGGTCTGCTGCTGTTCAGCCCGCCGCTGCTGTCGCTGTTCAGCGCCGAGCGCTTCGTCGCCGGCCTGCCACTGCTCTATCTCTATCTCTTCGCCGGCTGGGGGCTGCTGATCGTGCTGATCGGCGTGATGGCCACGCAGGCTAGCCGCGGCCGGTCCGGCGCCCAGGCTTCCGGCCCGGCAAGTGCCCCGACTGCCCCGCCGTCTGCCCCGCCGTCCGCCCAGGGCCGCCCAACGGAAGAGGGCTGAGCGTGCTGGACGGCTGGGTCATCTTCACGGTTTCCTTCGCCTATCTCTGCTTGCTCTTCGCCATCGCGTACTATGGTGACCGGCGCGCCGACCAGGGCCGCAGCCTGGCGAACAATCCCTACATCTACGCGCTCTCGCTCGCCGTCTACTGCACCTCCTGGACCTTCTACGGCAGCGTCGGCCGGGCGGCGGAAAGCGGCATCGACTTTCTGCCCATCTATCTGGGGCCGACGCTGACCTTCGCGCTCTGGTGGTTCGTGATCCACAAGATCATCCGGATCAGCAAGCTGAACCGCATCACCTCGATCGCCGACTTCCTGTCGTCGCGCTACGGCAAGAGCCCGATGCTGAGCGGCCTGGTGACGGTGATCGCGGTGATCGGCATCATGCCCTACATCTCCTTGCAGCTTCAGGCGGTATCGACCAGCCTGACGGTGCTGCTGCACTATCCCGACATCATCATGCCGCGCGAGCTGGGTGACCTGCCGGTGCTGCGCAATACCGGCCTGGTGGTGACTTTCATGCTGGCGATCTTCGCCATCCTGTTCGGCACCCGCCACATCGACGCCAGCGAGCAGCACGAAGGCATGGTCGTCGCGATCGCCTTCGAATCGGTGGTCAAGCTGGTCGCTTTCCTGGCGGTCGGCCTGTTCGTCACCTTCGGCCTGTTCGGCGGCTTCGGTCCGCTGTTCGAGCGCGGCGCGGCGGTTCCGGAGATCGCCCAGCTCTTCACCGTGGCCTCCTCGGGCGGCTACGGCCAGTGGGTCACGCTCACCCTGCTGTCCATGGCGGCGATCATCTGCCTGCCGCGGCAGTTCCAGGTGACGGTGGTCGAGAACCTGAACGAGCGGCATCTCTACAAGGCGGTCTGGTTGTTTCCGCTCTATCTGCTGGTGATCAACATCTTCGTGCTGCCGATCGCGGTAGCCGGCCTGCTGCACTTCCCGAACGGCGGCGTCGACGCCGATACCTTCGTGCTCACCCTGCCGATGGCCGAACGCCAGGAGATGCTGGCGCTCTTCGTCTTCATCGGCGGCCTTTCGGCGGCCACCGGCATGGTTATCGTCGCCTCGGTCGCGCTTAGCACCATGGTCTGCAACGACCTCATCATGCCGGTGCTGCTGCGCGCCCGCTGGCTGCGGCTCGCCGAGCAGGGCGAGTTGACCGGGCTGCTGCTGGCGATCCGGCGCGGCTCCATCCTGGTCATCCTGCTCTGCGGTTACGTCTACTTCCGCTTCATCGGCGCCTCGTTCGCGCTGGTCACCATAGGACTGGTGTCGTTCGCCGCCGCGGCGCAGTTCGCGCCGGCCATAGTCGGCGGCATCTACTGGAAGGGCGGCACCCGCGGCGGCGCGCTCGCCGGGCTCAGCCTCGGCTTCCTGGTCTGGGGCTATACCTTGCTGCTGCCGTCCTTCGCCCGCTCCGGCTGGATCCCGGCCGAGTTCATTGAGCATGGCGCTTTCGGCATCGAGCTGCTGCGGCCCTACCAGCTCTTCGGGCTGAGCGGCTTCGACTACCTGTCGCATGCGCTTTTCTGGTCCATGGTGGCCAACATCGGCGGCTACATCACGGTCTCGCTGGCGACCCGACAGAGCGCCGTCGAGCGCATCCAGGCCACGCTCTTCGTCGAGGTCTACCGCCATTCGGGCGAGCGCAGCGGCTCGCACTACTGGGGCGGCACGGCGACTTTCCGCGACCTCGATGACCTGGTGGTGCGCTTCGTCGGACGGGACCGCGCCGACCGCGCCTTCAGCGGCTATGCGGCGCGGCGCGGCATCAACCTGAGCAAGCTGGACGAGGCCGATGCCGATCTGGTGCACTTCACCGAGCGGCTCTTGGCCGGCGCGATCGGCGCCGCCTCGGCGCGCGTCATGGTTGCCTCGGTGGTGAAGGGCGAGATTGCCAGCATCGGCGAGGTCATGGAGATCCTCGACGAGGCCTCGCACGTCATCGAGTACAGCCATCAGCTCAAGCAAAAGTCGCGCGAGCTCGAGATCGCCACCCGCCGTCTGCGGGCCGCCAACGAGCGCCTGCAGGAGCTCGACCGCCTGAAGGACGACTTCCTCACCACGGTCAGCCACGAGCTGCGCACGCCGCTCACCTCGATCCGCTCGTTCAGCGAGATTCTCTACGACAATCCGCGGCTCGACGAGGCCGAGCGCACCCGCTTCCTCGGGATCGTGGTCAAGGAGAGCGAGCGCCTGACCCGCCTGATCAACCAGATTCTCGACCTGGCCAAGATGGAATCCGGGCGCATGGAATGGCAGATGGACGACGTCGAGCCCAAGGCGGCGATCGAGGACGCGGTGGCCGCGACCAGCAGCCTCTTTACCGAGAGCCACATCGCGCTCGCCGTCGACCTGCCGCGCGACCTGCCCGCCATCCATGCCGACCGCGACCGCCTGATCCAGGTGATCGTCAACCTGCTGTCGAACGCGGTGAAGTTCTGCGACGGCCCGGCGCCGCAGGTCGAGATCAAGGCGCGGGCCCAGCCCGAGGGCCTGCTGGTCAGCATCGCCGATAACGGTCCCGGCATCCCGCCCGACGCGCTGGAGCGCATCTTCGAGAAGTTCCAGCAGGTCGACGGCACACGCAGCGCCAAGTCGCCGGGCACCGGGCTCGGCCTGCCGATCTGCCGCCAGATCGTCGAGCACTTCGGCGGCCGCATCTGGGCCGAGAGCCCAAGTGCTACCGGGGCCGGCGGCGGCGCCCGCCTCTGCTTCACCGTGCCCTACGGCCGGGCTCCACAGGCCGCGGTGCCCAAGCAGGGCGATGGACCCGTGCAGGAGGCGGTTGCCGAGCCGGAGCAGGAGAGCGCGGAGGAGAGCGGGAAGGGGCTGTCCCTGCCGGCCGCGCGGCTGGTCCGTAAGGCCGAGTGAAGGCGGGGCCCGGCGGTGGCCAGCAGGACAGAGCAGGCGAAGGCGGCGCTGCGCCGGGGACCGGCCGAGGCCAGGCCGGCCCAGTCGCAGACCGCGATCTTCTCGCGCCTTGTGCGCGACTACATGCGGGCCCCGCCGCTGGTCGTCCCCCGGGACTCGACGGTGGAGGACTTGATCGGCCGCATGGCTGCGGCCAAGACGACCTCCGCGCTCATCGTCGATGAGGCCGGGCGGCTGGCCGGCATCGTCACCGAGCAGGACGTGGTGCGGCGCGTCGCCCTGCGCTGCGCTGGCGGCGAGGCGCTGGCCGGCGTCATGACCGCACCGGTCCAGACCATCGGCGCCGACGACTACCTCTACTACGCGATCGCCCGCATGCGCCGCTTCGGCTGGCGCCACATGCCCGTCGTCGACCGGGAGCAGCGCCCGCTCGGCATGATCGACCTGCATGACGCGCTCGCCGTCGCGGGCGTTCAGGTGCTGCGCCAGATCGAGCGGGTGAGCCATGAGGGAAGCCTGGATGGCCTGCGCGAGATCAAGGTGGCGCAGGTCGAGCTGGCCTACGATCTCTTCGACGACAACGTGCCGGCACCGGAGATCCAGGCCCTCATCACGCACATCAACAATGACATCCACCGCCGCATCCTCAAGGCCGGTCTCGACGCCATGGCGGCGGAGGGCTGGGGCACGCCGCCGGTCGACTTCGCGCTGCTCATCATGGGCTCCGGCGGGCGCGGCGAGAACTTCCTCTATCCCGACCAGGACAACGGCTTCATCCTCGACGACTATCCGGACAGCGAGCATGGCCGCATCGACGGCTTCTTCATCGAGCTGGCCGAGCGCATGACCCGCGACCTGGACGCGGTGGGCTTTCCGCTCTGCGGCGGCTACGTCATGGCGACCAACCCGGTGTGGCGCAAGACGCGCAGCCAGTGGCGCGAGCAGGTCTCCTTCTGGGGCCGCAAGCGCAGCACCATCGTCCTGCAGTTCTCGGACATCTTCTTCGACTTCCGCGCCGCCTACGGCGCGCGGCACTTCGCCGACGAGCTGCGCGAGGCGGTGACCCGCATGGCGCGCGCCAGCCCCGCCTTCCTCTCCGAGCTGCAGCGCGAGGTGGCGCGCACCGGCGTCGCGCTCGGCTGGTTCGGCCGCCTGCGCACCGAGAGCGACAAGCCCGAGCACAAGGGCAAGATCAATCTGAAGCACAGCGGTACCATGCCGCTGGTCTCGAACCTGCGCCTCTTCGCGCTGCGCGAGGGCATCGCCGAGTCCGGCACGCGGGCGCGCATCGACGCGCTGCATGCGGCCGGCGTTCTGAGCGACGACGAGGCCGACTACCTGCGCGGCGCCTTCCGCCACATCACCGGCCTGCTGCTGCGCCAGCAGCTGCGAGACTTCCAGGCCGGCGCCGAGGTCACCAACTACGTCGCCCTGGCGGCCCTATCGGAGCGCGAGCGCGACATCCTGATCGATTCCCTGAAGGCCATCGAGGAGCTCGGCAAGCGCGTGCGCCACGAGTTCACGGGGGAGATTTTCTGAGCGCGGTCCCCGGCGCCCGCGAAATCAGAACTCCGCCTGCCGTCGCCGCAGATGGACAATCGACTCCGACTCAGCCATGGCCTGGCCCAGCGTCGTGATGCCCCGCGCCTCGAGCAGCCGCAGCAGCTGCAGAAATATGGCGGCGGTCACCAGGCTGTCGCCCATGGCGCTGTGGCGGTTGCTGACTTCCACGCCGAACCGCCGTGCCATGCCATCGAGTGTGTGGTCCGGTACATGATCGTGCAGGTAGACCGAAAGCAGCAGGGTGTCGAGCACGGCATTGTCGAACCGGACGCTGCTTGCCGCTTCCTTGAGGGATAGGAACTTCATGTCGAAGGCGGCATTGTGGGCGACCAGCACGGCGTCGCCGACGAAAGCCTTGAACTGCGGCAGAACCAGCTCAATCGGCGGCTTGCCATTTACCATCTCGTCGGTGATCCCGTGAAAGCGGGTTGATGCCTTGGGAATCGGCCGCTTCGGGTCGACCAGGCGTTCAAAGCACTCGCCCGTGAGAATGCGGCGATTGACGATGCGGACTGCGGCTATGGAGACGATCTCGTCGCCCTGTGAGGGACGCAGGCCGGTCGTTTCGGTGTCAAACACGACGTAGGAAAGGTCGCGCAGCGGCCGGTTCGCCAGTCCGTCGGCGACCTCCGCGCGATGCATCAGGTGGAAGTCATAGAACTCCGGGCGTGGCGGCAAGGCCTCGTGTACCGGCCGGAACTGCGGATGGCTCGGCGATGACAGGGGTAGGCGCAGCAGAGCCGTACCGGCTTCGTGGCTCTGGCTCCATAGCTCGCTGCCGTGGTGGTACAGAATCTCGCGCGCCGTGGCGCCCCCGAGAGCGCTACCGGTCGTACCCCCGAGAGCCCCCGCCAGCGGCTTGTCCAGCCACCGCTCGAGCACCTGCGTGCCGATTGGCTGGCCCGGCCAGCGGATGTCCATGTAGACCCGGCGGTCGCCGAGCAGCGCTTCGATGTCGAAGCTGGCGACCTCCGTTTCGGCCTTGATCTGCTTGACCAGGTGTTCGATCAACAGCATCAGCGAATAGCTCTCGCCGCGCAGCCACAGCGGAATACCGGTCATTGTGACCTCGATGCCCTCGGCGTCGCGCAGGCGGCGGGCGACGCCGCCGATGAGGTCGCCCGAGTGCAGGTCCCACATGGGCCACTGGCCGACACCGAGGTCCCGGTACTTCGCGGTCAGCGCATCGAGCCGCTCGCTGAGGTCGATGCTCTCACTGAGAATGATCGACTTGAATCCTTCGCCCTGGCGGGCGTCCAGATCGGGATGATAGGCCAAGGTCTCGGCTGCCGCGCGCAGGTTGGCGAGCGGTCGCCGCAGGCCTTCCGTGGCTTCGCGCAGCAGGCTTTCGCGCTGGATGCGGTCGGTGATTTCCTTGCTGATGTCGGTGAAGCAGGTGACGTAGCCGATCACTGCGTTCTTGCGGTCGAGCACCAGGCTCATGCGGCCGTGCAGTGTGATGCGTGCGTCGCTGGTGGTGCAGATGAACTCGGCGCTGCGCTGGCGCGGGTCAGTGGAGGGGCTGTCCTTGTGAGCGGCCTTGAGTTGGTCGAGGGTGTGCAGAATGGGCTCCCGGCTGACCAGGTCGAACAGCGACAGGCCGAGCCCCAGTTTGTGCGGCGCGTCGAGCAGCTGGACGGCGGCGTGGTTGTAGAGAATCGCCCGGTGATTGAGGTTGCACAGGATGATGCCCTCGGTCAGGTCGAGCAGCAGCGCTTCGAGTTGGCTCTTCTGCTCGTCGACCCGGGCCGCGGCCTTGGCGGTGGCCCGCGACATCTCGGCTCGGGTGGCGACGAAGCGCTCGACCAGCTCGGCCGTTGCGCCCTCGAGCGCGCCCAGCCCAGTCGCGTGCGGCAGCTCCACCGTCTGTTTGCCGGGCGCATGGGCGATCGCCTGCAGTTCGCGGGCGAGCGCCGTCAGCGGCCACAGCAGGCGCCGGTCGAGCGTCGCCCAAGCGATGGCCAGGACGGCAAACAGCGTCAGAGCGCCGACAATGAGCAGAGTGGCGGCACGGGTCTCCGCGTCCAACTCTGCCAGACCATGCGCATTCAGCCACAGGCCCAGGCCGGCGAGCAGCAGCACGGCAAGCGCGAGGCCGCCGAACAACAACCCGCCGAAGCGCCGCGGTTCCAGCTTCTGTCGCCTCTCCTGTGACGTCGCCTCGGACACCGCCCGTCACCCGCCACGCTTCGCCGTGCCGAGGTGCGCCTTGACCCGCTCGATCAGCGCCTTGGTCGAGAACGGCTTCGTGATGTAGTCGTTGGCGCCGAGCGCAAGGCCCTTCTCGCGCTCGACGTCACGTCCCCGGGCGGTCAGCATGATGATCGGAATCGCTCGCCAAAGTGGGTTGGTCCGCATCTGTTGGCAGACCGCATAGCCGTCGTGATCGGGCATCGTCACATCGAGCAGGACGAGATCGGGGGCGCGCTCGCGCAACGCCTGCAGCGCCGCCTTGCCATTGTGGGCGATGCGCGTCTCATAGCCGCTGCGCCTCATAAGGTACTCGATGGACAGCACGATGTTGGGCTCGTCGTCCACCACCAGGATCAAGGGAGGCATCTGCACCCTCCTGCCTGCCGCCCCGCGCGTGTCCGAGGTCCCGTCGCCGGGCCAGCGGGCGGACCGGCCGGGACCGGGGAATCACCGCCGTGCCCGAGGACTCGGCGCGGCTGCCATGATCGAGTCTCTCGGATAGTGGCGCAAGGCCCCTCCCGCGGCGCCGGGACCTGCACCCTTTTGACGCAAGGCATCGCTTTGACGGGCCCCGGAGGGGCCCGGCCCTCGTCAAGTAGCAGGTAGAGCAGGGCGGCAGGGACGGGCCGGAGGAGGCGGCCTTGTCGGGTGCCGCCAGCCTTCCTGCTCCGCCGCCAGCACGATGCGGGCGCAAGCCTCGGCGTCGGAGTCGGCCTGGTGGTGGCGCAAGTCTATGCGCAGGCGGCGGCAGACGTCGGGCAGCTTGGTCGGATAGATGCTCAACTGGCGGCGCGCCAGGTCGACTGTGCAGGTGAAGGACTTGCGCAGTGCGGGTAGGCCGTGGCTCTGACAGCAGGCGTGCAACACACTGCGGTCGAAGCTGGCGTTGTGGGCGGCGAGGAAATCCACCTGGCGCAATAGGGGGCGGAGCGTTGGCCAGAGCTCGCCGAAGCTCGGCGCCGCCGCCACTTGCTCCCAGCCGATGCCGTGCAGGTAGGTGAAGACGAAGCGCTCGCTGGGCGGCCGGATCAGGTGATGCTGGCGCTCGACGATGCGCCCCTCGGCGCAGACTACCACGCCGATCGCGCAGGCCGAGTCGCGATCGTAGTTGGCGGTCTCGAAATCGATGGCGGCGAAGCTGGTCACGGCAGGGCTGCTCCGGTGATTCCGAAGTATTCATTGTGCCACGATTCGCCCCTTTCCCCGAACGGCGCCTTGGGATAAACCCCGGTCCGTTCCACCTTTTCCGGCAACTTACCGTGAGGGCCCATGGCCTCCTACCAATACATCTACGTCATGAAGGGCCTGCGGAAGGTCTACCCAGGCGGCAGGGAGGTGCTGAAGGACATCTGGCTGTCGTTCTTTCCCGGCGCCAAGATCGGCGTCCTCGGCCTGAACGGGGCGGGTAAGTCGACGCTGCTCAGGATCATGGCCGGCATCGAGACCGACGTCATGGGCGAGGCCTGGGCGGCCGACGGCGCCAGGGTCGGCTTCCTGCCGCAGGAGCCGCAGCTCGATCCCGCCAAGGACGTGGCCGGCAACGTCATGGAGGGCGTGGCGGCGACCAAGGCGCTGCTCGACCGCTTCGAGCAGGTCAGCGCCCGCTTCGGCGAGGAGCTGACCGGCGACGAGATGGACGCCCTCATCGCCGAGCAGGCCGAGCTGCAGGAGAAGATCGACGCGGCCGACGCCTGGGAGCTCGACCGCCACGTCGAGATCGCCATGGACGCGCTGCGCTGCCCGCCCGGCGAGGCCGACGTCAGCAAGCTGTCCGGCTGCGAGCGGCGCCGCGTCGCGCTCTGCCGCCTGCTGCTGCAGCGCCCCGACCTGCTGCTGCTCGACGAGCCGACCAACCACCTGGACGCCGAATCGGTCGCCTGGCTCGAGCGCTTCCTGCACGACTACCCGGGCACCGTGGTGGCGGTGACCCACGACCGCTATTTCCTCGACAACGTGGCCGGCTGGATCCTCGAGCTCGACCGCGGCCAGGGCATCCCCTTCGAGGGCAACTACTCCTCCTGGCTGGAGCAGAAGCAGCAGCGCCTGGCCCAGGAGGAGAAGGCGGCCGCCGGCCGCGCCCGCACGCTCGCCAACGAGCTGGAGTGGATCCGCGCCAGCCCGCGTGCCCGCCAGGCCAAGTCCAAGGCGCGCATCACCGCCTACGAAAGCCTGCTGGCCGAGAAAGCGGAGCAGGCGCCGGAGGCCGGCCAGATCGTCATCCCGCCGGGCCCGCGCCTGGGCGATCTGGTGGTCGAGGCCGAGCAACTGCGCAAGGGCTACGGCAACCGCCTGCTGATCGAGGACTTGAGCTTCAAGGTGCCGCCCGGCGCCATCGTCGGCATCATCGGCCCGAACGGCGCCGGCAAGACCACGCTGTTCCGCATGATCACCGGCCAGGAGCAGCCGGACGGCGGGTCCTTGCGCGTCGGCGAGACGGTGGTGCTGGGCTACGTCGACCAGTCGCGCGACAGCCTGGCGGCCGACAAGACGGTGTGGGAGGAGATCTCCGGCGGGCTCGACCAGATCCAGCTCGGCAAGCGCCAGGTGCCGTCGCGCGCCTACGTCGGCGGCTTCAACTTCCGCGGCGCCGACCAGCAGAAGAAGGTCGGCCAGCTCTCCGGCGGCGAGCGCAACCGCGTGCATCTCGCCAAGATGCTGAAGTCGGGCGCCAACCTGATCCTGCTCGACGAGCCGACCAACGACCTCGACGTCGACACCCTGCGCGCGCTGGAGGAGGCGCTCCTGGGCTTCGGCGGCTGCTGCATGATCACCAGCCACGACCGCTGGTTCCTCGACCGCGTGGCGACCCACATGCTGGCCTTCGAGGGCGACAGCCAGGTGGTCTGGTTCGAGGGCAACTACCAGGACTACGAGGCCGACCGCCACGCCCGCCTCGGCAGCGACGCCGACCAGCCGCACCGCATCAAGTACAAGCCCCTCACACGCTAAAGGGACGCGGCAGGGCAGCGCCCTTTCGCGCTGACGCGCGGGTCACCCTCACCCTCCCAATGCTTCGCATCGGGTCCCTCCCTCTCCCCTCGAGGGAGAGGGAAAACCAGGGCGCCGGTTTGTTCCCCTCGCCCTCGAGGGGAGAGGGAGGGGCCCAACGCGAAACGTTGGGAGGGTGAGGGTGCGAACGAGGGGCGCGGTCGGCGGCTCCGCTACCGCGCCGGGGTCGGCACCGGGCGCCAGCTCGCCTGGCCGGACTGGGCGATCAGGCGGCTCGGCTGGAACAGCTCGTCGCGCAGCTGCAGGGCGAGCACGGCGTCGAGGTGGCGATCGTAGCGGCCCTCGCCGCGCCGGTGCCGCGCCAGCAGGTCGTGCACGGCCGCCGGATCGAACAGGCCCTTGCGGCGCAGGGCGGCTTCGCTCATCAGCGCCTCGGCGAAGGCCGGCAGGCTGCTCTTGCGCCACCAGCCGCCGCCGGGCGACATGAGCCCGCGCTTGCGGCGCTCGACGATCGCCTGCGGCAGCACGCCGCGTAGCGCCTGGCGCAGGATGTACTTCTCGGTCTTGCCGCGCAGTTTCAGGCCTACCGGAATGCGCGCGCAGAACTCGGCGAAGACGTGGTCGAGGAAGGGCACGCGCACTTCCAGGCCATGTGCCATGGAGGCACGGTCGAGCGAACGGTTCACGTACTCGGGCAGGCGAATGGTCTGCTCCAGGTACTGCTGCTGCTCGAATGGCTGCCACGCTTGGAAGTCCGCCGGCGGCAGTATCGGTGGTGCCTCCGTGTCGCACTCCGCCAGTGCGGCGCGCAGGTCCGGCGACAGCAAGTCGATCCGGCGCTGGAACGAAGTCACGCCGTAGAGCACGGCGAAGCGCCGCATGTCCATGGCGGGGGGCAGCAGGATGAGCTCCTGCACCTGCTGCAGCCGCAGCCGTTGGTGCAGGTGCGGGCCGAAGCGCACGATCAGCCGCCGCAGCCACAGGGGCAGGCGCGACAAGAACCCGACCCTGTCCTGGCGCCGGAAGTAATTATAGCCGCCGAACAGCTCGTCCGATCCCTCGCCGTTCACCACCACCTTGACCCGCCGGGCCGTGGCCTCGGCCAGGATCAGGCGTGGGATCATGGCCCCGCCGGGTTCTTCGCAGTACCAGATTCCTTTCTCGAACAGCTCGAAGCTCTCGTCGCGGCACATGACCAGCTCGTTGCGCAGGTTGTAGTCGCCGTAGCGGTCGAGCGTCGGGTACAGCCGGGTTTCGTCCACCGCCGGGTCGTCGAAGCCGATCGTGTAGCTGTGGATCGGCTGATCGCTCAGCTGGGCCGCGAGCGCGGCCACGGCACTGGAGTCGATGCCAGGGCTGAGCCAGGAGCCGATGGGGACGTCGCTGCGCATGTGCAGGCGCACCGATTCGCGCAGCTTCTCCAGCAGTGCCTCGGCCCAGTCGTCGGCGCTCAGCCGTTCCGGCTGCTGTCCAGCGCCGAGAAAGCGCGGCGTCCAGTACTGCCGCAGCGTCGCCCTGCCGCCCTGGTACAGCAGGTAGTATCCGGGCAGCAGCCGACGCACGCCGCGGCAGGGCGTGCGCGCGCCGATGACGTAGCCGAAGGTCGTCAAGGCTTTGAAGGCCTGCGGGTCGGGCGAGAGATCGACGCCCTCGCCGAAGGCCATGATGGGCTTCTGCTCGGAGGCGAAATAGAGGCCCTGCGGCGTCTCGGCGTAGTGCAGCGGCTTGATGCCGAAGCGGTCGCGCGCCAGCAACAGGCGCCGCTCGCGCCCGTCCCACAGCGCGAAGCCGAACATGCCGCGCAGGAAGCGCAGGCAGTCGGGCCCGTGCTCCTCGTAGAGGTGAAGGATCACCTCGACGTCCGAGCCGGTGCGGAAGCGGTGGCCGCGCGCCTCGAGCCCGGCGCGCAGCTCGACGAAGTTGTAGATCTCGCCGTTGCAGATCAGGACGATCGAGCCGTCCTCGTTGGCGATCGGCTGGTCGCCACCCTCCAGGTCGATGATGCTGAGCCGCCGGAAGGCGAAGCCGATACCCGGCGCGCTGTAATACCCGTCGCTGTCGGGGCCGCGATGCACCATCAGGCCCGCCATGCCGGCGAGCAGGGCGCGCTCGACCGGCCGCGTGCCGTCCGCGTAGGCGACACCGGCAATTCCGCACATCGAACGTCCACTCCAAGAGAGAGCAGCGATTTGCCGAGGTTTTTGCTGAGGGGGGGCCGCTCGGCGCGGCCTGCCGGGCCGGCGCTCTAGTTCGTGGGCGCGAAAGCCCCGGAAGCCACCTTTGCGCGCAGCAGCTCGACCAGACCGCGGATGCCCGAGTGGCTGACCACCGCGCTGTATTCCTGGCGCAGGGTGATCGCCATGGAAACACCCTCGGCGATGATGTCGAGGATGCGGTAGCCCGACTCCAGCTCCCGCACCCGCCACTCCACCGAATAGGCGTCGCCCGAGGTGAGCGCGATCTTCGAGGTCACGAAGATGTGATTCGGGTTGTTCGCGTCGCGGCGCTGGCTGCTGATGATGAAGGTCTCGCCCGAATAGTCGGCGAAGAGCGGCAGGAAGCGCTGCACCGTGGCGTCCTCGAAGACCTGTAGGAAGTCCTGGCGCTCTTCCGGCGTGGCCCGCCGCCAATGCTTGCCCAGCACGAAGCGGCCGATCGTCTCGATGTCGATGCTCTCCTTGAACAGCCTGCGGAAGCGGCGCTCGCGCTCCGACTCGTCGAGCGACTGGTCGCCGAGCTCATGAACCGCCCGCTCGCCGAGCGCCACCAGGAAAGCGCCGGCATCCTGCGGCGACTGGGTGTTGGCCCGGGCCGGTGCGATTCCGGCAGCCGCTACCACGAACGGCAGTACAAAGAGCGAGATCAGCAGAAAACGTCGTGTTGCCATGGCTCTATGCTCAAGCAAAATACTTAGTTCAACAAACACCGTTACTCAGATGTGGTGACCTGGTCGTCGTCGAGCCCATCCCAGGAGAGCCCCGGCGCCGGATAGAAGTCCGGCCGTTCGCCGTTGTTGATCGCATCGACCCGCATCTGGAGGTAGATCGAGCGGATGCGGGCATAGTAGTCGATCGAGTCGCGCTTCAACTCCTCAATGTTCTCGATGTTTCGGGCACGGAAGTCAACGCCGGCGACCAGGCGGCGGCCGAACTGTATCTCGTCGTCGACCACGTAGCCCAGCGGGTCGAGAAAGGAATCGACCAGCATGCCGACCGTGTCGCGGGCCGTGGAGGGGCCGAACACCGGCAGCACCAGATAGGGATAGCCGCCCACGCCATAGACGCCCAGGGTCTGCCCGAAGTCCTCGTCGTGATAGTCGTAGCCGGAGGCCGCTGCCACGTCGAACAGGCCGCCGACGCCGATGATGGTGTTGAGCATGAAGCGGGCCAGAGTCTCCTCGGCGCGCCGCATGTCGCCCTGCATCACGTCGTTGGCCAGGATGACCGGCGTGTTCAGGTTGCGCAGGAAGTTGCGCACCGAATCGCGCACCCCGTCGGGCAGCAGGAAGCGATAGGTCGCGGCCAGCGGCTGGAACACGACGGTGTCCAGCATGTCGTTGAAGGCGAAGATGAAGCGGTTGACGCCCTCGAGCGGATCGATGTCGGCGTCGATCGCCGCTACGGCGCCGTCACCCTGCGCATACTGAATGTCCCCCGGCTCCGGCGCCGTGGCGCAACCAACCAGAAGAATCACGGAGAAGAGCGTGGCCATCAGCCGCCGCGCGAGGCCAGAATGCTGTAGTATGATCATCGAGTCGACCGGTCACTCGCCTCAAACGTCAGGCCGCGCCAGGGAGGCGTTCCCCCCGGACCAACGGGCCAAAGCTTTAAGAGGAAGGCCCAGACCTCCCTCGCGGGGCCGTAACCTGCAGCTGCGAGCCGTTGCCCCCACGGCTCGCGTGCCCGCGACTTTCGTCGCTTTCCATTAAGACAGGGTTAGTGCCGGATGGTCGCTGCAATCTCGACTCGATCCCCTGATCATCCCACCCCCAACTACCACAACGCCTTACTGAACACTAGGGGGCTTGGCGGACGGACCGGCCGCGAAATCACAGGCCTGTTGCACAAAAGCCGCAGATTTTGAAGGGTCATGGCTTGGTCTGGAGCCGGCCAGCCGGGCCGCTCAGGAGCCGCCGCAACAGCGGCTGCTGGGCCGCCGGCAACGTGAAGATCGGGATTTGGGCCACCGCCAGGAACAGCGCGACATCCGGGTCCACGCCCGCCGGCAGGGCGGCCAGCAGCAGGCCCATGTTGCGGTTGCCGAACAGCAGACCGGCGGTCAGGGCGCGGCGGGCGCCGAGCCAGGCGAAGCCCGCGGCGCCGGCCGCCTGCAGCAGCAGGTTGGCGGCGAAGGCGGCGCCCAGCCAGAGCAGCACGGTGGCCGGGCGGGCCAGCAAGCTGGCAGTGACGCCGTCCATCACCGCAATACCGAAGACCAGCATAGCCAGCA